>CAJJDI010000022.1 GCA_905182835.1 uncultured Flavobacteriaceae bacterium | reverse complement strand
AAAAAACACCTGAAGATGCAGCACAATCATTTGGTGGTTTCACGGAATCTGGACACCCTCTATATACAGGTGGGGATGGAAACTGGTCTACTATTAGTGAAGGAATGGGCGCTGCAGGATGGGGATCATTTGCCGCAAACGCATACAATAGAGCTGCTGGACTTGGTGGCGTTGCGTTAGGGTTTAATACGCTATCTGGACCGCAAGTAGGTGCTGCTGGAGGTATTGACGGTGGAAACGTTGGTCAATTCTCCGCAGGATGGGCTTCTAGAGCTATTGGAAATATATCTACCGCAACAGGGTTTAGAAATACCGCTAGTGGACAAGCATCCGTTTCTTTAGGAAACTACAATTATGCTACTGGAGATTCTTCAATTGCTCTTGGAAAAGAAAATTGGGCGGAAGGAGCTAGTGCGATGGCTATTGGATATAAAAATCATGCAGCTGGAGCTGGATCTGTTTCTTTAGGACAAGAAAATATCGCTTGGGGAACAACAAACTTTACTTCTGGGTATCAAAATGTAGCCGGAGACACAAGTGCTGATGTTGGAACAGCTGGAAGCGCTACTGCTATGGGAGTGCAAACTACTGCTTCAGGAAGAAGTTCTTTCACCTCTAATAAAAATACCTCAGCATTAAATCAAGCCTCAGCTGCGCTAGGTATATCAACCACTGCAGATAATTTTGGAATGCTTGCTATTGGGGTAAATAATGCTGCTGGAATTGGAGATACTACAGTAGATCCAGACAATTATGGGGGATATTATTATGCGGATGGAGAATACACAGGGTCTAACCCTGGGGTTGCTTTTGTGATTGGGAATGGAGATTTAAACTCCTCTAATGGAGTTGGTGGTGAAAATCCTTCCAATGCTTTTATAGTGAACTATGATGGTTCCGCGACTTTATCTGGTGACCTGACCATTAATTCGGATATTAGATTAAAATCTAATATCGCATCGATTAGTAGTGCCCTTTCTAAAATTCTTCTTTTAGATGGTAAAAAATATTCAATAAACAGCGGAAATAATGAAATAAAAATAGGGCTTCTCGCGCAAGAAGTAATGGAACTATTCCCTGAATTAGTGAAAAAAGCTAATGACTCAGAAGGAACTTTATCAGTTAATTATCAAGGTCTTATCCCCGTCCTAATTAATGCCATTAAAGAACAGCAAATTCAAATTCAAAAGTTAATAAAAAAGTTAAAAGATTAATCAAAGTATAATTTGTGAATGAAAAAAGTTTTTCTAGCTATTTGTCTTTTTTATTTAACCAATAATTTAGACGCTCAAAATGTAAATGCTAATATTATAAACAGTCATCTTGATCTATCCTTAGATTTTGAAACTCGTACATCAGCTTTAGTTGATAAAATGAGTCTTGAAGAAAAGATCTCTCAGCTAGGTAATAATTCGCCCCCTATTCAAAGATTAGGTATTTTAGAATATAATTGGTGGAATGAGTGTTTACATGGAGTTGCAAGAGCTGGAACAGCAACAGTATTTCCACAAGCAATTGGAATGGCAGCTAGCTTTAATACCGATCTAATATTTGATGTTGCAACAGCAATAAGTGATGAAGCTCGAGCAAAACATCATGAAGCAATTAGAAATAATGATTATAGCCAGTATAAAGGATTAACATTCTGGTCGCCAAATATTAATATTTTTAGAGATCCAAGATGGGGAAGAGGTCATGAAACTTATGGAGAAGACCCTTATTTAACAGGACAAATAGGAATTCAATTTGTTAAAGGCTTGCAAGGAAATGACCCCAAGTACATGAAATTAATAGCTACAGCGAAACATTTTGCTGTACATAATGGGCCAGAATCAGAAAGGCATTTTTTTAATGTCAATGTAGATGATAGAGATCTTTGGGAAACCTATTTACCCGCATTCGAAGATTTAGTTGTTGACGCAAATGTTTATTCAGTTATGGGGGCTTATAACAGAGTAAATGGAGAATCAGCTAGCGCTAGTCAATTCTTACTACAATACATTCTTCGTGACAAATGGGGTTTTGAAGGATATGTTGTTTCCGATTGTGGAGCGATTAATGATATTCATGCAAATCATAAAATAGTTAAAACTCCTGCAGAATCTGCAGCGTTAGGTGTAATAAATGGGTGTGATTTAAATTGTGGTAGTATCTATCAAAATCATTTAAATAAATCTGTGAAATTAGGTTTAATTACTGAAAAGGAAATTGACATTGCTGTTTATAGATTGTTTCTAGCTAGAATGAAGTTAGGAATGTTTGACCCCCCTAAAGTTGTTCCATATGCGCAAATTCCTTATGAAATAAATAATAGTAAAAAACACGATGAATTATCTTTAAAAACAGCCCTTAGTTCAATGGCTCTATTAAAAAATGAAGGTGTTTTACCAATTAATTTAGATATTGTTAAGCAAATTACAATTGTCGGGCCAAATGCAGATAACATAAATTCTTTACTCGGAAATTATCATGGTACGCCGTCTAATCCAGTAACTACGCTTAAAGGAATAAAGAATTATTTATCACCAAATACTCAAATAACTTATTACAAAGGAGTTGATTTAGTAAATGTCGGAGAAAATAGTATAAATATATTAGATGACTCAATCCTTGATGATGTTAAAAAATCAGATTTAGCAATTTTTATTGGTGGTTTGGATGCAACTTGGGAAGGAGAAGAAATGCCCGGAGGTATAAATGTTGAAGGGTTTTATAATGGAGATAGGACAACGATTGAGTTGCCTAAAATTCAACAAAATGCAATTAAAAAAATGATGGAAACAGGTACTCCTGTGGTATTAGTTTTAATGGCTGGAAGCTCAATTGCATTAAATGGCTTAGAAGAAGAGTTAGAAGCAATTTTAATGGCATGGTATCCTGGCCAAAGAGGTGGTGATGCTATAGCTAGTGTATTATTTGGAGAATATAATCCTGGCGGTAAGTTACCCGTGACTTTCTATAAATCAACTTCTGATTTACCTAATTTTAAAGATTATAACATGCGTGCGGGGAATGGTTTTACTTACAGATATTTTAAAGGGGATGCGCTTTATCCATTTGGGCATGGATTGAGTTATACAGAGTTTAAATATTCTAACCTAAAAGTAAATAAGACCAGAATAAGTGATAAAGAAAATTTTAAAATCTCATTTAAAATTAAAAATACTGGGTTTTATGACGGGGATGAAGTTGTTCAAGTCTATATAAAAGATGTTAGTTCACCTATCCATATGCCAATTAAGCAGCTTAGAGGTTTTCAGCGAGTCTCTTTGGATAAAGGAGGTGAAAAAATAATTGAATTTGAATTCAATGCAATTAACGATTTACGACACTATAGTACCTCAAAACAAAAGTATATCGTCGAAACTGGTGATTTTGAAATTCATATAGGTTCTTCTAGTAAAGATATTCGTTTGAAAGGAATAATTAATGTTAGGCCTACTCTAAATAAATGATAGTAAATCATATGAAATCGATCTCAAAAAAGAGCTTAATAAAACTACTTGTTTTTAGTATTTTTATTTTGTGTGTTAAAAGCTTAAAAGCGCAAACCTTAAATGAAATAGATAAAGCTATTACAGTTAAAATAGATAGTATTATTTCCCTTTTAACGGTCGAAGAAAAAATAGCAATGTGCCACGCACAGTCTAAGTTTAGTTCCAGTGGAGTTCCTCGATTGGGTATTCCAGAGCTATGGATGTCTGATGGGCCTCATGGAATCCGACCGGAAATGAATTGGGATAATTGGGATTATGCAAATTGGACTAACGATTATGTAACTGCATTCCCTGCATTAACATGTCTAGCTGCTACTTTTAATCCAGGTTTATCCAAAGAATACGGGATAAGTTTAGGGGAAGAAGCAAGATATAGAAAAAAAGATATCTTACTTGGTCCTGGTGTAAACATCTATCGAACCCCTCTAAATGGAAGAAACTTTGAATACATGGGTGAAGATCCATTTTTAGCATCAACTATGGTTGTTCCTTATATTCAAGGAGTTCAACAAAGTGGTGTTGCAACAAGCGTGAAGCATTATGCGCTTAATAACCAAGAGCATTGGAGAGGTCACATAAATGTAGAGGTAAGTGACAGGGCTTTAAATGAGATTTATTTACCTGCATTTAAGGCTGCGATAATAGATGGAGGATCTTGGTCCATAATGGGTGCGTATAATAAGTTTAGAGGACAGCATTGCTGTCATAATCAAATTTTACTTAATGATATTTTAAAAAATAGATGGGGGTTTGACGGAGTGGTAATATCAGATTGGGCAGGGACGCATAGTACTTTAGAGTCAATTTATAACGGGCTAGATATTGAAATGGGAACTCCTTCAGACAGTAATTTGTCAAAAAGGTTTCCATACAATAATAATTTCTTAGGTAAAGCTTTTTTAGATAAAATAATTTCTGGGGAGGTTAAAGAGTATAATCTTGATGATAAAGTAAAAAGGATACTAAAATTGATGTATAGAACATCTTTAAATAAAAATCGCCCTTTTGGAAGTATTAATACTAAAGCACACTCCAATACAGCTTACAAAGTAGCGACTGAAGGCATTGTCTTATTGCAAAACTCAGATAGTTTTTTACCAATTAATAGTTCAACAAATATTACAATAGCTGTTATTGGAGAAAATGCAACAAAATCTATGACTATCGGTGGTGGTTCTTCTGAGTTAAAAGTGGCTAATGAAATATCTCCTCTTGAAGGCCTGCGTAAACATTTTATAAATGCAACAATTATATATTCTCAAGGTTACAGTTCAGAATCAAATAATAAAAAAAGAAATGAAGAATTAAAAAAAGAAGCTTTGTCTATCGCTGAAAAAGCAAATGTTGTTTTGTTCATTGGAGGCTTAAATAAAAACAATTCTCAGGATTCTGAAGGTGCGGATAGACAGTATTATAATCTGCCTTATAACCAAGATGATTTAATAGGCTCTATCGCTAAGGTTAACAAAAACATATCAGTCATTTTAATTAGCGGAAATGCAGTCAGCATGCCTTGGAGGGATAAAATAAAGTCAATAGTACAGTCATGGTATTTGGGTAGCGAAGCTGGAAATGCTTTAGCTTCAATTTTAAGTGGAAGAGCTAATCCTTCGGGTAAATTACCTTTTACTTTTCCTAAAAAACTATCGGATAATGCTGCCCATTATTATGGTAAATTGTCTTATCCAGGAGATGGAGAAAATCAATATTATAAAGAAGACATTTTAGTGGGTTACCGCTGGAACGATACTAAAAAGATAAAACCTGAATTTGCATTTGGCCATGGATTATCCTACACCTCTTTTAAATTATCGAATATAATTTCTGACAAAAAAAATTACAAATCAGCAGATACTATTAAAATAAGTTGCAGCGTAGAAAATACTGGTGGTGTTCAGGGTGCAGAAGTTATTCAAGTTTATATAGGGAAAGAGAACTCAAAAGTAAACAGAGCTATGAAAGAATTAAAAGGATTTAAAAAGCTATCTCTTTTAAAAGGAGAATCCAAAATAGTTGAAATTTATATTACAATGGATAAGCTTGCTTTTTATGATGAGACAATTTCTGATTGGAATATAGAAAAAGGAGAGTATGTTGTTTTTGTTGGAAATGCCTCAGATAATATTTCTAAAAAAATAAAAATTACAGTTATTTAGATTGTTATTTTATAATAACTCCATCCGCTAAAAAAGAAAGACTATAGTCTGGTTCAGTAATTTTATTTATCTCTTCAATACTAAGTTTAGCGTCTTCTGCATAATGTCTTAACATCTCTACGCTTATGGTGTCCGTTTTTACCGCCCCTCTCATAATTACTTGCTTGTTTTCTTGCCCTTCTTTTGGTACAAAAAATCCGTAATCTTTAAATCTCACAAGAATAGTGTCCTGGTTTACCCTAACATTCATCCAGCAGCCTTTGTTTAAACATGTTGATATAATGGTGCCTTCTATTTTAGCGTCAACAGATCCTTGTTTTTTTGCTAGCTGCTTAACCTCTTTAAAGTCAGATATGTTTTTAGTGGAAATTTTTTCTCCATAATGATTCACATTAGAATCTGTGGTATTATTACAGGAGAAGATAGAAAACACTATGACGTAAATTAATATTTTATTCACTGGATCTAGTTTTGATTTATATTCAAATATAATTAAACTAATTTCATATATTATCAAGAAATTAATTTTGAGTTATATTATTTGTTAACTTTAACCATCCTTAAAATGAAAAAAATGAAAAAATTATTATTACTATCTATAAGTTCTTTTTTTTTAGTGAACTGCAATAATACAGCTGTTGTTAATATAAAAGATTCTTTAAAATCTAATCCAATGGCACAACAATGGTCTGATAAAACAGCTGATTTTGGAGGGGTACCTCAATTTGATAAAATGAATCCTGAATTGGTTAAAGAAGCTATGCTGTCTGGCATGGAGATAAGTCTGATGGATATTGATAAAATTGCAAATAATTTAGATTCGCCAACATTTGAAAATACAATTGAGGAAATGGAGAGATCTGGAAAGCTTTTAGATGATGTTTATTCTTATTATGGAATTTTATCAAGTAATATGTCAAGCCCGGAGTTTAGAACAATTCAAGGAGATTTAGCTCCAAAACTTTCTGAATACTCGTCTAAAATTAGCCAAAACGAAAAATTATTTAAAAGAATAAAAACTGTTTATGATAATTCATTGTTACAACCTCTAAAAAGCGATCAACAAAGAGTTTTAGATCTAACTTATAAAAGTTTTGCAATGAGCGGAGCAGCATTAGATGCAAATAAAAAACAACGATATGCAGAAATTAATCTAGAGCTTTCTAGTTTATATAATGACTTCTCTAACAATGTTTTACACGATGAAGAAAACTATGTTACCTATTTAGATGAAACACAGCTTGGTGGTTTGTCAGGTGGATTTATAAAGTCTGCAAGTAATATAGCTAAAGACAAAGGTTTTGAAGATAAATATGCAATTACAAATACTAGATCTTCCATGGCCCCATTGTTAACTTATTCAACAAATAGAAAAATAAGAGAAGTTGTATGGAAAAACTATTATTCTAGAGGAGACAATGGTGATGAGTTTGATAATAATGAAATTATTGCTGAAATATTACGATTAAGGAAAGAACGAGTTGGTTTATTAGGGCATGATAATTATGCTCAGTGGAGACTTCAGGACAGAATGGCTAAAACTCCAGAAAATGCAATGGAATTGATGGAAGCGGTATGGCCTGCAGCGATTGCTAGAGTGAATGAAGAAGTTGCTGATATGCAAAAAGTTGCTGATGATACCAGTAACGATAAAATAACAATAGAACCTTGGGATTATAGATTTTACTCTGAAAAAGTTAGAAAAATAAAATATGATTTAGATTCTGATGAAGTGAAGCAATATTTACAACTAGATAAATTAACAGATGCTATGTTTTATGTGGCAGGAGAATTATTTAATTTTAAATTTACAGCACTTGAAAAAGGAACAGTTCCAGTTTTTCATGAAGATGTAAATGTTTGGGAAGTTGAAGATAAAACAAGCGGAGAGCATATCGGATTATGGTATTTAGATCCATACGCTAGACAAGGTAAAAGATCTGGCGCTTGGGCAACAACCTATAGGAGCCACACCACTCTTGACGGAAAAACTAATGTATTAGCATCTAATAATTCTAATTTTGTAAAGCCTGCTCCTGGGGAAGCTTTACTGGTTTCGTGGGATGATGCAACCACTTTTTTCCATGAATTCGGACATGCTTTACATTTTTTCTCTTCTAATGTAAAATACCCAACTTTAAATGGTGGAGTTAGAGATTATACCGAATTTCAATCTCAACTACTAGAAAGATGGCTTTCTACAGATAGAGTTATAAATCAATTTTTAGTGCATAATGATACTGGACAACCTATGCCTAAAGAATTAGTGGCTAAAATTAAAAAAGCTTCCACTTTTAACCAAGGATTTGGAACTACCGAATACTTAGCATCAGCGATAATGGATATGAAATTTCATTTAGCGGATCCTGAGAATATCGATGTTGACAAATTTGAAAGAGAAACATTAGCTGATCTTAAAATGCCTTCAGAGCTTCCAATGAGGCATAGAACACCACATTTTGGACATGTTTTCTCTGGTGAAGGATATGCAACTGCTTATTATGGGTATATGTGGGCTGATGTATTAACTGCTGATGCTTCTGAAGCATTTGCAGAAGCTCCAGGAGGGTTTTACGACAAAGATGTTGCTAAAAAATTAGTAGATTATCTTTTTGCTCCAAGAAATTCAATAGACCCTGCAGAAGCATACAGACTATTTAGAGGGAGAGATGCTAAAATAGAAGCGTTAATGAGAGATCGTGGGTTTCCAGTAATGGGTGAATAATGAATATTAATATTGAGATTATTGGCTTAATTGCTGCTATTTTTACTACGTCATCTTTTTTTCCACAGGTAGTAAAGATTTGGAAGACAAAGCAGACTAAAGATATTTCTACAACAATGTATATTGCAATGATGATAGGGACATGCTTTTGGTTAAGCTATGGAATACTAATAAATAGTTTTTCTATAATCGCTGCAAATATTGTATCTAGTATACTAATTTTGTTTGTTCTCTTTTTCAAGTTTTTATACAAAAACTCAAATAATTAAAACATTTTTTAAAAGAGTGCGCATTAATTTACGGATATTCAGTGTTGTAATTTATAATTTGAAGTATCATAGCAATCTAAACCTTAAAAAATTATATTATGATTAAGCACTATTTAAATGCAATTCAAAACAATTACACAAATTTTTCTGGAAGAGCAAGAAGATCGGAATATTGGTACTTTATACTTTTTTATTATATTATATCAATTTTAGCTGTAGTCCTTGACAATTTATTAGGGCTTGCAATGGAAATGATAGGCTATGGATTGATTACTTTTTTAGTAGCTCTAGCCCACATAATACCTTCTTTTGCATTAACTGTAAGAAGATTACATGATGTAGGAAAATCTGGATGGTTCTATTTTATAGCTTTTATTCCTTTCATAGGTGCAATTTGGTTAATAGTTCTATTTTGTACTGAAGGAGATCAAGAAGAAAATAAATATGGAGCTAATCCTAAGGCTTAAAATAGAAGTATATTTTTTAAATAAAAAAAGGCTGTAGAAAAATATGCAGTCTTTTTTTTTAAATTAAAACTCCAAGAAAAATATAAAAGTTTTTAAGTAAAAACAGCATGCGTTATGGCAAAACCCTGTACACTGATTTTTGTCAAAAATTGCATAAATAACAAAAAATAAGTTTTTTTTAATTAAAATTTATCATATCAATATCTTAAAAGGGGCATGTTTAGTTATAATGTAATTATTTTGTATTCCAATAATTTGAAATTACCTATCTTTATTGTTGATAATTATTTAATATTCTATTATGCCTAGATATCATAAATTAGGAATAATTCCTCCGAAAAGACACACTGTTTTTAAAGACGATAAAGGAAATTTTTATTACGAAGAGCTGTTTGGAACAATTGGGTTTGAAGGAATGTCCTCATTGATGTATCACACACAAAGACCTACTCAAGTAAAGGAAATATTAAATTCCTATGATGTTTCTCCTAAGATTGCTGTTTCCAAAAACATGAAATCCATAAGATTAGACGGTTTTAAAGCAGTTCCTCATGACGATTACTTAGAGAGTCGAAAATGCGTTTTAACTAACTCTGATTGCCAAATTATAGTGGCCGCACCAAGAAAATCATTAACAAAATATTTTTATAAAAACACCGACTCTGACGAAGTAATATTTGTACACAAAGGGTCTGGAAAGCTAAGAACAGTTCTTGGAAATATAAACTTTAAGTACGGGGATTATTTAGTAATCCCAAGAGGGATAATTTATCAAATTGAATTTAAAGATGAAGACAATCGCTTATTCATTATAGAGTCAAAAAGTCCTATATACACTCCTAAAAGGTATAGAAACTGGTTTGGGCAACACGTTGAAGGTGCTCCATATTGTGAAAGAGATATACATCCGCCATCAGAAATCGAGACTTATAATGAAACTGGGGATTTTATGATTAAGGTGAAAAAGCAAAACATGATTCATGAGTATATTTATGCTGCTCACCCATTTAGCGTTGTAGGCTGGGATGGATATAACTTCCCATATAAATTTTCAATACATGATTTTGAACCAATAACAGGGAAAATTCATCAACCACCTCCGGTACATCAGACTTTTGAGACTAATAAATTTGTTATTTGTTCTTTTGTGCCTAGACTGTATGATTATCATCCAAAATCTGTGCCCGCGCCGTACAATCACAGTAATATAGATTCAGATGAGGTTATCTACTATGTAGACGGAGACTTTATGAGTAGAAATAATATTGACAAAGGAAATATAACATTACATCCAGCTGGAATCCCTCATGGACCTCATCCTGGAACAATGGAAAAGAGTATTGGTAAAAAAGAAACTTTAGAGCTCGCAGTAATGGTTGATACCTTTAGCCCCTTAATGGTGACTGAAGAAGCCGTTAAAATTACGGAAGGCTCTTATCACACGTCATGGTTAAATAAAAAATAAAAATGGAGTCAACAAAAAGTATAGAAGAATTACAAAATTTCAATTTTGAAATAAAAAAAATATTTAGTGATGCTCAAGATTTTCTTCCAATTATGGGGACAGACTACATTGAGTTTTATGTAGGAAATGCAAAACAAAGCGCTCACTATTATAAGACTGCATTTGGATTTCAATCGGAAGCATATGCAGGTCTTGAGACTGGAAAAAAAGACTTAGCTTCTTACGTGTTAAAGCAAGGCAAGATTAGGTTAGTTTTAACAACCTCATTAGAAAAAGGTAGTGAGATCAATAAACACATTGATAACCATGGGGATGGCGTGAAAATAATAGCACTACACGTTGAAGATGCAACAAAAGCATTTAATGAGACCGTAAAGCGAGGTGCGAAACCATATTTAGAACCAGTAAAAGAAGAAGACGAAAATGGGACTGTAATTAAATCTGGAATTTACACTTATGGAGAAACCATTCACCTTTTTATAGAAAGAAAAAATTACTCTGGCGTGTTTTTGCCAGGTTATAGAAAGTGGGAGTCGCACTACAATCCAAATAATGTTGGATTAAAGTATATTGATCATGTCGTTGGTAACGTAGACTGGGATGAAATGAATATCTGGTGTAAATTTTATCAAGAAGTCATGGGGTTTGCTCAAATAATTTCATTTGATGACAAGGATATTTCTACTGAATTTACTGCGCTTATGAGCAAAGTAATGAGCAATGGAAATGGAAGAATAAAATTTCCTATCAATGAACCTGCAGACGGAATAAAAAAATCTCAAATTGAAGAATATTTAGACTTTTATAATGGAGCGGGTGTACAGCATCTTGCGTTAGCAACAGATAATATCGCTGAGACTGTTATGGAAATGAAAAATAGAGGTGTAGAGTTTTTATATGTCCCTGAAACATATTACGATGACTTGTTGGATAGAGTTGGCGAAATAGATGAGGATATTAATACCTTAAAAAAACACGGAATTCTAATTGATAGGGATGAAGAAGGGTATTTATTACAGATTTTTACTAAACCTGTTTTAGATAGACCCACAATGTTTTTTGAAATTATTCAAAGAAAAGGAGCTCAATCGTTTGGTAAAGGTAATTTTAAAGCTCTTTTTTCAGCAATTGAAAGAGAACAACAAAACAGAGGGACTTTGTAATTATGCATTAAGTGTCCTCTCTTAATATCAGAAAAATTGAAACTCAATAGTGTAACAAAAAAGCTGCCTAAGTATTTACATAAGTTTATTCTCAAGCAGCCCTATGGGGAGTATACTTCGCAGAATCAAGCCGTATGGAGATATGTGATGAGATTAAACGTAAGTTCTTTAAAAGAAATTGCTCACGAATGCTATATAGATGGATTAGGAAAAACTGGTATTGATGAGGATTTCATCCCCGAAATGGAAGGGATGAATAGGATTCTAAAAGGCATAGGGTGGGCAGCAGTAGCTGTAGATGGTTTCATTCCTCCAAATGCATTCATGGAGTTCCAATCCTATAACGTTCTAGTTATTTCATCTGAAATCAGAACAATCGATCATATAAAATACACACCAGCCCCTGATATCATACACGAAGCCGCTGGACACGCTCCAATTATTGCTAACCTTGAATATTCAGAGTATTTAAGACGATTAGGAGAGGTGGGAAGCAAGGCGATTTCTTCACCTAAAGATGATGAGATGTATGAAGCAATTAGATTGTTATCTATACTAAAAGAAAACCCTAATTCTAAAGAAATAGACATACAACAAGCCACTGAAAGCGTTAATAATTTACAAAACCAGATGGGTGAGCTTTCGGAAATGGCAAAAATCAGAAACCTTCATTGGTGGACGGTTGAATATGGATTAATTGGAGTACTTGCAAGTCCTAAAATATATGGGGCTGGACTATTGTCTTCAATTGAAGAAAGTCAGGCCTGTCTTAAAAAAAGTGTAAAGAAAATCCCTTACTCTATTAAAGCTGCTACCGTGAGTTTTGATATAACAAATACGCAGCCGCAGTTATTTGTTATTCCAAATTTTTCTAGACTTAGCTTCGTGTTAGAAGAATTTGCAAATACAATGTCTCTTAGAAATGGAGGGCTAAATGGAATAGCCAAACTAATTGCTTCAAAAAAAATGGGAGCAATTGAATTAAGCACAGGAATTGAAATTTCTGGGATATATACAAATGTCATTGAATTAAATGGGACTCCTATATATTTTCAAACTAAAGGACCCTCAGCTCTATCAGTTAATGGAAGAGAGTTAATTGGACATGGAAAAGAGTGTCATGCTGATGGTTTTGGGAGCCCAATCGGCAAGTTAGAGGGTGTAAACATTTCCATTGAAGACATGTCTCCTAAAGACTTAGAAACATATGGTATTATTGAAGGTAAAAAAACAGTTCTTAATTTTGTCGGAGGGGTGAAAGTTGAAGGGAAAATTATTACTGGAAAAAGAGATTTACAAGGTAAAATAATTTTAATTTCTTTTGAAAGTTGCAAAGTTACTTATTTATCAGAAGTGTTGTTTGATCCAGCTTGGGGGGTTTACGACATGGCTATTGGTGAGAATGTAAAATCTGCTTTTGCAGGACCCGCTTCTACAGATTCTTTTAATGACATTTATTCTGTTTCAAATAAAAAAACAAGTAAAATACTTTACTCCAAAAGTGATAAAGCTCTACATGTGTTATACGGTAAAGTTAGAAATTTAAGATCGCAGAAATCACTTGATTATAAAGTAATTAAAGTTGTTTTTAGAGAGGTTCAAAGAAACTATCCACATGAGTGGTTAATCTTATTAGAATTATATGAACTAGTTTATAATAAAGATATAACTTTAGCAACAGAAGTATATTCACAGCTAATTAAACTAAAGAAAAATAAAGATCTTGATCAATTAATTTGTGATGGATTAGATTTAATTAAAAAATAATAAATTATGCAACCTTGGATTGAAATTGATAAAGATTCTGATTTTAGCATCTATAATCTACCATTTGGAGTTTTTTCTCTAATAAATAAAAACAAGAAAATTGGTATTGCAGTTGGTGACATGGTTTTAGACCTACATGCTGTTAGTTCTTTGGGGGTTTTTGATAAATTAAATATTGACAGTGAAGTGTTCGTCTCAACTTATTTAAATGATTTTATTTCTCTTGGCAAACAGATTACCGTAAAAGTTAGAGAGATAATTCAAAAAGAGCTTTGTGATAATTCATCTATTTTGAATAGTAATGAGTCTGTTTTTTTTAAACAAATAGACGTAACAATGCATATGCCTGTCAAGGTCGGAGATTATACAGATTTTTATTCAAGTATTGAGCATGCTACAAATATTGGCACAATGTTTAGAGATCCAAAGAATGCACTTCTCCCTAACTGGAAACATCTGCCAGTGGGGTATCACGGAAGAGCATCTTCTATTGTCCTTAGCGGTCAAGATATTCACAGGCCTAAAGGGCAAGTGCTTTTAAACACTAATACTGATCCGCAATTTCAAGCATCCTCAAGAGTAGATTTTGAATTAGAAATGGGGTTTATTATAGGTAAAAAATCTAGCTTAGGAGATTCTGTTTCAACAAAAGATGCAGAGAAATTTATTTTCGGTAAGATATTATTTAATGATTGGTCGGCTAGAGATATGCAAAAATGGGAATATGTTCCATTAGGCCCTTTTTTAGCTAAAAGTTTTGCGTCTTCTATTTCTCCATGGGTAATCACGCTTGAAGCTCTTGAGCCTTTTAAGGTTTCTGGCCCTTTACAAGATCCTAAAGTTCTGCCATACCTAGAGTTTGACGGAGCAAAAAATTATGATATAAACTTAGAGGTTTCGATACAGCCTGAAAAACAAAAAGAAACAACGGTTAGTAATTCTAATTTCAAATATATGTATTGGAATATGTGCCAACAATTAGCCCATCATACAAGTAACGGCTGCAATGTTAATGTTGGGGATATGATGGCTTCAGGGACTATTAGTGGAAAAGATGAAAATTCTTATGGATCAATGCTAGAGTTATCTTGGGCAGGCTCCAAACCAGTAAGTTTAAACGGAGGTGGTTCAAGGAAGTTTATTGAAGATAATGATACGGTAACTATGAGAGGGTATTGTAAAAAAGGCTCCATCAGAGTTGGCTTTGGAGAAGTAAAAACTAAATTATTAAAAACTCTTTAAATTAAAATTTATGGATAATGTAAAATCATTAGACCCGTTGCAATTAGACACCAAAGAGGTTCATAAAATTCTATTATCATCAGTTGCTCCTAGGCCAATAGCTTTTGCAAGTACAGTTGACTTGAAAGGAAATGTAAATTTAAGCCCTTTTAGTTATTTTAATGTTTTTAGCTCTAACCCTCCTATTTTAATTTTTTCACCATCAAGAAGGGTCAGAGATAATACCACCAAACACACATTAGAAAATGCTAAAGAAACTAAAGAGGTTGTAATTAACGTGGTTAATTATTCGATCGTCGAGCAGATGTCTCAAACTAGTCGTGAATATGATAAAGGGGTGAATGAGTTTGTTGAAACTGGCTTAACTGAAGTACCATCATTAAAAGTTAAACCGCCAAGGGTTTTAGAATCTCCCATTTCATTTGAGTGCACAGTGGACAATATTGTATCTCTTGGGGAGTCTGGCGGAGCAGGTCAGTTAATAATAGCTAAAGTTATTCAAATCCATATCAATAAAGATTACTTAGATACGGAAGGAAATATCGATAGCGAAAAGTTAGAGTTAGTTGCTAGAATGGGTGGAGATTGGTATACTAAGGCTAATAAAGAAAGTATGTTTAAAATTCCAAAGCCTTAACTATTGGAAGAAAAAATTAAACTAATATGGGATTTTAGAGGTGTAGATTGTTTACATATAGCAAAGCATTATCAAATTCATTTAAACGAATTCATAAGTTCTTGTAAGGTTGAATATATTGACTCTGGAAATCTTATAATAAATGAATCTCATCATACTGTTTATTTAATAGTGTATAAAAATGATATGAAATTTTTTAGAGATAAACTTAAGCCTAATCGTGGAGAAGCCATAATTTAAGTAAGTGGGTTTTAAAAGTACTTCACAAACTATCTATAATTTAAATTTATTTCATAAATTAATGAAATCAAATTTAAAATTTAGATGGCAGAAGAATTATTAGAATACGGTAAAAAAGGAAATAGTAAAGAAATTAAAGAAATTCTATTGCATATTTTCGATAGAAACAATCAGTTAAATATTGAAAACAAACGAGGAACTCCAATATGTGTTTGGGGAACTCATGGCCTTGGTAAAACTCAAATGATCAGGGATTTTGCTAGAGAAAAAAAATGGAAATTCGCCTATATTGCTCCTGCTCAATTTGAAGAAATGGGAGATTTACACGGAATGCCTAATATTATTGATCCTGATGGTAAAATTTCTGGCGATGAGTACACTGTTTATAGTCCTCCAAATTGGGTTCCAAAAGAAGAAGGTCCAGGTATTCTCTTAATAGATGATATAAATCGTGCTGATGATAGGATTTTAAGAGGCTGCATGCAGTTGTTACAAAATTTCGAATTATCCTCATGGAAGCTCCCTTCTAAATGGCAAATTGTTGCTACCGCAAATCCAGAAGGAGGAGATTATTCAGTCACACCAATGGATGGGGCAATGTTAACAAGAATGCTTCATACTACTTTGAAATTTGATCCTAAAGTATGGGCTGAATGGGCAAATGACAATAATATTGATCAACGCGGTATTGCATTTGTTTTAACTTATCCAGAGCTAGTAAATGCCGAAAGAACAACTCCTAGAAGTCTAACACAATTTTTTGAACAAATTAAAACAATAAAGGATTTAAAAAAGAAGATAAATTTAGTTGAAGCAATAGCGTTAAGTTCCCTGGACGATTTAACTACATCATCCTTTATGAATTTTATAAATGATGAGCTAAGCACGCTAATTAATCCGGAAGAAATATTAGATTCAGAAAAATTTGAGGATGTAAAAACTGATATTATTACTTTGTCTAAAGGTGACTCTGGAACCAAAAGAGTAGATAGACTATCAACAATATGTTCACGATTATATATTTATTTAATGAATAAAAACTATAAATCCTCTAAAAATCATTCTAAGAATTTAGTTTCTTTTTTGTTGATTGATGAGATTCCAAATGACTTACTGATGAGTCTTTATATGGACATAAATAAAAATGGAAATGATAATGTTAAAGCAATGGTAAGGGATAAAAAACTTGCACTAAAACTTCTAAAAACTTTGTAAAATAATGAGTTTATCAAAAGAAGAAAAGAAAAATACAGCTAAAATAAAAAAGCTTATTAGGTCTAGAAATTTTACAAATATTGAAACAGGAATTGAACTGGTTAGATCTCTAAATAATCCAACTATATTTGACGAGCTTTTAGGTGATGTAAAATATAATAGTGATAAGTGGTCTGGAACATTTACTCATGACTGGAAAGGGGCTGGACCTGATCAGCATTATTTCTTAACTTCAATTCTAGGTTTATTAAATTTTGCACCAAAAGGGTCAAAAGGATATTCTATTAGAGAATCTGTAACAATTTTAAAACTTAAAGGTGAAATTAGCAGCGGATATTCTCATGAAAAATCAGTGCTTTACATAGGCTATCTATCAAATTTTTTAAATCTTAAATATTTGAAATTTGAGCGTTATAAAGAGGTTGTAGGTTTTGAAAAAATATATGCTTTACCTATTGAGGGTCTGGAAATTAAATATGGTGATACTCTTCCAAACCATAAAGAAAAATGGAGCTTTAAAAAACTTAAAAGACTTCATTTAGAGCTTCCTAGAAAAGAAGATATTGCTCAATTAGATTTCTTGTCAGAGTCTACAAGTATTGAAAATTTAAAAATTGATATAAGAGGTAGCGGAATTAAAGATGGTACTTGTATTAAGGGTCTAAACTCTCTAAAAAATCTCAAGTTTTTATCCACATCAAGTCTTGGTTTCTCAAATCTTGATGGAATTAGTAAACTTAAAAACCTTAACTACCTTAAACTTTCTGAATTACACTTAGAAAACATTTCGGGATTAGTTAACTCTAAAGATTTAGAGTTTATAGATTTAAGTAATTCCAAATTTTTGTCTGATATAACTGCTTTAAAAAAACTTAAAAATATAAAGTTTGTTGATTTTAGTAGCACGTCTTTAAAATCACTAAGTGGTCTAGAAAACTCCATTGATCTTTTAGCAGTGAAAATTGCTAGAACAACTATTGAAAATTTAGATGCTTTACTGAATCTCAAAAACCTCTATGCTGTGGATGCTCGTCAGTGTAATCAATTAAATAGTATTAAAGGATTAAAGAATTCTCTAAACTTAAGAGAAATTCTTCTTCATGAAAGCAACAAATATAGATACAATTATGACACTGGAAAACAGGAGGTTAGGAAGGAAGGTTCTTTAAAAACTCTTGAAGGAATTGAAAACTGTTTGGAGCTTAGAACTATAACTATTTCTGAGACGGCATTGACAAATCTTGATCCATTAATTAAATGTAAAAAAATATTTAGAACCAATTCTTCTAAGTGGGACGAAGAGGCAACAGAATGGGGCGACAATAATGGTTCTCAAGCAAATCCTTTTTATGATATAACAGAAGAAGTAATAAAAGTAGGATATGGAAACCTTTATCAAGCTAAATATAGTAGTACTAACTGCAGAGAATATTATAAAGAAAGAGATTGGAGTGAGCCTATATTAAATGAGTTCTTGATAACAGATTGCCCTAAACTTGAGTCAGTAGAAGGTCTTAAAAACTCAGGGATTCAGTTATTACAAATTTCAGGCTGCCCTATGATAAAAAATGTTGATTATCTGGCTGATTGGCCTCTACTACAGTGTTGTGACTTTACGGATTGTGCAACTCTTGGGAGCGTTAAAGTTTTGGCATCCTTAAACTTAATAGATCGATTAATATTAAAAAAGTGCTACAAAGTAAGACCAAAGCCTCGATTTTTGATCATGGATTCCTTTGAAAAAGTGAATGAATATTTATCAAAATTTAAAATAGAAAAAGCTACCAAACTAGATTCTATCAAAGACAGTATATCAGATAAATTAGAGCCGCTTCTATTGTCCAATGATTATAAAAATATTGATTTAGGATTGGAGCTGGCTAACTCTATTGCTGATGTTGATATTTTTAATTTTTTGCTTCACGGAGTACAATACGTGAATGAAAGAATAATACCAAATAGTAAATTTCTTGGAAATGCTAAAACAAAAGAATACAGGGATTATACAATTCAGGGCTTAATTTCAATAGCTCCCGATTCTTGTGTAATTGCCACGGATATTAAGAAAAGTTTTAAAAAGATAACAATAGAAGGAATGCAAATAACATCTCTTTTGTCGGTTTCAGGGTTTACTAATCTTGAAGAGTTAATTGTAAAAAACACTTCTATTTCTACAATTTCAAATCTTTCTAGACTCGTTAATCTTAAAAAGGTATTACTAATAGATAATCCTGAATTAAACAATCTGTCAGGTTTTGAAGGGTTAACAAAGATTTCTGAAATTGGTTTAAAAGATTGCAAAAAAATAAAAGACCTTAGCTTTATTTCTGGCTTTAATAATTTGTCTGGTTTACAAATTAATAATTGTGGATTGGTCACAACCAATGGTCTTACTAAAGTCCCGAAACTCAAAAACATTAATTTAAATGATAATTCATCGCTAGAAAATATTGACTCCTTAGGTGAAATTAATTCCTTAAACACAATAACAGTTAGTAGGTGTGATAATCTTAAAAACATTAAAGCTTTGACACTACTTTCTAACTTATCTTTTTTAAGATTAGACAAACATAACCTTAAAAATACTGAAGATCTCTCATCGCTAATAAAACCATTATTAAAAGGTTTAAGAAAATAGCCGTTTTGAAAAAAAATATAGAACAAGAAATATCAAAGTGCATAATTAAATTACTTTTAAAAGAGCCTTTCTATGCCCATTTTTTAAGCGGTGTGGTTAGAAAAATTACTAATGAAATACCCACTGCAGCAGTAGGTATAAGAAATGGGAAAATAAATTTATTTGTAAATGAAAGCTTTTTTTTAGAAGAATTAATTAGTACATCAGAGAGAGTTGCTGTAATTAAGCATGAAACTTTACATATTATATTTAAACATCTTTTTAGATTTAGTTTAAAGAAAACTAATCCTAAAATATTTAATCTTGCTGCTGATATTGTAGTAAATCAATTTATTGGAAACTGGGACCTTCCAGAAAATGCAATCACTCTTAGTACATTTCCTGATCTTAGTCTGGAACCTAATAAAAGTGTCGAGTGGTATTACACTAAACTCAATAAATTAAATGAAGAGATTAATGATAATGATTCAAATGGAGAGGGAGATTCATCTTATTCTGAATCAAGTGCACCTTTGAGTGCTGAAAATTTAAAAAACCTTTTAAGTAGTCAAAAAGTCTCGCATAGTGATCATAGTCAATGGAGTAATGAATCTCAGAATGGCATTAGTTCTAAATCTATAGAAACAGAGTTAGATAGAATGATTTTACAGGCAAAAGATAGGACAGCAGCAAAAGACTATGGAAGTCTCCCTGCTGGAATAAGTACTTTGATTTCTGACATAATTGATAAGCGAAAACCTAAGGTAAATTGGAAAAGAGCTCTAAATATTTTTTCAACCAATAGTAGAAAAACCAGAATTTATCATTCAATGAAAAGAATTAGTAAAAGGTACGGGACAAGGCCAGGAATAAAAATAAAAAGGTTTCAAAAAATGGCTGTAGCAATAGATACTTCTGGATCAATACAATCAGAGCAAGTAAATGAGTTTTTTAGCGAAGTCCATGGGATTTGGAAACAGGGTGCAGAAATAGAATTAATAGAATGTGATGCTGAAGTACAAAAAACCTATAATTATAAAGGTATTACACCAAAGATAATTAAAGGAGGTGGCGGAACCTCTTTCGATCCAGTTTTTAGTTATTTAAGAAAAAATAGATTTAAAAAATATGATGGTTGCATATACCTCACTGATGGCTACGCTTCAGAACCAAAAATCAAGCCACCATGTAAGGTGTTTTGGGTTATAACTAAAAATGGAACAATCGGCAATCATTTAAAATATGGAAGAGTAGTACAATTAAATTAAATAAATTATGGAAAATATAGAAAAACTAAAAGAGTTATTTAATAGTAATGATTTTGCTAAAATTGAAACTGGAATTGGTTTAGTTATTAGCTTAAATGATAAAAATATTTATAAACAGTGTCTAAAAGGGTGGAAAATAACTAAGAGTTCTAATAAAGCGGCTTTATGGCGTTTAAATTTTAACAATACTGTTTTCGAAGCCTCTGAAATACCAATAATAAAAAAAGACGACTGGAATAATTATTCCAGAACTTATATAGTTTTGTCTTTAATGGATAGTATGCCAGAAGATGTAAATTGTGATGATAGTTTAAATTTAGAAAAACTAGAATACATCAACCTAAGAGGTGTTGGCTTTAAAACTCTTCCTAAATTTCTAAAGAATTGTACTAATCTCAAAGACCTAAGTCTTGATGATTGTAATTTTTTAGAGTCTATAGATGATGTAGAGTTAGCAGAAAAAATATTTAATCATGACCCTAAGTTTCTATATTCTAATTACAACATTATTAAATGTGACAAAAAAAAGATTATAGACTTTTACAAGAAAGAATTTGAGACCCTTCCTGTTGATGAAGTAAATAGTGGAGATCCTATAATGGCTATAATGGGTGATTCCTTAATAAATGGCAAGACCTTTGAGATTAAAGATTATATAAAAGTTGATGCAATTTCAGAATGGCTAAGTAATAAGAAAAATTCAGCAATAATTTTAGGCATATCAATTTTTGAAGTTTCTCAGTTTGATGATATAGTGAATAAAGAAACGCTAGAAGTAATAGACTATCTCAATACAATTGCTGAAAACATGTCAACAGAGTCTGCTCCAGAAACTAAATGGGGGGGAATACAAGTAGAACCTTTAGTAAAACATCTAATTTATGATCTTAAATATAATAAATCTATAACTAGATCTTCATCCGTTAATATTGCAGGAGATTGGGAGTATTGGTATTTGTCTTTGTTAGATAAAGTTTCCTCAGTGAACAATATATGGTATTTGGCTTTATTAATAGATTTGAAAATTTCTAGTGCTGTATCAGTAATGGGAGGTGACAGCTATAGTCCTAATATTATGTATGATGGGAGTATTATGATTAGAAATCATCATAGGGTAATTATGCCTCAATATTTTGGGACCATCTTTTATAATAAAGAAGAAGTTCAAAAATTTCTAACTGAACTCAATAAAATCTCTAAAGATAGCATAATCACAGTATCAACAATAAATGGAGAAATAACCCAACTTAAAGATCCTACTAAGATTAGCCAAGAATCAATTTTAAATGGTAATAATTTTATAAGTATTTTTGGTGATTTTGAAAATTGTTCTGATAAAATAAAAAAATATTTGAATTATACTTCTGAAAACTCAAGAGCTGGAATTCTACTAAGAGTAGTAAATAACGGAATAGTTTTTTATAAAACATCTAGAGCTTCAGATGACATAGATTTTGCTTTAGAATATTTAAGTTTAATAAGTTTTGGTGACCAAGGACTGAACGAAGGTGAGCTTCCTTACAATACTGAACTTAATGTTTTTAAAAGTGATATGTTTCAAGACTCAAGTTATGACCAAGAAGTTATAAACAAGAGAAAGCCTTGGATGTATGAAAGGGTCATTGCTTCAATTGACCTGGATAGTTTTAGTAGAAAAAAATTACCAGGTCTTGCAAAAAACAGTTCGTTAGGCAGTTCAAATTTAGATATACTAGTTTCAACTTTTTGTAACTATATGCAAAAAGAATCTACCAAAAATCTTGCTTGGACAACTGGGCCAGTGTTTACTAAAAACAAAAAGTATCCTGTACAATATGGGTCTGAAGACGTATCCTTTTATAGAAAAAATAGTTATCAAGTGGGTCTTCACTTTCGTCTGGGCTGGGAAATGCAAGAATACAGTATAAACCAACTTGAAATATTTCCTGCAATAATTTTAGGCAGGATATTTGAAAGATATATTGACATCATTAGTTATAATACCTTGGAAGAAAATCAGAGAAATGATTGGGCAAAGCAACGGGAAGATGCAATAGCGGCTGGAGCTAATTTATTAGAATTAGAGCAGGAAGATCCTTTATCGCATAAACTATTATTTTATAAAAATTTACTTGATGTTAACAATCTTTGCTTTAAGTTCAATTTGCTTAAATCTTCTTTCTCAGAAGAATCCATAACCCTGTTTAAAGAGCATTTTGGAGATAGATCAGTTGAAGGTCAGGCATTTAGTTACAGTGACACTACTATTTCTGCTTCAATAAATCTAGAACAAGATAGGGAAACAGTACATTCTGATAGTGATTTGCATCCACAAGGGGTTATAAAATTAAATAATGCAGATTTTGAATTTATTAAATCTTTCATTACTGACTATGTCACAAATGAGTGCGATGGAGATTGGGAGAGTGTATCTGATAGTTTTTATAATTGTTTCTCTCTATACTTTAAAATGCCTAGTGATGTATGGATTGATTTTCAAACCCTAGCAAAAGAATTAACAAATTCAGAATTAAATGAAGAATTTGATGAATTTGAGGGCTTATTATCTGACTTTGTAGGAATCACAATTCCTGAATCTGGAGTATATCAAGGGTTTGATTCAGGGGACTTTGATTCAGGTAATATGTAATGATAAATCTTAGTAAACAGTTTATTTATAAAAAATGGGATTACCAGATTCTATTAAGTTATAAGTCAGAAATCAAAACTCGTTGTGAAAAAATCGAAGTTCTCTCCAAACTTTCTCCCATAATTCCAAATACCAATTTTGAATGGGGAAAAGAAAGGTTGATTCAAAGACAGGTTAGAATAAAAAATACTACGAAAATTTCCAATTATTATAATTTTGAAAAATTAAGAGATCTAGCCATTTTGCTAGATATAAAAGACAGCTTAAATTTAATTCATGGCGATATTTGTCCCAGAAATATTTTATGGTCTGATTTTGAGAATTCTTATTTTGTTATTGACTGGGAGCCTGATTTATTTCAAATTAGAAATGGTAAAAAATCTCATATAACCACAGTTGAATATGCATATCCGAAGGATAAGTATACTAAAGCTCCTTGTAGTTTAAAAGGAGATAAATATTCATTTATAAAAACCCTACATAAATGTATTAAAAAAGAGTTTACTTTTGCTTCTGATAAATTATTAGACCTAACTTATATCAGTATCTTAAAAAAAATTATTCAATGATATATAATAATATAAGAAAAGCCAATATTAATGATTTGGATCGGGTTCTGAAAATAACAAAATCATGTGCTAAGGCGATGGAATCAAAAAAAATATTTCAATGGAACGATGGTTACCCAAGCTTATCTGCATTTGAAAACGACATTAATAATAATTGGCTATATGTAAACATTAAAGGTGAAGAAATAATTGGCTGTATTTGCGTATCTGATTTTATGGATGAGGAGTATGCTACTGTCAAGTGGCTAACGGATAATAATAATAATAACATCTACATTCATAGGTTAGCTGTTGACCCTGTACATCAAGGGGTAGGTTACGCACAAAAAATGATGTCTTTCGCTGAAGAGTTTGCTAAAAAAAATAAATATACATCAATCCGTTTAGATACTTTTTCAAAGAACATGAAAAATCAAAAGTTTTATAAACAAAGAGGGTACAAAAAACTTGGTGAAATTTTTTTTCCTAATCAAAGCATGCATCCATTTTATTGTTATGAACTTTTATTATGAATTTAATAAAATACAAACAAATCCATAAGCTTGCAATTCCTGCTTTAATTTCTGGAATAGCCGAGCCTATATTATCAATAACAGATACAGCTATTGTTGGTAATGTAGAATACAATTCAACCGAAGCTCTTGGTGCTGTAGGAATTGTTGGTGCTTTTTTATCAATGTTGGTTTGGGTTTTTGGACAAAAAAGAAGTGTAATTGCTTCAATCGTTTCACAAGCTATTGGGGCTAAAAAAATTGAAGAAATCAAATCACTACCTTCTCAGGCAATATTT
>CAJJDI010000021.1 GCA_905182835.1 uncultured Flavobacteriaceae bacterium | reverse complement strand
TACCGTACCTTCAAAGTTTGAAATTAGATAATCTAACTATAGCATCTCCTGATATGGGTGGCTCAAAACGTGCCTACGCATACGCCAAGGCATTAGAGAGTGATGTGGTAATTTGTTACAAGCAAAGAGCAAAAGCAAATGTTATTTCTCACATGGAACTAATTGGAAATGTAGAAGGTAAAAATGTTGTTCTTGTCGATGACATGGTAGATACAGCAGGTACGCTTACTAAAGCTGCTGATCTTATGATAGAAAGAGGCGCCCTTAGTGTAAGAGCTATATGCACGCATGCTATTTTGTCTGGTAATGCTTATGCCAATATCGAAAAATCTCAACTTAAAGAATTAATTGTTACAGATTCTATTCCATTAATTAATTCAAGTTCTAAAATTAAAGTGTTATCTTGCGCCGATTTATTTGCTGATGTTATGAAGAAAGTTCACAATAATGAGTCAATAAGTTCAAACTTTATTATGTAAATAATTAACCTTAAAATAAAATAATGAAATCAATTACAATTAACGGATCTAAAAGAGAAAGCGTAGGTAAAAAGTCAACAAAAGCCTTACGTAATGCTGGACAGGTACCTTGCGTTATATACGGAGGAGATACCCCAATGCATTTCTCTGCACCAGAGTTGGCATTCTCTAAATTAGTATATACTTCAAAAGCGCACACAGTTGTAGTTGTTTTAGATAGTGGAGAAAAACTTGAAGCTGTCTTACAAGATATTCAATTTCACCCCGTAACTGACAGAATTTTGCATATTGACTTTTATCAACTATTTAGTGATAAAGCAATAGCTATGAATATTCCAGTAAATATTATCGGGCAATCAATTGGAGTTAAAATGGGAGGGAATCTTCAAAAAAATCAACGTAAGTTGAGAATCAAAGCTCTTCCAACTAATTTGCCGGATTTTATAGAGATCGACATAACTGATCTTAAAATTGGTGAACGAGTATATTTACGTGAGATTTTAAATGATTCTTACTCATTTCTACAACCTGAAAGCACTGTTGTTTGTCAAATAAGAAGAGCTAGAGCTGCACTGGTCGAGGCTACTCTTGAAGGTGAAGGTGAAGATTCAGAAGAAGGTACTGATACTACAGAAGCATCTACTGAAGCTACAGCTGAAAAGCCAGCAGAATAAATATATAGTCATTAATTAAGTTATTTAAAGCATTCTGGCTATATGTCAGAATGCTTTTTTATTTTTGCAATATAATATTTGATAAATGAAAAAGTATTTAATTGTTGGCTTAGGGAATATAGGAGATGATTATGTCAACACTAGACATAACGTAGGCTTTGCAATGTTAGATTTTTTTGTTAATAAGATAAATTTAAATTTTTCAAATGATAGCTTTGGTAGTGTTTGCAAATATAAATTTAAGGGCAAATCTTTTATTTTTCTAAAGCCAAATACTTACATGAACTTAAGTGGGAATGCTGTAAAGCACTGGTTAAAATCTGAAAAGATACAGTTAAGTAACTTACTGATCATTAGTGATGACCTTAATCTACCATTTGCGAAATTAAGATTGAAGCCTAGCGGTAGTAACGGAGGACATAATGGCTTAAAAGATATTGAAAACTCATTGAATACTTCAGAGTACAATAGATTACGAATTGGTATTTCAGACGAATTCAAAAAAGGACATCAAAGCAACTTTGTATTATCCAGGTTTTCTGTTGAAGAGCAATTACAATTAGATACAATTAAAGAAACTGTTAGCGATTTAATTTATTCATTTGTAATGAGTGGTATTCCAATTACAATGAACACTTATAATTTAAAAAATTGATAACAAAAGACTTAAAAGATTACAATTCCAATAGTCCTTCAATAATAACTATTGGTACTTTTGATGGAGTTCACATTGGGCATAAAAAAATAATTAATCAACTAACTAGTACTTCTTCTAAAGAACAACTCACCTCTATATTGCTTTCATTTTTCCCTCACCCTAAAATGGTTTTACAAAATGATAGAGAACTTAAGTTAATTAATACAATCACAGAAAAGGAAGAACTATTAAATAATCTAGATTTAGATTACTTAATCATTAAAGAATTCACTAAAGAGTTTTCTAGATTAAGTGCTTTAGAATTTGTCAGGGATATACTTGTAAATAAGTTAAATGCTAAGCATATAATAATCGGTTATGATCATCACTTTGGGAGAAACAGAACCGCAAATATTGAGCAACTTAAAGAATTTGGACTGCTATATGACTTTAAAGTCACAGAGATTTTAGCACAAGACATAAACGATATAGCTATAAGTTCAACTAAAATAAGAAAGGCTTTAATTAATGGTGAAATTCAATTAGCTAATAAGTTTTTGGGTTATGATTATTTTTTTAATGGTAATATTGTCCATGGGAATAGTATTGGTAAAACAATTTCTTTTCCAACTGCTAATATTGAAGTTCATGAGTCATACAAATTAGTGCCAAAAAATGGAGTTTATATTGTCAAGACTATTATTGATAAGAAGCTAATTTTTGGAATGATGAATATTGGTGTTAATCCAACATTTGATGGAACAAAACAATCTATAGAAATTCATTTTTTAAATTTCAACAAAAATATTTACAACCAAAATCTAACTATCTACATGATTAGTAGAATTAGAGATGAAAAAAAATTTAATTCTGTAGAAGATTTAAAAACACAATTAGAGTTAGATAAAGTAAGTACTTTGAGTTATATTGAGAGTTTAAATATTTGATATCAAATCTATTATCATTAATTTGAAATAATTATTATTTTATGTTAGAAGTAAATTTTATTAGGGAAAACAAAGACTTTATTGTTGATTCACTTTCAAAAAGAAATATGAACTCATCATTAATGATTGAGTCAGTTATCGATCTAGATGTGCGAAAAAGGAAGCTCCAAACAGAACTAGACAAGATCCTGCATCAATCTAATCTAATTTCTAAAGAGATAGGTGATTTATTCAAAATAGGCCTTCAAAAGGAAGCTATAGTTTTAAAAGAAAAAACTATTAAATTAAAAGAAGCTAGTAAAGAATTAAATGAAGAATTAATTTCTACTAAAGACGAACTTCAACAATTATTATATAAAATTCCTAATATACCCCATAAGTCAGTGCCGAAAGGTAAAAGTGAAGAAGATAATGTCGAAGTATTATCTGAAGGAGAGATTCCTAAATTGCCAGTAAATTCTTTACCTCACTGGGAACTAGCTAAAAAGTATGATATAATTGATTTTGAATTAGGTAATAAAATTACTGGTGCTGGTTTTCCTGTATATAAAGGCAAAGGAGCTAAGCTGCAAAGAGCTCTAATTTCTTTTTTTCTAGATATGAACACTAATGCTGGTTATGATGAAGTTCAAGTGCCGCACTTAATTAATGAAAAATCAGCATTTGGTACTGGTCAATTGCCAGACAAAGAAGGGATGATGTATTATATTAAAGAAGATGATTTATATTTAATTCCCACAGCAGAAGTACCAGTTACAAATATTTATAGAGACGAAATAATATTAGAATCTCAATTACCGAAACTACTTACGTCTTATACCCCATGTTTTAGAAGAGAAGCAGGTAGTTATGGAGCGCATGTTAGAGGTTTAAATAGATTACATCAGTTCGATAAGGTTGAAATTTTGAGAGTGGAGCACCCGGACAATTCTTATACTGCATTAGATGGAATGGTTGAGCATGTAAAGTCTATTATCAAAAAATTAAACCTTCCTTTTAGAATTTTAAAATTATGTGGATCTGATCTAGGCTTCACATCTTGTTTAACCTATGATTTCGAATTGTTTTCTGCCGGACAGAACAAATGGCTAGAAGTTTCATCTGTTTCTAACTTTGAATCATTTCAAGCAAATAGATTAAAATTGAGATTCAAAGATTCTTCAGGAAAGACAAAACTAGCACATACTCTAAACGGAAGCTCATTGGCCCTGCCAAGAGTGTTAGCTACACTACTTGAAAATAATCAAACAGATAAAGGTATCGTCATTCCGAAAGTATTAGTCCCTTACACAGGGTTTTCTGTAATTGATTAATTATGAGAAAGATAAAACCAAAAAAATATTTAGGTCAACATTTTTTGAAGGACGAAAATATAGCTAGAAAAATTGTTGAATCTTTATCAATTTCAAATTATTCAAATGTTCTTGAAATAGGACCTGGAACAGGGGTTTTAACTAAATACTTAATTGAAAAAAAGATTAATTTAAAGTTAGTTGAAATTGATAGTGATTCTGTCAATTTTCTTAAATCTAATTTGCAAATAGACCCTTTGATTATCTTGGAGAATGATTTTTTAAAATTACAATTAGATGATGTCTTCACTGATAAATTTGCAATCATAGGTAATTTCCCATATAACATTTCAACTCAAATAATTTTTAAAGCCCTTGAATATAAAAACTTAATTCCGGAGTTAATAGGTATGTTTCAAAAAGAAGTAGCTGAAAGAATTTGCGAAAAAAAAGGAAGTAAAAAATATGGAATACTATCTGTTTTAACTCAAGCATATTATGATACAGAGTATTTGTTTTCTGTACCTCCTTCAGTATTTACTCCACCACCAAAAGTTGTTTCTGCGGTTATAAAATTAGTCCGTAAAAAACAAACAGAAATTAATTACAACGAAAAGCTTTTCTTCAAAGTTGTTAAGCAATCATTTCAGCAAAGAAGAAAAACATTAAGAAACAGCTTAAAAACTTTTAATTTAACGGATAGTTTAAGAGAAGATACTATCTTTGATTTAAGACCAGAGCAATTATCTGTAAAAGATTTCATTCATTTGACAGATCTAATTGACAAAAATATTTAGATTTTTGAATAACACTGAAACAAATACAAAATTTAAATTAACTGATTTTTTAATTAAACAAGTAATTGATTTAATTATTAATAAAGATGATACATCATTATTAAATAAATTTAATGACTTACATCATGCTGATATAGCAGAAGTTTTAGAACAACTACATTTTGATCAAGCTACCTACATAATTAAACTTTTAGAGAGTGATAAAACCTCTGAAGTTCTTATGGAGTTAGATGATGATTTTAGGGAACAGATATTAAAAAACCTATCTCCTAAAGAAATTGCTAAAGAAATTGAGGAATTAGATACTGATGATGCTGCAGATATAATTTCCGAGCTTCCTATTGATAAACAAAATAAAGTTATTTCTAAAATAATCGATGCTGAACACAAAGCGGACATTAAAGAGTTATTAGAATATGATGAAGATTCTGCTGGTGGTCTTATGGCAAAAGAGCTAGTTAAAGTTAATGAAAACTGGACTGTAACTAAATGTGTCAAGGAGATGCGAATTCAGGCTTCAGAAGTTACTAGAGTACATTCAATTTATGTTGTTGATGATAAAAACAAATTAGTAGGAAGATTATCTCTTAAAGACTTATTAGTAGCTAATACAAGGTCAAGTATTCAGTCAATATATATAGCTAAAGTAGATTCTGTAAATGTTAACGATGAAGCAGAAAGTGTAGCTAATATTATGCAAAAATATGATTTAGAAGCGATACCTGTTGTTGATGATGAAAATACTTTATTAGGTCGAATTACTATAGATGATATTGTTGACTTAATAAAAGAAGAAGCAGAAAAGGATTATCAATTAGCGGCTGGTATATTACAAGATGTTGATGTCGACGATACTATATTGCAATTATCACGTGCGAGACTGCCCTGGCTATTCTTAGGGCTCTTGGGTGGTATAGGTGCAGCAATAGTAATGGGAACTTTTGACGATATTTTGCTTAAACATCAAATTTTATTTTATTTTACCCCGTTAATTGCAGCAATGGCTGGAAATGTAGGGGTGCAATCAAGTGCAATTATTGTACAAGGACTTGTTAATGATGACATAAGAGGCAGTGTTAATAACAGGCTGCTAAAAGAGACTTTTTTATCAATATTGAATGGTGCTATTTTAGCAGTCATTTTATTTTTATTTATTATTACATGGAATCCTGATGAATATCTAGTTGCATTAGCTATTTCAATTTCATTAGTGATTGTAATTATTGTAGCTGGAATTATAGGTACTTTTATACCACTTTTTTTAGATAAAAGAGGTATAGATCCAGCGATAGCAACTGGTCCATTTATTACTACAAGTAATGATATTTTTGGTATTTTAATTTATTTCTATATTGCTAAATTAATTTTGCCTTTATAATGAGGATTCTTCATATTGATTCAAATCACCCCTCGCTAATTCCCATGTTAATAAAAAATGGTCATGTGAATCATTCGGATTTTATTTCATCAAAACATGATATAGGTTTGGTTATTAAAAATTATGATGGATTAATTTTGCGAAGTAGGTTTAAAATTGACAAAGAATTTATTGACAAGGCTATTAATTTAAAGTTTATAGCTAGAGTAGGGTCTGGAATTGAAAATATTGATTCTAAATACGCCAAAACTAAAAATATTGAGGTTATATCTTCTCCGGAAGGGAATAGTAATGCTGTAGGGGAGCATGCCATGGGTTTACTATTATCTTTATTAAATAACATTAATACATCATCAGTGCAAGTTAAAAAAGGGGTATGGGTTAGAGAACAAAACAGAGGTCATGAATTAGAGGGAAAAACAGTTGCTATATTAGGTTTAGGTAATACTGGAAAAAGTTTTGCAAAAAAAATAGCTGCCTTTAATTGTAATATAATTTTTCACGATATAAATGACGATATTAAAAGTGATATTGCGAAAAAATCCTCTTTAGACGATATTTATGAAAATGCCGATGTTCTTAGCCTTCACTTACCGCATACAAATTTAACATTTAACTTATTTAATAAAACTTTCATTGAAAAATTTAACAAGCCCTTTTGGCTGTTAAATACAAGTAGAGGATCTATAGTTAATACTGCAGATTTAATTGAAGCTCTTAAGACAAATAAAGTTTTAGGTGCAGGTCTTGATGTGTTAGATATTGAAAGTTCATCATTTACTGAAATCATCAATGATAAAAATGAAGATTTCCATAAATTAAGTTCTTTTAAGAATGTAATCATTACCCCTCATATAGCTGGTTCGACATTTGAAAGTAATATTAAGCTATCAAAAATTGTTGTAAATAAAATCAATAATTATTTTAAATAACTATGAAAAAAATCTTAGTACTTTGCACTGGAAATTCTTGTAGAAGTCAAATTGCACATGGATATTTAGAATTCTTTGGAAAATCTAATGTTGAAATATATAGTGCAGGGGTAGAAGTTCATGGAGTTAATCCAACAGCTATAAAAATTATGAGGGAAGACGATATAGATATCTCTTATAATACATCCAACCATGTTGATGAGTATCTATATATCAATTTTGATTACATAATCACAGTTTGTGATCACGCTAAAGAGAGTTGTCCATTTATCCAACATAAAACCGCTGTGTTGATTCATGAAAATTTCTTTGACCCTTCTAAAGCTAATTCTAAATCAAAACTATATCTAGATGGTTTTAGAAAATTGAGAATTCAAATGAAGGAATATTGCAAAGATTTTATTAATAAAATAGGGTGAGAATTATCTGCAAATAAACTGTGAGGTATTGTTGTACATCTGATCAATTAATATGTCTTTATTCTTTTTAAACTCATTAATAGTTTTTTTCTCTAAATTTCTAACAGTGTAAAGGTTTAATTTTTTTTCAATATGAATTTTGAAATTAGATTTTAATTCATCTGTTAATTCATCTATGTTGTTATAGTCATCTTCCACACATAAAGTTAGGCTAATTGCGGAATTTTGGGTTAAGTTTATCTTTATTTTATTTTTAGATAATAAATTTAAAATTGATTTTGTTTTATCATTAATTGTAAACGAGAAATCTAGAGAAGAAATACTTATTAAAATTTGATTCTCTTTTAGAATATAGCAAGGTATTTTAGGGAATAATGTTTTTGACTTGCTAACACATGTACCTGTGCCTGTTGGGTTGTTGTAAGATTTTACATACAAAGGAATTTCCTTTTTCTGTAATGGCTGAATAGTTTTTGGATGTATAACAGAAGCACCATAAAATGCTAATTCAATTGCCTCATCATAAGATATTTTTTCTAAGAGAATTGTATTATTGAATTTTTTAGGATCTGCATTTAATATGCCATCTACATCTTTCCAAATAGTTACTGAATTTGCACTTAGACAGTAGGCGAATACGGCCGCTGTATAATCGCTAGCTTCTCTACCCATTGTTGTAGTAAAATTATCTTCATTACTAGCAATAAAACCTTGAGTTAAAGTTATGTTTGAATCAAACTTTTCTTTCAAAATATTTTTTTTAGTTATTTCCCAATCAATATTTGAATTCCTATAATATGAATCAGTTTTTATTAACTCCCTAACATCTTTGTAGCTGCTTTTTATTCCAATAGAAGTAAGATATTCGTTTAATATTTTTGAAGATAATATTTCACCGAATGAAATTATTTGATCATAAATAAAATTATAATTTGGTGATTTATTTTTTTTAAAAAAATTAGAAATTTCTATAAAATCATCTTTTATTATTTTATAGATAGCATGGTTTTCTGTAAATAATTCTTTTAATATATTAATATGAAAATTGTGCAATTCAATTATTGAATTTGTAAATTGATCACTATCCTTAAGGTAAAGTTCAATAATATTTTCAAATGCATTTGTTGTTTTCCCTATAGCTGATACAATCACAATGGTATTATTACAGTCAATATTTTTTAGTATATCAGCAACTTTTTTAATATTAGTTGAATTTTTAATAGAGGCTCCTCCAAATTTTAAAATTTGCATCGTTTATTTATAATTTTTTAATCCATTACTATCTAGGTGAATTATACTCCAATCTTTTTTTATTCGAGCGCCTTTTTTTAGATAAAATTTAATTGCCTTTTCATTCCAGTTAATTACCTCCCATGACACTCTTTTAACATTTAATTTTTTAGCGTACATAACAACTGAGTCAAGCAATAAACTTCCAATTCCACTACTTCTCATTTTTTCTGTAACTATTAAATCTTCGAGATGAATTGTTCTTCCTTTCCATGTGGAATATCTATTATAGATTATTGCAGCTCCGACTATTTTGTTTTCATTTTTAGCTACAAAAGATTTAAAATAAGAGGTTTCTTTAAACCCATCATTTACCAGTACTGTAGAATCAATCTCAACTTCCTTTGGTTCTTTTTCAAAATTAGCAAGCTCTTTTATTAGATTCATCACCTCTATCATATCCTCTTTTTGAGCCTCTTTTATTACAATTTTCATAATTTAAATATTATATCAAATATAGTTATATAATAAAAATTTATATCTAAATTTAAACAAATAAATGGATATACATTTTGACAAATAAAAACCAAACTCTTGGAGAATTTATCATTGAAAACCAGAAATCTTTTCAATATTCTTCCGGGGAGCTTTCGTCATTAATTAACTCGATAAGACTTGCAGCTAAAGTTGTAAATTTTCAAGTCAATAAAGCAGGTTTAGTTGATATAATAGGAGACCGAAATACTATAAATACTCAAGGTGAAGAACAGCAAAAATTAGATTTTTATGCAAATAATATATTTATAAATGCCTTGAGAAATAGAAATATCGTCTGTGGAATTGCCAGTGAAGAGGAAGATGATTTTATATCAATTAATAGTTTAGATGAGTTAAATAACAATAAGTATGTTGTTTTAATAGATCCGCTTGACGGATCATCTAATATTGATGTAAATGTTTCTGTGGGTACAATATTCTCTATTTATAAAAGAGTTAGTAAAACAGGCAATAAGGTAGTCCTTGATGATTTTTTACAAGAAGGAAGTAAACAAGTTGCTGCTGGATACATCATCTACGGAACTTCAACCATGTTAGTTTACACAACAGGTTTTGGAGTTAATGGGTTTACATTAAACCCTGCTATTGGAACCTTTTATTTATCCCATCCAAAAATTTCATTCCCTAAAAATGGAAATATTTACTCTATCAATGAGGGTAATTATGTACAATTTCCGAAGGGTGTTAAAGATTATATTAAGTATTGTCAAAGTGAAACAAACAAGCCAGCATATACATCAAGGTATATTGGATCTTTAGTTTCTGATTTTCATAGGAATATGATAAAAGGAGGTATATACATGTATCCAAACACCTCTAAAAACCCTAACGGTAAATTAAGATTACTTTATGAATGTAATCCAATTGCATTTATTTGTGAGCAAGCCCAGGGAATAGCAACGGATGGCCACTCTAGAATATTAGATGTTAAACCTAGTATATTACATCAGCGTATTCCTTTTTATTGTGGTAGTTCAGACATGGTAAAAAAGTTAAAATCTTTAATGAATAATAATTAAATTTCTAATTTCAAATTTTATATTTGCATTAAATTTAAAAAGTGAGTAATATACATATCTCGCAACTTCTTGGTGAGTCTTTGCAAATGCAAAAACTTGAGGCCTCTATTTCCAAAAATGAAAACAAAACACTTTTAAAAGGGTTAGTTGGATCTTCATTATCTTTTGTGATTTCATCAATTTTTTCTAAAAAATCAACTTCAATTTTATTTATTTTAGAAGACAAAGATACCGCTGCATATCATTTTAATGATTTAGAAAAATTAAGTAATAAAAAAGTCCTTTTTTACCCAGAGAGTTATAAAAATCCTTACGCAGCTAGCAATACTGACAACTCTAATATTCTATTAAGAGCGGATGTGCTAAATAAGATTAATTCGCTTACCGAGGGATTCATCGTAGTTACTTATTATAAAGCATTATTTGAAAAAGTAGTTACAAAATTAGAATTACAGAAAAACACATTAAAAATTAAAGTTGGAGATGAATTATCGATAGATTTTATTAATGAAATGCTATTTGAGTACGAGTTTTCTAGAGTAGATTTTGTAACACAGCCTGGTGATTTTTCTGTGAGAGGAGGGATTATTGATGTATTTTCTTTTTCTAATAATGAGCCATATAGAATTGAATTTTTTGGTGATGAAATCACTAGAATTAGATCATTTGATTTAGAATCTCAACTGTCAATTACTAATTATAATGATATTAAAATAATCCCTAATATCCAATCTGATATCAAAATAGAAAACAGAATAAATTTCCTTGATATTTTGCCATCAGATAGTATAATTTTTTCTAAAGGTTCAAAATTTTTATTAAAAGAAATTAAGATATTATTTGATAAATCTGTTTCAACATACAAAGACTTGTCTAGTACTACTGTTCAACTAAAGCCAAATGAATTGTTTAGCTCGTCCAAAGAGATTAAAACGAGTTTAATAAAATATAACTTAGTTGAAATAGGCTCTAACTCTATCTTTAGTGAAAATATAATTAACTATAATACTAAACCTCAACCTTCTTTTAATAAATCCTTTGAGTTATTAATAGATAACCTGAACAGTTACACAAAGCTTGGGTTTAAAAATTACTTGTGCTGTGCAAATAAACAGCAGCAAAATAGATTTACTGATATTTTTGAAAATCTTGATTTAGATGTAAATTATATTCCAGTTATTCTTCCACTATTCAAAGGTTTTATCGATAACGATAATAAAATAATTTGTTATACTGACCATCAAGTATTTGACAGATACCACAAGTATAAAATCAAAGATGTTTACGCAAAGAAACAAGCGTTAAATATAAAAGAGCTTACAAAGTTAAAAGTAGGAGATTTTATTACTCATATTGATCATGGTATTGGTAAATTTGGTGGATTAAAAAAAATAGATGTTGAAGGAAAAATGCAAGAATCAATAAAGTTGATTTATGGAGATAGAGACACCCTTTACCTTAGTATACATTCTTTACATAAAATAACTAAATATAACAGTAAAGATGGTAAAGAACCAAAAATATATAAATTAGGGAGTAAAGCTTGGAAAATATTAAAGCAAAAGACAAGATCAAAAGTAAAAGTAATTGCTTATGATTTAATTAAGTTATATGCAAAAAGAAAAAATCAAAAAGGGTTTCAATATTCTCTGGACAGCTCTCTTCAACATGAATTAGAAGCCTCTTTTATTTATGAGGATACTCCTGATCAAGTAAGCTCCACTGCTGATGTTAAAAAAGATATGGAAAGCCTTCGCCCAATGGATAGGTTGATTTGTGGTGATGTTGGCTTTGGGAAAACTGAAATAGCAATTAGAGCTGCATTTAAAGCTGTCGATAATAATAAACAAGTTGCTATTTTGGTCCCTACTACTATATTAGCTTTTCAGCATTACAAAACTTTTTCTTCTAGACTAAGTGATTTTCCAGTATCGATAGATTATTTAAATAGGTTCAGAAATCCGTCAGATAAAAAAAATATTATCGATGAAATATCGAATGGTAAAATAGATATTATAATTGGCACCCATCAACTTGTTAATAAGAATATAAATTTTAATGATTTAGGATTACTAATTGTTGATGAAGAGCAAAAGTTTGGTGTTTCAATTAAGGAAAAACTGAAAAATATTAAAGAAAATGTTGATGTTTTAACCTTGTCAGCTACTCCAATTCCAAGAACACTTCAGTTTAGTTTAATGGCAGCTAGGGATTTATCAATAATAAATACTGCGCCTCCAAATAGATATCCAATTTCTAGTGAAGTTGTCCGTTTTAGTGAAACTATAATTCGCGACGCAATTACATTAGAAATATTAAGAGGAGGTCAAGTGTTTTTTATTCATAATAGAATAGAAAATATTAATGAAGTCGCTGGTTTAATCCAGAGATTGATTCCCGACGCAAAAATTAAAGTTGGACATGGAAGACTTGAAGGTAAAAAATTAGAGCAATTAATGTTAGACTTTATGGATGGTTCATTTGATGTATTAGTGAGTACTACGATAATTGAAAGCGGCTTAGATGTACCTAATGCAAATACTATCTTTATAAATAACGCAAATAATTTTGGATTAAGTGATCTACATCAAATGAGAGGTAGAGTTGGGAGGACTAATAAAAGAGCATTTTGTTATTTTATAACTCCTGAATACTCAACAATGACGGATGATGCTAGAAAAAGAATTACCGCTTTGGAAGAACACACAGCGCTTGGAAGTGGATTTAATATAGCTATGAAAGATTTAGAAATTAGAGGAGCTGGAGATTTACTTGGTGGTGAGCAGAGTGGATTCATTAATGATATGGGTTTTGAAACTTATCAAAAAATATTAAATGAAACTATAGAAGAATTAAAGCAAAATGAATTTAAAGACTTGTATAGTGATCAGAAAATAGAAAGCTATGTTAGAGAAGTTTCTATAGACACAGATTTTGAATTATTATTTCCGGATTCATACATAAAATCTGTAAATGAGCGTTTACAGCTTTATTCAGAACTGAACAAAATCAAAAACATATCTGAGCTAAATAATTTTGAATCAATGCTAGAGGATAGGTTTGGAAATATTCCTTATCAAGTTGAAGATCTATTAATAACTGTAAAAATTAAATGGGCTGCTATAGAGTTAGGTTTTGAAAAATTAATAATGAAAAAAGGGATTATGAAGGCTTATTTTATAAAAGATAAAAACAGCAGTTATTTTAATTCAACTATTTTTACTTCAATTTTAAATTATGTAAGTTTAAATTCTCAAAATTGTAAACTTGAAGAAAAATCAACTCTTCAAGGATCAAAATTGGTCCTGACTATGAAAAAAATAACTAATGTTGATAGAGCATTGTTAGCTTTGGAAGGCATAAAATTTTAATTGATAAAAACCACTTTACTTGCCGACTGATTAACTTTAAGCTTTATATTCCTACCTAAGATAATAGGATAGTTAACTTTTTCGTGACCAGCAGGAAAATCAAATAAAACAGGAAAGTCATATTCTTTTAATAAATCCAAAATTAATTTATTAATACTCATTCCAAAATCTGTAGTATTTTCTTTAATATCACTGATTTGCCCTACTATTAAGCCATTACAATTTTCAAAATAACCAGCTCTTTTTAAACTATACAGCATTCTGTCAATATGATATGCGTATTCACCAACTTCTTCTATAAAGAGTATTTTATTATCTGTTTTTAATTCAGTATTTGAACCAATTAAAGTCTGAAGTAGAGTGAGATTTCCTCCCACAAGAACTCCCTCTGATGTACCTGTTTTATTATCCTTATTTGAAGATATTGAATATGATAAACTCTCTCCAAATAAAACACTTTTCAATTTGATTAATGATTCATTGCTAGGCTCTAAGCTTTCAATTCCAGAAGGCATAATAGCGTGAATTGATTCGCTGTTAAGATTATTTAACTTATTGTGTATTACGGTTATATCTGAAAACCCTATAATCCATTTAGGTTTTTTTAAATAGTTATTAAAATTCACATCATCTATAATTCTAACGGCGCCATATCCACCTCTTGCGCACCATATAGCCTTAATACTTTGGTTGTCTAAGGCGTTTTGAAAGTCATCTATTCTTTGTCTATCAGTTCCTGCAAAATGGCCATTTTTATTATAAATATGATCCCCTAAGACTACTTTAAGACCCCAGCTTTCGAATATGTCTATTGCTAGTTTTATTTTATTTTCGAAATTATTTAATACACCTGATGGAGCTACAATCGATATTGTATCACCAGATTTTAGATATTCTGGTTGTATTAATTTGTTTTCTGATACTTTAGATTCTTTTTGGCTATATGCTGTCATATTAAAAATGATATTAATATAAATAAAAATATAATATATAATTTTCAATTTCATAATAATATATATAAGGTAAATATAATAAAGTTATATAAAATCATTTTTATATTAACTGATAAAATGTTTACTTTTACAGATATATAAAATATTATTTTGAGTAAAAGATACACTATAACAGCCGCATTACCTTATACAAATGGTCCTATTCATATTGGTCACTTAGCAGGAGTTTATATCCCAGCTGATATATATTCAAGATTTTTGAGAATTAAAGGAAACGATGTTCTATTTATTTGTGGTAGTGATGAGCATGGTGTTCCTATCACTTTGAAAGCAAAAAAAGAAGGAATTCACCCTCAAGATGTTGTAGATAAATACCATAAAATAATTAAAGATTCTTTCGCTGAATTTGGAATCTCGTTTGATAATTATTCTAGAACTTCATCAAAAATACATCACAAGACAGCTAGTGATTTTTTTATCAAATTAAATAACAATAATCAATTTAGTGAGATTGTATCAGAGCAATTTTATGACGAATCAGCGAATCAATTTTTAGCAGACAGATTTATTGTTGGGACTTGTCCTAAATGTCATAATACAGAGTCTTATGGAGATCAGTGTGAAAATTGTGGAACTAGCCATAATGCTATTGACTTAATAAACCCAAAATCATCAATAACTGGCCTTAGTCCACAGCTTAAAAAAACTAAGCACTGGTATTTAAAACTTGATTCTCATCAGTCTTTTTTAGAAAATTGGATCTTAAAAGATCATAAATCTGATTGGAAATCTAATGTATATGGACAGTGTAAATCGTGGTTAGACGATGGTTTAAGACCGAGGGCTGTAACAAGAGATTTAGACTGGGGTGTTCCTGTACCTTTACATAATGTAGATGGTAAAGTTTTATATGTTTGGTTTGATGCTCCTATAGGTTATATATCTTCTACAATTGAATGGGCAAAAGAAAATAATAAAAACTGGGAAAGCTATTGGAAAGATCCTGCTACTGAATTAGTGCATTTTATAGGCAAAGATAATATTGTTTTTCATTGTATTATATTCCCGGCCATGCTTAAAGCAGAAGGGTCTTATATTTTACCAAAAAATGTTCCAGCTAATGAATTTCTAAACTTAGAAGGTGATAAAATATCCACATCTAAAAACTGGGCTGTATGGCTTCCTGAATACCTTATTGACTTCCCGGAGAAACAAGATATTTTAAGATATGTGTTAACTACAAATGCTCCTGAAACTAAAGATAATGACTTCACTTGGAAAGATTTTCAAGCAAAAAATAACAATGAACTTGTTGCTATTTTTGGTAATTTCATAAATAGGGTCGTAGTTCTTACAAATAAGTATTATAATGGTGTTGTGCCTAATAAAAATAAATTGTTAGATGTAGATACCGAAGTTTTAAATTCGATTTATAAATCCATATCAAAAATTGAAAACTCTATATCTAAATTTAGATTTAGAGAAGCTTGTAACGAATTAATTAATATAGCCAGAAGTGGTAATAAGTATTTAGCTGACCAAGAGCCTTGGAAAACTATAAAAGTAGATGAAAACAGAGTCGAAACAGTAATGTATGTTTCACTCCAAATATCAGCTATCCTATCTATTATTAGTGAGCCTTTTTTGCCAAACACTTCTAATAAATTACAGGCTATTTTAAACTCGAAAGCTCATGACTTAGATTGGACGTGGGGCAATCTAACCGAGAAAAATTTAATTGTAAACACAGGTGTTAGAATTAATAAAGGTGAATTGTTATTTAGTAAAATTGAAGATAAAGAAATAGCTTTTCAAATAGAAAAACTTAATCATTCAAAAAAATCTAAAGCTATTCCAAATAAGAAAACAGAAATAAATGAGGATGATTTTTCAAAATTGAGTTTTAGGGTTGGAAATATATTAGAAGCAACGAAAATTGAAAAATCAAAAAAACTTCTTCTTCTTAAAATAGAGGTTGGTAATGAAACTCGATCTATAGTTAGTGGAATTGCAAAATCTTATGATCCTACAAAAATTATTGGTACAAAAGTAGTTGTTTTAACTAATCTCGAGCCAAAGATTATCGCAGGTGTAATAAGTCAGGGTATGGTTTTACTAACTAAAGATGAAAATAATGTAGAAGTGTTTCTCTCTCCTGAAAATATTAATATAGAAAGTGGACTAAATATTGCTTAATTAATAGCCGCTTATTTCAGCGTACCTTGTTAAATGATAGTTGTAATCACCAAGTGTTTGCTGCAAGACTCTTGCCCTTTTTATATAAAAACCGATATCTATATCATCAGTCATCCCTATACCCCCATGCATTTGTATCGCTTCATTTGTTATTAATTTAATTGTTCTTCCAAGTTTAGCTTTAGCTAAAGATGCAATTTCATTTAAATTACTTAAATCAGAATCAATTGCCTTAAGGCCTTTTATGACCACTGACTTACACAGCTCTAGTTCTATAAACATTTTAGCAGCTCTATGTTGAAGTGCTTGAAATGTGCCTATTGTGACACCAAACTGTTGCCTGTCTTTTAGATATGCTAAAGTCTTATCAAATGCTTCTAATGAAACACCTAACATTTCACATGAAAGCCCTATGGATGAAATATCAAATACTCTTTCAAGAAGTTTAAAGTCATTAATTTCAATAACCGATTCTTTTTCTATTTTAACATTTTTAAATGTGATATCACCAACTTTTCTATCATCTAACAGTCTAGATATATTAATTTTTATTCCATCCGAATTAGATCTTAGTATTACACCAATATAGTTGCTTTCGGTTTCAAATTTTGCTAATACTATTATGTAATCTGATATTCCAGCATCTATTACAAAATGTTTCTCTCCGTTTAAAACATAGCTATCTCCATCACCTTTCAGTTCTGTATTAATGTCTTTGATATTAAAATGAGATGTTTCTTGATGTGCCAAGCATATTTTAATATTCCCTTTTGCAATCTCTGGTAAATATTTATTTTTTTGGAACACATTTCCAAGCACATTAATAAATGTTGTGCTCATTAATACAGTTGAAATCATTGGAGATACTGAAAGATTTCTTCCAGTTTGTTCTAATACTTGTCCAAGAGCAACATATCCAAATTCTAATCCTCCAAACTCTTCATTAATTGTTAGTGAGGTTAGTCCCATTTCAATCATTTCACTCCATAGAGTGTCATCATAATCGGAAATGTTTTCATCTCTTAACTTTCTTAATGCACTTACTGGTGCCTTATTGTCTAAAAAGTCTTTTACAGACTCTTTTAGTAATTGTTGTTCTTCGTTTAATACTAACGCCATAATTTATTATTTTGTAGGTAATCCTAATATGTTTTTAGATATTATATTTAGTTGAACTTCAGAGGTCCCACCTTCAATTGTATTTCCTTTACTTCTAAGAAATTTTGCAGCTATATATCCATTTTTATTCTTTTCACTATCCATTATTAATTCACTTGATCCTGTAAGAGACATTATTAATTCCATTCTTTGTTGATTTAGCTCTGTACCATAATATTTAAATAATGATGAAGCTGCACCTGACTCGTTTCCAGCTTTAGCTTCATCTATTGCTCTTTCAATTGTCATAGAGAAGATTTTATCATCCATCTCATATTCTGACAACTCATTTCTTAAAATTGGATTTGGAAGTATACCGTCTTTTAAATCAAATGATTCTAATGCTATTTCTCTAGGGTTAAATTTTTCATCATCACCACCCATTCCACCTATCATCTGGCGCTCATGAGTTAGTAGATATTTTGCAATAGTCCAGCCTTTATTTAATTCACCTACTAAATTCTCTTTAGGTACTTTTACATTATCAAAAAATGTTTCTGTAAAAGGAGATTTACCACTTATTAATTTGATTGCTCGAGTCATAACACCTTCACTCTTCATATCTATTAATAAAAAGCTAATTCCCATTTGTTTTTTTACTTCAAAGTCAGTCCTAACTAGGCAGAATATCCAGTCTCCCATATCACCATATGATGTCCAAATTTTTGATCCATTTATTAAATAGTGATCTCCCTTATCTTCCGCTTTGCATTGTAAGCCTGCTAAATCACTTCCTGCATTAGGTTCACTATATCCTTGAGCCCACCTAATTTTACCATTGGTTATTTCATTTAGGTATTTATCTTTCTGATTTTCATTTCCAAATTTCAAAAGTGCTGGACCAAGCATTGAAATCCCAAAGCTAATTAATGGCTGTTTACATTTTAATCTTGACATTTCTTGTAATAGAATCTTATTTTCTAATATTGAAAGTCCTCCACCTCCATATTTTTGTTCCCATTGCGGAGCTATCCAACCTTTATGATACATTGCTTCGAACCATTTCTTTTGATCTTCTGATGTAAAGCTAGTATTCTCACCACCCCAAAATAATTCCTTAATATCATCTGTTTTACCTCTCATTGACATTGGACAGTTTTTTTCTAACCATTTTCTTGTCTTTATTCTAAAATCATCTTTATTATTTTCACTCATAATTGTAATTTTTTAAAATAAATTATCTAATTTTTTTCTTTCTATTGCCTGAGACGCAACTAGTGCGAGGTCATTTATTACTACATCTAACTTTTCAAATCTTTTATCCTTAGTTAGTCCAAGTTTGTATCTATAATAAATTTGTTGAACAATTACGGATATTTTAAATACACCATATACGTAATAGAATATTATATTATTTATGTTTTTATTTGATTTAAGCGAGTATTTATGAACAAGTTCTCCTCTAGTTGGATTTCCAATTACCGAACTTGGATTAAAATTTAATTTCTTCATAAGGTCACTATCATTATGATTAGTCCAATAGCCTAGAGTAGTACCAAGATCCATTAGTGGATTACCTATCGTACACATTTCCCAATCTAAAACAGATCTAATTTGAGATAAATCATTTGTGTCTAAAACTATATTATCATATTTGTAATCATTATGAATTAAAGAGTTTAAATCATCATTTGGGATATTGTTATATAGCCATTTAGCTGTTTTTTCTAATAATGGAAAATCATCAACTTTTGATTTGTCATACCTTTTAACCCAACCTTCGATTTGCCTTTTATTATAACCTTCAGCTTTGCCAATTTCATTTAATTTTGTTTTATAGATATCAACCGAATGTATTTTATTAAAATTTTCGATAAAACTATCTGCAATTTTTGCCATTAACTCAGGCTTAATTAATTTATTACTTGTGTTATTTGCTCTTAATATTACTCCTTTAACTCTCTCCATTAAATAAAATGGTACTCCAATTATAGATTTATCTTCACAATAGTGAATTGTTTTAGGAACCTTATTGTAAACTTGTTTTAGTTTTGTTAAGATCTTAAACTCTCTATGCATATCATGTCCAGATTTTATAGTCGCGCCATGAGGCCCCCTTCTTAGGATATATTCAGTTTTATCTTGCTTAATCAAATAGGTTAAATTTGAAAATCCATTTGGAAATTGTGAAATTTTAATATTACTGCATTCTGATAAGTTACTTGATAAATATTTTTGCAGCTTGAGAATATCTAATTCTTCTCCTTCTCTAATTCCTATAGGCTTATCAGTCTTAATATTATTCATTTATAACTAATTATATTTGCACATTAAATGCTTTTGTAAGTTTTTAAAATTTGCCTAGCAAGTCTACTTTTGTGGACTTCATCGGCACCATCATAAATTCTTGATGCACGTTCATGCCTGTAGTAAGCCGCGAGAATGGTATCATCAGTAATACCCAATGCTCCATGTACTTGTATTGCTCTATCAACAACATTTTGCATCACGTTAGCTGCGTAAAATTTTATAATTGATATTTCATTTCTTGTTTTATATGCGCCTTGAGTATCAATTTTATGAGCCGCATCTTTTATTAATAATCTAGCTGCATTTATTTCTGCTCTTGATTCCGCAATCCAATTTTGAATAGTTTGTTTATCTGCCAATGTTTGTCCATCTGCTAGTTCTCTTGATACTGCTCTTTTACACATTAGGTCAAAAGATCTTTCACATATGCCCATCCATCTCATACAATGATGAATACGTCCTGGGCCTAATCTTTTTTGAGCTATAGAGAATCCATCCCCGTCTCCACCAAGCACATTACTTTGAGGTACTATAACATTGTTGAACTTTATTTCTGCATGACTTTCCCATCCTCCCCCTGCATGTCCCATAATTTGAATGTTTCTAACAAATTCAACACCATCAGTTTCTAGTGGTACAATTACTTGACTTGCTCTTTTGTGAATATTTTCATTTTCAGGATCAGTGATCAACATCACTATTGCAAACTCAGCACCGTCAAAACTAGATGTAAACCATTTATGCCCATTTATAAGATAATTTCCTTTTTCCTTCTTTGCAAAAGTTCCCATTCTCACTGGGTTAGAGCCTGCGTGGTTAGGTTCTGTCATTGCAAAACAACTTCTAATATCTCCATTTAAAAGAGGTCCCAAATATTTATTTTGTTGTTCTTTGGTCCCAAATTCTATAAGTATTTCCATATTCCCAGCGTCTGGTGCTTGGCAATTGAAAACATATAGCCCATAAGGGCTAGAACCTAAAATTTCACAAATTTCACCATGTTCAGCATTTGTTAATCCTAAGCCGCCATATTTTTTGGGGATTTGTGGTAACCATAAACCAATGCTTTTGACCTTTTCTCTAAGTTCATTTAGTTTAGGTAATTTTTCATTCCACTCTGAGTTTAGTATCCAGGGTTCAAGTGTATATAACTCTTGCTCTACAAAATTTTTAATCTTTATTTTAATTTGTTCAAATTTCATTTTTTATTTTCCTTTAAAATTTGGTGTTCTTTTACCAATAAATGCTCTAACTCCTTCTTTATGATCTTCAGTTTTAAAAGCCTTAACTTGTTGTTGTGCTTCAAATGCAATTGTGTCATGTAAAGAATTGCATTCTGAAAATATTAAGTCTTCTTTAGTTAAACCAATAGTTAGTGTGGGTTTTTTAGATAATTCTTCCGCCCATTCTATAGCTTTAGCTAGTACATCTTGGTCATCAACTAATTTATTTGTTAATCCTAACTTATTGCATTGTTCCCCAAATATTTTTTTACCACTTATTGCAATCTCTAATGCTTTACTATAACCAATAAGTCTAGTTAGTAACCAACTTCCACCACCATCTGGTCCTAACCCTATATTTATAAATGCAAAATAAATAGAGCTTTTTGGCCCCATAACTCTAAAATCGCACGCAAGTGCTAGTGAAGCTCCAACTCCAGCTGCACTTCCATTTATAGCTCCAATAATAGGCTTACTTAGTTGTTGAAACTTGCGCATCAATGGTTGAAAAGTATTAATTATATTATCTCTTCCTTGCTCAGGTGTTTTACCACTACCAAAAGCACTCATGTCTGCACCAGCACAAAAGCCATTTCCTGAACCCGTAATTACAACTGCTCTTACATTAGTATCTTCTTTAGCTTTACATAAATAAATACTAAGTAACTCTGTTAAGCTATCGTTTACAGCATTATATTTTTCTGGTCTATTTAAAGTTATTATGGCTACACTATTTTTTACTTTGTATAATACAGAACTCATAATTATTAGTTTTTTTAATTATATGCTATTGCTATAAATTCAGCAACACAAGCAGGTTTTTCTTTGTCTTTTAATTCAAAAGTTATTTTCATTTTATATTTTATCCCATTTTGGATTTCTTCTGACGAAATTAGTTGAACTCTCCCTCTTAAAAGTGAGCCTACAATAGTCGGATTCATAAATCTAACTTTATCTAATCCATAATTAACCCCCATACTAACATTTTTTAATTTAAATGTTTCATAACAAAATTTAGAAGCTAGAGATAGTATTAAGAATCCATGTGCGACTGGTTTTTTAAAAGGAGATTTTTTTTTGCATAATTCGGCATTGGTATGTATCCATTGATTATCTCCAGTCACTTTTGCAAATGTATTTATTTGGTCTTGTGTTATCTCAGTCCATTCTGACAAACCAAGCTCTTCACCCACAAAATTCTTCAATTCTGAAATTTCAGAAATTTCAGTTGAGTATGGAATGTTAGTAATATTTTCTTCTGACATTATTTCTTATTTTTATATTCCTGCTATCATATGTCCGCCATCAGATACATGCACTGATCCAGTAGTGTAGCTAGAAGCTTCGGAAGCAAGATAACATGCTAATGAAGCCATTTCATCCGGATTAGCCATTCTCCCAAGAGGCAATTCCTTAGTGACTTGGTGTAGCATTTTTTCATTATTCCAAAGCCCTTCACTAAATTTAGTTTTGATTAAGCCTGGACATATTGCATTTGATCTAATTCCAAATTTACCCCATTCTTTAGC
>CAJJDI010000020.1 GCA_905182835.1 uncultured Flavobacteriaceae bacterium | reverse complement strand
AAGAAATTATTTGGAATTATTTTTCTTATTTTTTTTAAATAAGTTGCTTTTGTAGCTCCAATAACATACATCAACTGATCAGAGTTTTTCCAACTAGTACTAGTTTTAATAACTTCCTCATAAAGTTGATTAGAATTTTTACCAACATTTTTTGTTTGAAAATCAAATGCACCAATATTAGATGTTAACGCCAATAAAATAGTATGTTTATTTTTATATTCTAAAAACGGCTCAACAGAATCTTTACCCATATATGGACTGATAGTAATACTATCAAAATTAAGAGTCTCAAAGTATGCCTTTGCATACATTGAACTTGTATTACCAATATCTCCTCTTTTAGCATCAGCAATTGTGAAAATTTCCGGGTAATTGGTATTTATATAATCAATGGTTTTCTCTAAGGCTTCCCATCCCTTTAGACCTTGAGATTCATAGAAAGCTATATTTGGTTTATAAGCAATACAATACTTATTAGTAGCATCGATTATTTTTTTATTGAAATTAAAAATCGGATCATCAGAATCCAATAAAAATTTTGGTATTTTTTTTATATCTGTATCAAGACCAATACACAAGAAAGATTTTTTACTTTTTATTTGATTTAATAAATCTTCTTTTTTCATCTAAATATTTTCATTAGTAGCTTTTAATATTTCTGTGTTTTCAGCCAACATTAATTCATCTACTAGTTTTTGAATATCTCCATTTATAATGTTAGATAAATCATATAAAGTAAGACCTATTCTATGATCTGTCACCCTACCCTGTGAATAATTATAAGTTCTAATTTTCGCACTTCTATCTCCAGATGAAACCATGCTTTTTCTTTTTGCAGAATCAGCAGCTTGTTTTTTTGCTAACTCTATTTCATACAATCTTGATCTTAAAACCTTTAAAGCTTTTTCTAAATTTTTATGAGATGATTTTTGATCCTGGCAACTAACTATCATTCCAGTAGGTTCATGGTGTAATTTTATAGCTGAATATGTTGTATTAACTGACTGACCTCCGGGCCCTGTTGATGTTGTCCTCTCAATCCTTACATCTTGCATATCCAATTCTACTTCAAATTCTTCAGCTTCAGGTAACACAATAACAGACGCAGCGCTTGTATGGACTCTGCCTTGAGTTTCTGTTTGCGGAACTCTTTGAACCCTATGAACTCCTGCTTCAAATTTTAAGGTACCATATACATCGGAACCTGAGACTTCAAAAATGATTTCTTTATAACCTCCAGAAGTACCTTCGTTGTAATCAACTAAACTAACTTTCCACCCTTTACCTTCAGAATACTTTGTATACATTCTATATAAATCGCCAGCAAAAATACTAGCTTCATCTCCTCCAGCACCAGCTCTTAATTCAACAACTACATTTTTAGCATCGTCAGGGTCTTTAGGTATAAGTAAAACTTTAATTTCTTCTTCAATTATAGGGATTTCTTTTTTTGCTTCATCCAATTGAAGCTTAGCCATCTGAATCATTTCAGCATCCTTCTCATTAGAAATTATTTCTTCAGCTTCTGAAATATTATCTAAAAGTGACTTATAGGCCTCTCCAATTTCTACAATGGTCTTTATGTCCTTATATTCTTTTGTTAATTGAACATATCTTTTTTGATCAGATATAATATCTGGCTGTATAATAAGATCATTTAACTCATCAAATCTTTGATTTACTATATTTATTTTTTGTAACATTATTTAATTTGAAATGTAAAAATACAACAATTAATAATCTTTATTAATTGAAAAATACAACTAGCTATTTATAGATAAATTCACCATATTTTGAACTTATAGTCAATTTTTTTTCTGATGACTTTTCTACTCTACCAATTATTTTAGCATCTATGTTAAAACTTTTTGATATAGTTATAATACTATTAGCAATATCAGAATTGACATATAACTCCATTCTGTGACCACAGTTAAAAACTTTATACATTTCATGCCAAGAGGTATTTGATTGATTTTGGATCAATTCAAATAAAACAGGTACCTCAAACATATCATCTTTTATGACATGTAAATTTTCATTTAAAAAATGAAGTATTTTAGTTTGAGCTCCTCCACTACAGTGGACCATTCCATTAATAAGAGATCTATCAATTTTAGATAAAATTTCTTTAATTACGGGTGCATAAGTCCTTGTTGGAGATAGAACCAGTTTGCCAGCATCTATTGGAGACCCATCAATTTCTTGATCTAACCTGATTTTACCCGAATAAACTAAATCATCAGGAATTGATTGATCAAAACTCTCAGGATACTTTTCTGCTAAATATTTAGAAAACACATCATGTCTAGCTGAGGTAAGTCCATTACTCCCCATACCTCCATTGTATTGGTTTTCATAAGTTGACTGTCCAAAAGAAGAAAGACCAATAATTACATTACCATCCGATATATTTGAATTATCAATAATATCTGATCTCTTAATTCTAGCTGTGACCGTAGAGTCAACAATTATAGTTCTAACTAAATCACCAACATCAGCAGTTTCTCCACCAGTGGAGTATATACCAATTCCGTGATTTTTTAAATCTTTAATTATTTCTTCAGTACCATTTATTATAGAGGAGATCACACTCCCTGGTATTAAATTTTTATTCCTCCCTATGGTTGATGAAAGCATTATGTTATCTGTAGCACCAACACAAATTAAGTCATCAATATTCATAACTAATGCATCTTGAGCTATACCTTTCCAAACAGAAAAATCTCCTGTTTCTTTCCAATACATATAAGCGAGTGAACTTTTCGTTCCTGCACCATCTGCATGCATTACAATACAATATTCGTCATCATTTGTCAAATAATCAGGAACAACTTTACAAAAAGCTTTTGGAAATAATCCTTTATCAATATTTTTAATTGCGGCATGTACATCTTCTTTTGAAGCTGAAACACCTCTTAAATCATACCTATTACTTGATTTGTTATCATCCATTGTATCAAAAATATTTTGTTCGACAAAAATATTAAACTATTGTAGGTAAAAATACTAAAAAGAGAACAATGATTAATTAAAAATTATTTATTAAAAAAACAATGAGTTTATTAACAAATTGAGTAAAACAAGAGTAAAAATAGTAATTTTGTTTTTTTGCTAATATTATTTCATTCAAAATGAATTATTAATGAATTATTTTTATAAATTATTCGTTTATGCTGAATATAATGTAAGTTATTTGTAAATTCGCTGAATTATGTTTAATATTTTAAAAAATTAAAAATGAGTAAATCAAAACTTGAGTACATTTGGTTGGATGGATACAAGCCAACACAAAACATGAGAAGTAAAACTAAAGTAATTGAAGACTTTAGTGGTGACTTAAAAGATTGTCCTGTATGGTCTTTTGATGGGTCTTCAACAAAACAAGCTGTAGGTGATTCTTCAGACTGTCTTTTGAAACCTGTAGCGGTTTATCCAGATCCAGCAAGAGAAAATGGCTTCCTGGTCATGACTGAAGTATTAAATGCAGATGGTACTCCTCACGAGTCTAACGGAAGAGCATTAATTGATGATAATGATAACGATTTCTGGTTTGGATTTGAACAAGAATATTTTATCATGGATACACAAACTCAACTACCTCTTGGATTTCCAGTTGGTGGATATCCTGGACCACAAGGTATGTACTACTGTTCAGTTGGCGGCAGAAACACACATGGACGTGATTTTGTTGAAGAGCATGCAGACTTATGTATTTCCGCAGGATTAAATTTTGAAGGAATTAATCAAGAAGTTGCAAGTGGACAATGGGAGTTTCAGTTATTTGGAAAGGGAGCAAAATTAGCTGGAGATGAGATGTGGATTGCAAGGTACTTATTAGATAGATTGACAGAAGGATATGGATATTATATAGAATATCATCCAAAGCCCATAAAAGGAGACTGGAATGGTAGTGGTATGCATGCGAATTTTTCAAACACTTTACTTAGAACTTGTGGATCTAAAGAAACATACGAAAAAATATGTGAGGCATTTAGGCCCGTAGTAAAAGAACACATTGCTGTTTACGGACAGTACAATGAACAACGTCTAACAGGACTTCACGAAACTGCTTCAATTCATGACTTTAGTTATGGAGTTTCTGATCGAGGAGCATCTATTAGAATCCCTATAATTACAGTTGAGCAAGGCTGGAAAGGATGGCTAGAAGATAGAAGACCTGCTTCAAATGGTGATCCGTATAAAATTGCAGGAAGAATAGTTAAAACTGTTAAGTCAGTATTATAATACTATTTCAAGTTTTATTTGAAAAAACCATACAGAAATGTGTGGTTTTTTTATTTAATATAAGTTGAAAGGATAAATATCGAATATAGAAAGATTAATAAGAATCCTTTTATTTTAGATATATTATTTTTTACTGGAAGTAAAGAAATAATCAGGACTAAAAATGCGAAAATTAACATCCATAAAATATCTCTATCTAAAATACTAGAGTCAGTAATAAGGATAGGCTTAATGATTGATGTCAAACCTAAAACAGAACCAATATTAAATATATTAGAGCCAATCAAATTTCCAATAGAAATTCCTTTTTCATTTTTTGCAATAGCTATAACTGATGTAGCTAACTCTGGTATACTAGTTCCAATTGCAATAACAGTAACAGAAATCACAGCTTCACTTACCCCAATTGAACTTGCTAAATCAATAGCACTAAAGACCAACCATTCCGCTCCATAATAAAGAGAAAAAGATGCAAATACTATCCATATCAATATCTTAAAACCAGATGTATTGTTTAAACTTTCGTCAATAGTATTATCAGAAATTAATTCTTTAGAGCTGTATCTAATAACAAAATATAAAAACAAAAAAAGTGAAGTACAGAGTATTAAACCTTCAAAACTACTAAGAAGATTATCATTGTATAAAAACCAATACAAGACTAATGAAAACAATATCATTATAGGCCAATCTAATCTATAAAAAGATTTCTGGACAGGAATATTTCCAATTATTGCAGTTAGTCCCAGCACCAGACCAATGTTTGCTATATTAGAACCAATTACATTGTTTATTGCAATAGATGGAGATCCGTTTACTGCTGCCTTTAAACTAACTAAAAGTTCAGGTAGTGAAGTCGCGAATGCAACTACAGTCATTCCTATAACAACCTTCGGGATATTAAATTTCAAAGAAATAGCAATAGATGCTCTAACTATAAACTCACCCCCAAGCACTAGTAACAAAAATCCTAAAAACATCCAAACTAGAGTCATAATTTAATCTATAATTATTTTGTAAGATGACGATTTACTTCCTTTATTTACACGCATTAAATATAGTCCTTTTTCTAAATTATGATCTAATTCAGCTATATTCAAATACTGAATTAACCTTTGGCCTGTTAGTGAAAAAATTTCAACTTTATCTAATTCTAAATTAAAGAAAATTTGACCATTGTTAGGGTTTGGATAAAAAGTAAATTCATTTTGAAATTCCGAAACACTTAAATTATCAAACCATACTTCATCTGAGTTTTCTCCCCATATGTAGCTAATTAAATCAGGGAAATCAATAAATGGATTTCTGTTATTTTGCCAATTATAAATTATATTGTTTCTGTTTTTTTCAAAATCATCAACAGGATCTATTTCATTCCAACCTAATATTGTTTCAAGATCTCCTAATTGACCTACAGTTTCAGGGAAACCATCAACTACTTCTAATCCATTATATCTCAAAGATAAAAAAAGAACACTCCTAGCAACATCCCCTTTAAAACTGCTTAAATTACCTGACGGACCATTATAATCACCGTAGTGTTTGTTACCTCTTGAACTATTTTCAGGACCGTCTGAAGCTCTTATTCCGTGGGCATCTGAGTTAGCGTGTCTTAATGAGTCAATATCCGTTTGCCAATAGGCATCAATACCATCTGCATAGGAGTCTGCGCCAATACTGTTAAATCCACCCCTTGATCTAGGGTATGTATGCTCCCTATTCCACTTTCCTGTACTACTAGAAGTAGTTTGAAAATCAATTTTTGATCTTCCCTGTTCAGTATAAACCAGCCAAACTTGATTGCTATTTTCAGGGTTCACATCAGCTTGCTTTAAAATATCTTTTATATCAGAATAACTGTGTGCTCTTACTAATTCATTATCTGAAATTATAGCTTGAATAGCAATAATTAAGTCTTGACCAGATAGACCATTTAAAGATGAGTAGTAATTAGTAGGGAAATCATTAGTGACATTATTGTAGGTAGGGTCAACTGGAGTTCCGTAGTTAGCTACAATAAAGTCATTGTCATTGACCCTAACGATAGAATTATTATTTAGCAATAAATAATTCTCATCTTCGATTGATAAAGAAAGCATAAAGTCTTCATCACCCTCATCAATATCATCATCAATAATATCTATGTTAACAATTACAGAATCTTGGTCTACATCAAACGTAACACTATCTACACTAGAGTAATCACTGGAGTCAAAGTTCTCATAATCAAGATTAAAAAGAATAGTTATTGTCTCTTCAACTGGAATTTCAGTTGTGAAAATAATTTCAATTTGATCCCCTTCATAGTACGATTCTTGATTGAAACTGAAATTTATACCATTTAAAAAAACCCCATTCCCCTCATTAACTTCTCTTGGTGTAGGCGAGGCAATAAAATAAGATCCATCATTAGCTCTTTGTATTGATTCAATGGTTTTATTACCGTTTTCATTTTCATTAATCTGATAACTTAAGCCAAGAAGTAGCATTAAATTATCATCATCACTATCTGAAGTGTCATATGCTAAAGCATCAATTAAATTAACAGTTGTTGCTAACGTAGAGTTTGGGAAATCGTCAATAGATGCTTGGTAAATTGCAACGGCATCTGCTCCATTTTGGATTGAACTGTTTGGGATTATTAACTGTGCAGATGGAGAGACATTATTATTACCAATCAAAAACAAACCATTAACATCTGTCTGAAAACCATCTAAATCAAGGGTAAGATAACTACTATCCGAACCACTAGTTGAACCGTTAAAAAACACAACTATATATCCGTCCAGAGAAAAATTAGGAGATTCCGATTTAATTTCAAGAAATTCTAATTCATCAAAAGAATCTGTATCTGAATCAATTTCATTAACAAACAATTGAGAATAAATAGAACTACAAGATAATAAGATTGCAAATAATGTAAATATTCTTTTCAAGGACGTGTTTTTTACAAATATACTTTAAATCAATTTTTTTATTTACTAAATTTACCATTATTAAAAATTAAATACAATGGAACTAATTCTATTTAAAATTATAGCAAAACTAAATAAGTTTTTACTCCCCAGTTTATCTAAAAGAAAACTTGATCTTAGCAAGGCTAGCAAGTTTGAATTAGTCATATTCGGTTGGAAACTATTCGTAACCAAAAAAGTGATTAATCAATAATTAAAAATATATAAATAAAATATTTTTTCTTATTAGCAAGAATTTCTCTTCATTCTAATTGATCTATAAAATATGTGGCTGATATGTTTAAAGGAAAAAAAAATAAACTAGTATTGTTCAAATAGTTTTACTTAAATTTACTGACCCCAAAATCAGGTTTAAATGAAATTATTTATAAAGTGTATAGCAATTTTTTATTTCTCTATTAATTATAGTTTTTCTCAAAATTATAATGAAGAATTTCTAGACGGAACAATTATGTTTCAAATAAAAGAGAGTATACTTTCTTTTGACAAAATAAATCAACCAGACGAGAATATAATTAGTAAAAATGAAAATATTTCTGATTACCCTCAAATAGCTACTATCTTTAACAATACTGAAGTCATATCGTTTGAAAGACCAAGCTACTTTAGTAATAAAAGAAATCTTCAAACAATTTTTAGAGTAGTTTTTTCTGATTTTGATAAAATAGATTCAATAATCTCTCAACTAGAATTGTTGAGTTTTGTTGAATATGCAGAAAAAGAGCCAATTTATAAATTAGATTTTATTCCTAATGATGCTGAACATTTTGGAAACAATAAATGGTATCATACACAGGTAGATTCAGAAGAAGCATGGGATATAACTTTAGGGAATAGCAATATTAAAGTAGCAATAATTGATAACGGAGTAGCAAACAACCACTCTGATTTAACAATATACAAACAAAGAGACGTTTCTGATAATGATGATGATGCTTCTCCAGCTGTGTATTATAATCAAAATGGTGGCTGGTCTCATGGCACCCACTGTGCTGGTTTAGCTGCTGCAAATATTAACAATGGAATTGGGATTGCATCATTAGGTGGTAATGCAGAAATAATAGCTGTTAAAGCAAGTCCTGATTCAAGTGATGGTGGTTCTATCTACAATAGTTACAACGGTATTCAATGGGCTTGTGAAAATGGGGCTAATGTTGTAAGCATGTCTTACGGATCTGCAAATCAATCAGAATCAATTCAAAACCTTATTAATAATTATCCTGAAGTCATATTTGTAGCTGCTGCTGGAAATGACAATGTTAGTACAATTTTCTATCCTGCAGGTTATGAAAATGTAATTGGAGTCGGTTCTGTTGATGGTAATGACTTAAAATCCTCTTTTTCAAATTTTAATGCTGGGTTATTTACATGGGTAGACATTGCATCCCCAGGTGGTTACACCTTCGGGGGGCTACTTAGCACAGTATATACTTCTGACGGAAATAGTTATGCTAAATTTGGAGGAACATCTATGGCTGCTCCTTTTGCTGCAGGTTTAGTGGCTCAAATGCTAAGTCTTAATCCGAGTTTAACTCATGATGAGATATTAAATTGCTTGCAATCAACTGGAGTTGAAATAGATCAAAATATAGGAAATAGAATTGATGCAAATGCTGCACTAGAATGCGTTCTATCTACTCTTACAGGAGATCCAATACCCGCCTTTAACACTTCACAGTTAAATATTTATGAAGGTGGCTCAGTTACTTTTACTGATAATTCGATTGGTGCTGGTAATGAAATCACTAATTGGGAGTGGACTTTTGATGGTGCAAACCCTTCAAATTATACCGGTCAAAATCCACCTGAAATTATTTATTCAACTCAAGGAGTATATGATGTTAGTTTACAAGTTACAAATTCACAAAGTACACAAACATTATTAAAAGAGTCTCATATAGTTGTTTCCGAAGAACCTTCTGGGGTTTGGATTAGTCAAAATACTTCTTTTTCCAACATTAGTACAGGTATTAGAAACATTTCAATTGTAGACGAAAATGTTGTTTGGGCTTCCGGATATAATGGAAGTGGAGATGGTGAAAATTATCAAGTGTTTACTAAAACAAGTAATGGTGGTTCATCTTGGAGTAGCGGGAGCATTAACTTAGGAGATGATGATTTAGGGGTTGCAATGGTATCTGCCATTAGTTCTACTACTGCATGGGCTGTAGGTTATCCAACAGTTGCTGGAGATATAGGTGGAATTTGGAAAACTACTAATGGAGGTACTACATGGTCAAGGCAAGATTCTGCTTCGTATAATTCCAGTGGATCTTTTACTAATGTAGTTCATTTTTGGGATGAAAATTATGGATTTGCTCAGGGTGATCCTATTGGAGGAGAATACGAACTATATGTCACATCAGATGGCGGTAATAACTGGGAAGCAATTCCAGGTGCTAATATTCCTAACCCAGGTGGTGGTGAGTATGGCTATGTTGGTCAAATTGAGATAGTAGATGATAATGTTTGGTTTACAACAAATTCAACAACACTTTATCATTCAACTGACAGAGGAAATAATTGGCTAGCTTATCAATGTCCCGTAAATGATTTTGATGGAGATTCAATTTCATTCAGCGATGCTAATAATGGAATAATTGTGAGCGGCACAAGTGTTTACAGAACTTATGATTCAGGACAAAATTGGACACAAATCGACCCTAATGGACCAGTTAATGGAATTGGCTTATGTTTTATTGAAGGTACTAACACTATTTTTTCGACTTCACAATCTGGCTCATCACAAAGTTTTGATGGAGGAACAACTTGGAACCCTATAGATAATGAAGTATTCCTAGTTGTTGAATTTATGAATTCTACAACAGGTTGGGCTGGTTCGTTTAATGGAGATCTAGCTGGGGGTATTTGGAAATGGAGTGATTTTTCTCTTAGTCAAGATGAAGTCATGACACATCGTAATTTTAAAATATATCCAAATCCAGTTGATAATATTCTAAATATAAAAAGTGAAAATCAAGTTCAATCAATTATATACGATATAACTGGAAAAAAAATCTTAACAAGTAGATCAAAAAATATTAACTTAAATTTGTTGAGTAAAGGAATATATGTCATAAAAATAACGGATGAAGTTAGCAAGTTGTCAGAATCTATAAAAATTATAAAAAATTAATCATGAAAAAAATATTTATATTTTCAATTTTAATATTAGCATTTAGTTGTAAGACATCAACTACAAATAATAATATTGATAGAATTAAAAATTCCGGATATGGCATATCTCCTGGAGCTACTTCTTTAGCAGATGTAATTGTAGGGAAATTTCCCGGTGTAAAAGTTGAAGGAGCTAATATGATAAACTCAACAACAAGGTTTATAATTCGAGGAGGAACAATGTCAATGAATGCTCCAGCATATGCGATATTTGATATAGATGGCCAAGTCTATACAGAATATCCTGATTTTATTGATCCACAAAATATCAAAAGTATTGTAATTTTAAAATCAATGATTTCTGCAAACAGATATGGAAGTAGAGGTCGAGGTGGTGCTATTGTAATAAAAATGAAGTCAAGTCAATAGTAATAAAACTATTTTAAATAATTTATTTCAATAATAATTTCATTTCTTCTGTTAAAAAATTTATAAGGACTATTATAGGAAACATAAGATGGTTTACCTATATACTCTATATTTTTATCATTCAAAGTATTATATAACTTCTCTGTATAACTCTCAACTTTAGAAGAGCTAGAGTATCCACCGTATTTTAAACTTGCAAAATATCCCGATTTAGATTCTATAATCTTGACATCACCATCATTGGGCTTGTATATACTATTTAAATCAAATTTACTAGGCAAGACAAACTCCATTGAATTACCAGTTGAGTCACTGTTTGTGTAAACAGGAGTTGTCATTGCAATCTTACCATTTGTTTGATTATTTCCACTTATATATCTAAATAATTTCATGAAATTATTATTAGAATTTGTCTCAGAAATAACTTTTGCCTTTAATGATTTAGGATAGTATCTAATTTCAAAATCATCTGATTTTTCGATTAATGTATATTTTTGAGTTTCATAAGTTTGACTAAACATAGTTAAAGGAAAAAAAATTAGTAAAATTGATTTCATAATATATCTTATTTTTTAATAATTCTAAAAGAAGTGTTTTTCACTTTTAATATATATAAGCCAGATGACAAAGAACTTAAATCAATAATTTCAGTATTATTTTTAATTTCACCCTTCAGAACAATTTGACCTATATTATTTAGCATTATATATTTTTCATTATTAGTATACTCACTTCGAAAAGTTATAAAATCTACAACAGGGTTAGGATAAAATTTGATTACCGAATACTGATCTTCAGCAAAACTAAAAGTCTCCAAGTTGTTTTGATAAACAGAGGCTTCTTCGGGGTATTCTAAAAGAAGTGGGAAATAACAATCATTATCACTAGTAAAAAAATTTAACCATGACAGAACAATTTTCCCTGCATAATTATTAGCAGTAGAAGGAAACCTACCTGTAGAATGACTTCCATTTTCAATTTCATAAATTGCCTTTGGAGTTGTATTTGGAGTGTAATCATAATGAACATTAGCATGTTCATTAACAGGTGCAGTCGTATCATCTTGACCACTTATAATTAAATGAGGAACAGAATGATTTAAGTAATCATAGTCTACAAGTGATGGTTGAATCCAAGGGTTTAAACTAATTACAGATCCTAAACTACCGTTCATTGTAGCTGCAATTTGAGCTCCTCCTCCACCCATAGAATGACCACCTACAGAAATTTTATTTACATCAATTTGTTGAAAAACCGGAGAACCATCTCTATCATTTTCTTCTTGTAATGTTTGAACTGCATCTAAAAGTGCATTAGCTCTATCTAAAGGAAGATCTATCAAAGTATTTGTTCCAATAGTCATCACTATAATTCCATGTGAAGCTAAATAAGGACCCCACTCAGATAATGCAGATTCAGGGCTAACAAAACCTGGAACAAGGATCAAACTCGAATAAGGTACCTCAGCACCAATTGGATAATACAAAGTTGAGCCTAAGTAATCAGGACCATCTCTCATGCCATCATTTTCAAGAATTGTATCGTATGTATAAGGACCAGGATTATTTATATTATCAAGAGAGATAGAATCACATCCTTGTGAAAAGGTAAAAAAATTGGGTAACAGGAATAATAAAAGAAATAGTTTAATTAAGCTTCTCATATTGCGTTATATCTAATCAAAAACAATTTCGATTATTACTCAATAGTATTAATTACCTGTTAAAGTATAAATGAAATTATTAAAATTATTTACCTCTGCCAGTTTTTCTAACTGCTGCAGTCTTAAAGGAGGTGCTATTTTTAAACTTTTGTTTAACTCCTTTTTTTTCAGGTGATTTGTCTTTATTCTTGTTACCAAAGAATTTGCTACTCATAATTTTTTTTTATAAATATACTAACAACTAATTTAAGTATATTGGATTAAAGCTTAATTAACATATTTATTAATAGAGTTCCATTATTAAATATAGGTGTCACTCCCTTTAAATTATATTCATCTAAAACTTCATTAACTAATTCTTTCATCCTATCGCTGTGTCCTGTAACAACCTCGACTTCTAGCGCCTTTTCAAGAATACATTTATTAATAAATTTATCCACCTTTTTCCTTACATCTTTATGAAAGGTACCGTGTAAATCTAACTTGTATAAAATAAAATTATTCATATGAAAATAATAAAACAAAATTAATTAATTTAAGTAAATAATAAACTCATATAGTAATAAAATCTTGAGTGTCCAATATCCACTTAATTTTTCTGTATTTTATTTACAAAATATAATTTCGTATATTATAAATATGGTTATTAATTACAAGGCTCCACAAAAAATAAAAGATAAAAAATCTAATGCACAGATATTAGTGAAAGATTATATGAGTAAAAATGTAATAACATTTTTTAATTATGAGTCTATATCTTTAGTCATGAGTACGTTATCAAGCAATAAAATATCTGGCGCACCTGTGATTAATAAATTCGGGAAAATAGTAGGTGTTATTTCAGAAACTGACATTATGAAGCACGTATTAGAGAGTAGATATTTTAACATGCCCACAAATAAAAATTCTGTAAGTTACTTTATGACTAAAACTGTTGATACAATCTCTCCAAATAAAACAATTTTTGATGCTGCATCAAGATTTTTAGAATTAAATAGAAAAAGGTTCCCTGTTATGGATGGAGATAAGATTTTAGGTATAATTAGTAGATCAGATATAATAACAGCAGCTTTAAAAATAAAAGGTCAAAGTTGGAGAAAATAAATTTTAGCAATATTTAATTGCATAAATTTATAGAATGGAAAAATTCGCATTAATTACAGGTTCATCTTCAGGTATAGGATTAGAAATCGCTAAAATATTAGCTGCAAAAGGTTATAATATAATTCTAACAGCTAGGAGGAAAGAAAGATTACAAAAAATATCAAAAGCAATTATTTCAGATTACAATGTCAACTGTGACCTTATCAGCTGTGACTTAAGTGAAAAAAATGCCCCAAACCAAATTTATGACTTTTGCGTAAAGAACAATTACAATGTTGAAATTTTAGTTAATAATGCAGGGTATGCCATTCCTTCAACTTTTATAGAGACTAGTATGGAGGATGAAGAAAAATTTTTAAGAGTTTTAGGTATATCAGTAATTGCATTAACTAAACTTTTTTTACCATCAATGATAGAAAAGAAAAAGGGTAATATTATGATAATTTCATCAGTAGCAGCATTTGCACCACCATCATCTATTCAATCACTATATGGGCCAATTAAAACGTTCATGAATAGGTTTAGTGATTCCATTAACTCGAACTATAATAAACATGGCATTACATCTACTGCTGTATGTCCAGGTTTTACATACACAGAATTTCACTCATCTAGCGGAGTACAAAAAGAAATGGATCGTGTTCCTGGTTTTTTAAAAAAAACTGCAGAGAGAGTAGCTAAAGAAGCCGTGTCAGACACTTTAAAAGGGAAGTCCATTAGCATTCCAACTAAAACATACAAGGTTTTTGTAATCATATTAAAAGTAGCTCCAATATTCATATTTTCGTTACTTGTAAAGGTATTAGCACCTGGCAGATATGACAAAAACAAATAAGTTAACTTTTAATTTTAGGAATTATTTTTTCGATTTGCTTTATGTGATGTTTTAAATGAAACTGTAAAAAGTTTAATGTAAGTTGTAAATTGAGTCTTCCAATTATAGGATGCCTAAAAAAACCTTTGTTTTCTAATTTCATCTCACATAAACGAGTAATCAAATTATCCATTGATTTTCTTGAATCCTCCCAATCAGAATTCAACTTAATAATATTAATAGAGTCAGGGAAAATAGCCGTTGGCTTAGGAGCTTTTACCTTATAACCTGATTTTAAAAAAAGTTGAAGTAAAAAAGATCTAACATAAGTAATAACGGAAACACTACTAATAGATTCTGGATTAAGGATCTTATTATTAATATACTTCTCAGTTAAATACTCTACTAACCAGCAATGATACAAATGCTGAGCTACAGACCAACCATGAGATTTGTTATTTAAATCGAGAGATGAAAGTTTAGAAATTGAATTAAAAATTTCTTCTTTATTTAAATTCAATTTACTCAGGCATAAATTTTTCATATAAGCAAAGTAATCAAAATAATTAATATATTATATGTAAAGTTAGCTTTACTATATTAATATATTATATATTTGTAAAACAAACTTTACATTATTATTATTAAATGAAACTAAAAACAATTAGAATTATGGCAATAATTACAGGATTATTAGGAACGACATTGTTAAACAGGTTTTTGGAGGGTGGCGCATTATTTATGTCACTAATTCTTATATGCTTTTTACTATCTATTTATTTTACAGTTAGAGGGTTTGTAAATATTAAAACCAACCCTACCCTATCTAAGAATATGCTAAAGCTAATTAATGATAGTAGTATTTTAGGATTAACCTTAGGGTTTTTAGGAGGATATCTAGGTATTATATCAGGGTTTGACGCAATCGAAGCATCTGGAAATGCAGAGCCCGCAATTTTAGCTGGAGGGATTAAAGTAGGCCTTTTATCACCTCTATTTGGACTATTTACATTCGCAGTTTGCAGAATAGGTATGCTAATTTTGAGAATAATTCAAAAAAATTAGTCATGACATCAATGAATATTTCAAAAAAAGAGATTTATATCTTTATAGATATAGTATTTTCCATAATGTTTGCAATTATTTATTTACCATTTTTTTACAAAAATAGCATTAACCTTCTAACTAATTCTGAGGCAATAAGCAAAGTAATTCAAGTTATAATATTTAGTGGCGTGTACTTTTCTGTAACCTACGGACTCTTGCAGTTATTATTTAAAGAGAAGATAATTAAAGATGAAAGAGATTATTTAATAAACTCTAAAGCATATAAACTAAGTTATTTGATTTACAATATTTGCTTATTTTGGATAATTGGACATTATTTAGACGGTGATTCTTTTATAAATAATGGATTTGAATTTGATGATTCAATAATATTTATTCTATTAATAGTAATTACAGGGGTTTCAATTGTTAAATCATCATATCAACTATACCTATATAGAACAGCATAGAGATATGAAGTTAAAAAACTCAATTAAAGAGAAGAGACAAAAAAAAAGCTTAACCCAGCAAGAATTAGCAGATTTAGTAGGTGTTAGCAGGCAAACCATAATTTCTATAGAGAGATACAGGTACAAACCTAGCTTAGAACTTGGGCTAAGGATGGCTTATGCTTTAGAAGTAGATATAAATAAATTATTTTATTTAGATTTAGAAAAAATAATAAATATCACACCCTCTAAAAAAACCAAGCACTTTACAAAAACTAAGAAATTTCAAGATTTCAAAGAAAATGATTGGAAAAATTTATGGATTGATTTAAAAAATAAAATATGAACAAAAAATATGATGTTGTCGTTTGGGGAGCTAGTGGATTTACAGGAAGACTAGTTTGTGAATATATATTTAAAGAATATACAACAAAAGGGAGTGACTTAAAATGGGCAATGGCTGGAAGAGACCATATTAAGCTAAAACAAATAAGAGAAAAGTTTGCTGACAATACTATACCAATTTTAATAGCAGACAGCGATGATACAGCTAGCCTAAATGATTTAACAAAAAATACCAAAGTAGTGTGCACAACAGTTGGTCCTTATGCGAAATATGGGTCAAAGCTAGTCAAAGCATGTATAAATAACAAAGCCCATTATTGTGATTTAGCTGGAGAGGTACAATGGATGCATGATATGATTAACAAACATCATGATTCTGCTCAAAAAAATGAAGTAAAAATTGTACACACATGTGGTTTCGATTCGATACCATCAGACATGGGTGTTTACTTTATCAACAGAGAATTAAAGAAAAAAAATCTTGCTATTAAAAGTGTCGACATGCGCGTTGCTGGAATTAAAGGAGGAATTAGCGGAGGTACATATGCTAGCCTAAGCAATGTAATCAAGGATTCCTATAAGGATAAAAACATATACAAGGTAATATCTAATCCATATAGTCTTAATCCTAAAGGCCTGCAAACTGGAGAAGACAAAAGAGATCTTAATAGAGTAGTCTTTGACAAAATATCAAAAAATTGGATAGGTCCATTTGTTATGGCCACAATCAACACCAAGGTTGTTAGACGAAGTAATGCACTGAGTGATTTTTCATACGGAACTAATTTTAGATATAGTGAAGCAACTCTAGCCGGAAAAGGATTTAAAGGAAAAATAAAAGGGTACTTAAGCGTTATACCGTTAATTTTTGTTGCAGCAAGACCTAATTCTATATTAAAGAAAATAGCTAATGCACTACTACCAAACCCTGGTCAGGGGCCTTCAAAAACTCAAAGAGAAAATGGATATTACAATCTTAAATTCTATATAAAAACTGAGACTAATACAGAAAAAATAGCAAGGGTAATAGGAGATATGGATCCTGGATATGGGTCAACTTCTAAAATGCTAGCTGAATCCGCAATTTGTTTAGCAAAAGACAACTTACCAAAAAATAATGGAGTGCTAACACCTTCTGTTGCGATGGGTGAATTACTATTAAAAAGACTTGAAGAAAACGCAGGCCTAACTTTTAAAATAGAATGATAAATTTAATCTAGTTTCTTACTTAAGATTAAATAATTAAAACATTAACATTAATAATTATAATTATAATTATAATTTCTAACAATAAAAAGATGAAAAATAAACTAGTTTTACCAAAAACTAACAAAAACAAAATATTATGAAAAGAATTAAATTAGCAACGTTATTAATCATCATTGTATCCTTAAACTTCTCCTGTGAAACCAATTCACCAGAAAGATCAATAGGATTCACCAACTGGTCTGATGATGGAGAGGTCTATAAATGGCATTTAGGTACAGATACTGCTGTAGATCTAGTAGTGGATTTAGATAAAGCTTGGACAAAACAAAACTATTCTGAAATGAGATTATTTTTTGCAGATACTGCAAAATTTTACTTTAGAGATGGGAAAGTTTTTGATAATACCAACGATTTTATCAATGAAATTAGTACACAAGAAGAAGACGGTACTACTGTCTGGAAATTTGTTAGCGCGTATTCTGTAGACCTTGATCCATTAAGAGGTGGAGAACACGTACAGGCAAGCTTTGAGGTTACCAATAAAGCCGGTGACACTTTAATAAGAGAATTACATGAGCAATATTATGTTATAGACAATAAGATTGTTCAATGGAGACAATTTTCATTACCTATTAAATAATAATTACATTCTTAATATAAAAAAGCACCAAATTTATGGTGCTTTTTTATATTTTAAGCAGCAAATCACCACTATGACTTATCTACCAATTCTAATTTATCTAAAGTTGTTTTCGTAGTAAAAAAACCATAGCTGACTACTACCTTATTCTTATCTATCCTATCTATTGTCCCCACTGAGTCAGATCCTATAACACGAACAAAATCATTTTTTTTAAAGATATAATCGTGCTTTGCTTTAGCAACTTTAGCCGCAACTATATGTTTCTCTTTACGAACTTTCACAACTTTCTCTAAAACCTCTTTTTCCACCTTCTCAATTACTTGTTGCATTTGCTTCTCCACAACCTTTACTTTCTTTTTTTGTGCTTTTGTACTAGGTTTGTCAGGATTTTTTTTAGCTCGTTTAACTTTCTCCTCAGCTATCCATTTATTAAAATTTGTTGTAAATTCTTTTTTATTATTAGTTTGAAAA
>CAJJDI010000019.1 GCA_905182835.1 uncultured Flavobacteriaceae bacterium | reverse complement strand
TAAATATAAAAGCGTTAAATCCATTTTTTAAATCCTTTATAACCTCATACACTGTAAAACTAGTCTGTCTATTTATTAGCTTTATTAAAATTTGTCCTTCAGTCTGAGTTAATTTCTTTAATTCATCTGTAAACTTTCCTTCAATATACTTTTGAGTTCTTCTTATGTATTTTTTTTGAGTTCTTTTTCTTTTTATATCATTTACTCTTTCATATAAAGTTTCAAGCCTAACCGATGCCAACTTGGCATAAGGATATACTTTAAGGGTTTTTCTTTTTAATATTAAGTATTTCCTATGCTCATTTGTGTTAAGAAATTTAATTGTAGGCAAAAGAATAATCTCATTTAACTCAATTGAGTTTTTCATTATTGAGTCTCCCTTTATGACAATATAATTATCCTCTTTTTTATTTTCTTGAGAAAAAATAAATAGATTGTAAAAAATCATTAATATCAGTAAACAATGTTTCATATATAAATTTATAACAAAAATAGCTAAGATATTTATAAAGTAATATACAATAGTGGGAATTAACTAACAGAAATAGTACAAAAGTTAAACTTAGAAAGTTTTACTAGAAACAATTCATTACAGTAGAAAATTATTGAACAACATACTCTCGAGATTCATTAATGTATTTTTGAGCATTATCTTTAAAAAGTTCTCTAAATTTACTCTCACCTATAAGTAGATGATAAAAATCATAAGATTTATCTTCAAGATATAATGGTCTTTCATATTTTCCATCCTTATATTTTGAAGCAACATTATTGTAAAAGTAATGATGGAAAAAATTTCTTCCATCATTTCTAGAAAATGGATTTTTTGAAGGATCTGGTAAATTAGCATTAGAAGTTAGCATTCTTTTAAAAACTTCAAAATCATTTTGCATTATGTAAACTCCATAATCTGATCTCTTTTCTTTTTTTATTTGGCTAACTGAAATAACAAAATTAAACCTATTGATTTCTTCAGAATCTTGGTAAGATCTAGTATATCTATTACTTATTGAATTCCAATCATCTCTATTAGAACCTCCATAGGATAGACCAGAATAACCAGCATTAAATTCATAACTAAAACCTTGAGAATCAATAAAACCGCCGCCTACATCTAAACCTGTAAAGAAATTGGATCCAGTACCACCTACACTATAATCATCAGAACCATATGTATTACCATTAGGATTTAAATTATTAAACTTCTCTTCTGAAAGCCTCAAATATGTTTTTTTTGGAATTGATCCAGATCGATTAGATAAATAAGTCCTTTGTCCCACTTTTGTATCACTACATTTACTACACACATAACCAGAACAAGACAAACAACTCCAATTAATATTTTTATCAACAAAATAGTAATTCACTTTTGTATTTGATGATTTAATGACTATAACCGAATCAGTTAATAATTGATCTAGAGCATATGCTCTTTCAACATTTTCAAAACTTGGCTGGTAAGAATCATAACTTAAAGTTGCTTTACTAATTATTTCACTTTTATGAACTACTTCAAAATTTTCTTTAAAAACTTTAAAAGTTTCCTCAGTAACAAAATTAAGAGATTGTTGATTAATATTATTATCGCTATCATTAATACTCTCATCATTATTTGAATCCCATTTCCAATTATATTGAGGAATTTTATATGATGCTCTTTCAGAAATACTTTTTTCATTCCAGCTGTCAATATTTCCATAGCCAGAGTTAGGGTCTTGATTACTATTTACTCTTCTTTGACCAAAGCTATTTCCAGATCGAACACCATCTTCATCACATTCTGAACAGGAAATAAAAGTAAAGTAACCCTGAAAATTCGAGGATAATAAATTAATACTTTCTAAAATTCTTAATGAAATATTTGAATTATCTTCAAACACTGATCTTATTCCAAATTTATTAATATCAAATGGATCAAAATAAGGGAGTCTAAATTTATGAAATGGAATTGAAACATCAGACCCTTCATAATCAATATTGTAAACTAAAAAAACTTCTTCAATCAAGGAATCATAAAACATATATGGATTATCATTATAATAATCACTTGTCTCATTTTGTAAAGTCATAGTTCTATTAGTTGAATTATTTAGAATAAAAATTAGTGTAAATAAAGTAATTAAACTGATAGTAGCAGAAGTCATAGATTTTGATAAAGTTTTTGTAGCATCCTTAGATATATTTTTCAGATGACTTTTTAATGAAAAATTACCAATTAAAAGACATATTAAAAAACTTCCAATTATTAGTAAAGTCCAAACCGGAAATAAAAACCAAAAAACCAAATGAGACAGCAGAAGAAATGGAATAAGAATCTTTCGTGTTTTCTTTTTAATAATTGAAATAAGATTTTTACAATATTTTTCAGTATTAATTTTTTTAAGTTTTCTAACTTTATTTAACTTTTCATTTTTATTTCCGGTTGAATTAATTATAGTAACAAAAGCCTTGTACTGATTAATTTTATCATAGGTTTCCTTAAACTCTGGAATTTGAGTGGTTATAGGGGCTTTAATTACTTCAAGCGCTTTAAATTCTTTATTTACATCTAGGGATTTAATTATATTAAAAAATAGTTGATCTAAAATAGTTAAATCATAAAATAGTTCTCCATTGCTATTTAATCCCCCCAAATAAACATTATCACCAATTAATATTCTAAATGACATAGATAGACAATCGTCTAACTCAAATTTTATTTTTTTTGGTTGTTGATTTTTAGAAAACTTTTGTTGAACAAATAAGTTTTTTATCTCAGAAGAGTATTCTTTTAAATCTTTAAATTCATACTTACCAAAGAGTTTATTATAATTAGATTCTTCAGAATAGAGATTCTTTGAACAGAAATTTCTATCTGGCTCTTCATTTAAAAATGTGCTATTAATTGTTTTTTCTAGAGTACTTGAAATTTGTAAAAAATCCGTAAAAGAACCTTGGGCAGAACAACTTGAACAATCAATAAGGCCTTGACCAGAACAAGTATAGCATGTTACTTTACCAGCCCCTGTACATGTGCTACAAGTCACATAACCACTTTGACAAGAACTACAAGGGTTTCTTCCCTGACCAGAACACGAGTTACATCTCTTTTTTACACTTCTCCCTAGTGAGGAATCATACTCGTCTTTATAGCCATTAGAACACCAAAAACAATCATTATAACCATCACCATTACATGTGCCACATTTATTTTGTCCTTTTCCACTACAGTTACTGCAAGTTAGCTCTCTAGCACCATTGCAATTATAGCAAACAACTTGTTTTCTACCTTTACAACTATAACAAGTCCTCGTGTCATTAGTTTCAGATACCCTGTATTTTTTATTAGAAGAATAATTCTTAAACTTATAGTCAAATCTGTGAGGAGGACCTGCAGTGCACTCCTCTTCAAATAAGTTTATATCTGAGCTTGATTTACTGCTAACTACACTAACTCCTGAGTAATTTACTTCTGTTCTATGTTCAATTTTACGTTCATCAAAAAGGGTATGAACAGAAAGTCTATGGGTTTTTCTTATAGTTAATCCATCTACAGAAATTTCAAATCCGTTAATTGACAATTCTTTTTCTATTTGATTTTGTAACTTTTGCTTTACTACTAAGGACAATTCATTTTCTTTGGAGGCATAAGCCATGCCCAATTCCTTTTTATTAAGCTTAAGTCCTCCACTAACTTCTTTAGTTTTAATATTTGATGTATTACTAAATTTCTCAGTAATATTTTCTTTTTCTAACCCAAGCTCTTTAGCTAAAAGATTAATATATTGTTTTTCTAAATCATCAAAATTATTATCTGCAGAGGCAATTTCACAAAGTTCGTTCAACAGAACAATCTGTTCATCTTGAGTAAATATATCTGATGTGTTAGATGATGTTAAAAGTGGATTGAAAATTTCCTTAAGAAATGCTTTAGCATCTTTAGTTTTTTTTATTTGATCAACTGTTTTTTTACAGTGATTGAAATTAGTTTTTGAGTAGAAGGAATTAAAAAACTTACTCTCACTTATGATTTTAGTTTCGTTTAAATCTAAGTTACCATCTAAAGAAGCTATCCAATAAGCAAGTGATAAAAATAATTCTTCTTTTCTAGTCATATTTTTTACTTAGTAAATATATTCTCTAAACTAACCACTTTTTTTAACTCGTCTATATTTGATATAAAAGTTCTTATTATCTGACAGCTTTCTTGACTATCTTTTTCAAGTTTTGGATAACCAGAATCAAATTCACCTATAGTTTTATTTAATAACTTAACTTCTTTATTTAAACTTGACTTTACTTTTTGTTTGTATTTTTTTATATTTTGATTTGTCTCGGAAATTATTTCTTTTTGAGCATCTAAACAAAATTCATTAGGTTCATTAAAAAAACTAGGATCATTAATAGTTTCAATAATTTTTAAATTTTCTTTGTTTGTTTTTTTTAAATTTTTTGCAATTTTAAGTTGTTCTGGTGCCGATTTTGCAGCATCATAAAAAGTTTTTAAAGCTTTTATCTTTTCCGACAAACTTGTTTCAAAAAAACCTAACTGCATTAGTGTTTTAACATCTTTATTCAGTAAATTTTTAAAATATTTTGCTTTTTTTTGGACTACAGTCACTTCATCATTTTCAGCAATTTGATCTGATGAAGGTAATCTCCTTTTAATAAAATTTACAACTTTCTCTAAAAAATCAACAACAAATTTATTCTTTTCTTCATACTTAAAGAAAACCATAAGTTTTTCCAGTTGTCCCTCTGTTAAAACGTCTTCTAAATATTGATCATATGTTTTTCCAGCTAAGACTAAAGCATTTATATATTTAAGTTTTATTGCTAAATACTCTTTACTAAACCCTGAAATTTCGTTCTCATAATTATTAATAATAATTTTATACTCTTTAGCCTCTAACAATTCGCCAAAACAAAAATTAATGAAATAATTTGTGGAATTCTCCTTAATTTCAGTTGTTGCTTTAGTATGATATAAAAAATTACCACCTGTTAATTTTATAATTTCTATGAGAATCTCATAGTCCTTAATTTTATTTAACTGCTTTCGAGTTAAATAAAGACCTGTTTTAGCATTTAAATTTAAGGGGTTTTTATCAACAGATGACTCAAAACATTTTAATGCTTTAATGTAAAACTCTTGCTTATAAAGTTCCATTCCTATTTTAAATTGCTCTGTTGATTCTGTAGCTTGAGGGTATTCAATTAAACCTATAAGTTTACCTAATTTGTCATCAATAGATCCTAAATACCACTTTATGTCTTCAATTCCAGAAATCAAAGATGCTTCTAAAGAGTTAATTGCATCATTAACCGAAGAAAAACCTTCAATAGTCTCATTTTGCAATGTTTCAAGACTATCTCTAATTACTTCTGTCTGATCCCTTACACTTCCGCTAACGCCACCAACTGCTAATAATGTTGCAGCTTGCAGTCCTACTTGCCAGCCCATTCTTGACTTTATGGATTTTAAGTTATCTGTACTCATTCATTTAATATAATTATCGTTTGTGTGAAATTCTTTTTTAATTTTGTTATATATAACTAATATATAAATTTTAATTTTTTTTCTCGCAAAACTCAATGACTAATAATTATGAGAAATATTATATAATATTTAGTTATAATTAAATTAATTCATATTATTTTTACCTTCAATCAATAACGATTAAATTATAATTCAATGGCTAAGGATAGTATATTAAATAAAAAGTCTCTAAAATTTTTAGAAAATTACTTAAATAACCCATCTCCAACTGGATACGAATGGGAAGGACAAAAGATATGGATGGATTATCTTAAGCCTTATGTAGATGAATTTATTACAGACACTTACGGTACAGCGGTTGCTGTTATAAACCCTGATGCTAAATATAAAGTAGTTATTGAAGGACATGCAGATGAAATATCATGGTATGTAAACTACATTTCTGATAATGGATTAATTTATGTAATTAGAAATGGTGGTAGTGATCATCAAATTGCTCCAAGTAAAATTGTTAATATTCATACCAAAAAAGGTATTGTAAAAGGTGTTTTTGGATGGCCAGCTATTCACACGAGAAAATCTCTAAAAGAAGAAACTCCAAAAATTGATAATATATTTATTGATGTCGGTTGTAAAACAAAAGAAGAAGTTGAGAAGCTAAACGTTCATGTTGGTTGTGTTATAACATACCCAGATGAATTTCATATTTTGAATAAAGATAATTTCGTTTGTAGAGCGTTAGATAACCGTATGGGAGGATTTATGATTGCAGAGGTAGCTCGATTAATTAAAGAAAACAAAAAAGAACTTCCTTTTGGCTTATATATAACTAACTCAGTTCAAGAAGAAATTGGCTTAAGGGGGGCTCAAATGATCGCTGATACGATAAAACCAAACGTAGCAATAGTTACTGATGTGACTCATGATACAACTACTCCAATGATTGATAAGAAAAAAGAGGGGTTTTGTGAATTAGATAAAGGTCCAGTTATTGCATATGCTCCAGCTGTACAACAAAAATTAAGAGATTTAATTATAAGTACTGCTGAGAAAAATAAAATACCATTTCAACGAGCTGCATTATCTAGAGCAACTGGGACAGATACAGATGCTTTTGCCTACAGTAATGGAGGTGTTGCTTCTGCATTGATTTCACTACCTTTAAGATATATGCATACAACTGTAGAAATGGTTCATCGAAATGATGTTGAAAGTGTTATTAAATTAATTTACAATACACTTCTAAATATTGAGAATAATGAAGACTTTAGTTATTTTAAATAATCAGGGTGGGTATTTGTAATTAAATTAATATTATATGTGTCTAAAATTTATAAAATCTTTATTACTAATAATTTTTATTTCTTCTTGTAGTTCGGATGAAAATAATATTGCTGATGTTCCAGCCGTGCCTATTGCTACAAAAAATAATGTACTATTAATAATAGTGGATGATGTTGGGCTAGATGCTACAATAGGATACAATGTTGGTTATCAAAAACCAAATATGCCTAATCTCCAAAATTTAATCAACTCTGGAGTTAAATTTAATAATGTATGGTCTAATCCAGTATGTTCTCCAACTAGGTCAACAATACTTACTGGAAAGTACGGATATAGAACCTCTATTTTAAATGTGGGCGATGAACTATCTACATCAGAGACCTCTCTACACAACTATTTAACTCAAAACTCAAATTATAACTCTGCACTCGTAGGAAAATGGCATCTTTCTGGATATCCATCAAATCCTAACCATCCAAATAATTTAGGAATAGACTATTACTCTGGCATGATAGCTGGCGGGATTCAAGATTATTCAAATTGGATCTTTACCGAAAATGGAAATAATTCAAATTCAACTGTGTATGCTACTACTAAATTGACAAATGAAGCAATTGACTGGATTAATAATCAAGATAGCGAATGGTTTATGTGGCTGGCTTATAACGCACCTCATACTCCCTTCCACTTACCTCCTAATGATTTACACTCTCAAGGTCAACTCCTAACTGATCAAGCTAGTATAGACTCAAATCCACTTCCCTACTACTTAGCAATGATTGAAGCTGTTGATAGTGAAATGGGAAGGTTATTTAATAGTATTAGTGAAGAAGAATTAGCCAATACCACTATAATATTTATTGGAGATAATGGAACTACAAGTCAAGTCGTTCAACAATACAATAGCAATAGAGCTAAAGGTTCATTATATAATGGAGGGATTAATGTTCCTATGATTATTTCTGGAAACCAAGTTAACAGGTTTAATCAAGATGAAAATGCATTAATAAATACAACTGACCTGTTTACAACTATTACAGAGCTATGTGGGATTAATAATCAAAATATTCACGACAGTAAGAGTTTTATAAGCTTGCTAACTAGTAGCTTTAATAGCAATTCAAGAGAATATATATATTCTGAAATAGGAAATGAAAGCTACACAATAAGAAATAGTACACATAAGTATATTCATTTTGAAGATGGATCAGAGGCTTTATATAATCTCAATAATAATCAATTTGAATTTCCAAATTTATTGAACGAAAATCAATTACCATTATCAGAAATAAACAATTCTAATAAAGTTGAATTAATTAATAAACTGGGTGAAATAAGAAACTAGTAAAAACTTTCTTTAATTTAAGCATAGTTCGAATTAATTTTCCAATATTTCATAGAGTTTTTACTCATATTATTTTTTTGAACTATTATATTTTTTTAGTGCAAATATCACTTTCGGAGACAACAATAGTGTTGCTACCATAGTTGGAATTGCCATTAAGGCAAAGAAACTATCAATAAGGTTTATCATTAAACTCAATGATGTTGTAGCACCAATAATTATACTAAGAATATAAATGTAATTATAATATTTCTTATTCTTATCACCAAACAAAAAGGACATACATTTAGTTCCATAATAAGAGTAGGTGAACAAAGAAGAAATACTAAAAATTACAATACAAAATAAAAGCAAGTACTTACCTGTATGCGGCATGGAGTGCTCAAAAGCTAACGCAGTTAGTGTAACCCCACTAACACCTTCATTTTCCCATACTCCAGTTACTAAGATAGCAAGAGCAGTTAACGTACATACCAATAAGGTGTCAATTGCAGGCCCAAGCATGGCAACTAAACCTTCTCTAATAGGTGAGTTTGTTTTAGCAGCTCCATGAGCCATAGGCGCGGTTCCTATCCCGGCTTCATTAGAAAAAGCGCCTCTTCTAATGCCTAGGATAATTAAAGCTCCTAAAACACCTCCATATACTTGTTCTCCATTATAATTTTCAGCCACAAAAGCATCAGTGAAAATCATCTTAATATACATAGGTAAAACGTCATAATTAATTGTCAAAATAGCAATAACACATAGCATATACACACCAACCATAAATGGCACTAACTTAGTAGCAACGGTACTTATTCGTTTTAATCCACCTAAAATCACTAAAGAGGTTGTTATTATCAATACAACACCAATTAAAATATTAGAATTTATGCTAACCGTGAAGCCTGCCGGTATGAGTAAAATATCATTAATTGCTTGAGTTAATTGATTAACATTGAAAAGAGGTAAAACTCCAATTAAACCACTTAAACTAAACATCACTGCCAACGGCTTCCACTTACTCCCCAATCCTTCAGTAATAAAATACATCGGTCCACCTTGAAGATCACCATTTGAATCTTTGCCCCTATACATTATAGACAAGGTAGATGTGAAAAACTTTGTAGACATACCAATAATCCCACTCACCCACATCCAAAATATTGAACCAGGTCCACCAATACTAATAGCTACTGCAACTCCAGCAATATTACCCATTCCAACAGTAGCAGAAAGGGCAGTTGATAGAGCGCTAAAATGACTAATTTGACCGATATCATTTTTATTGTCAAACTTACCTCTTAAGATATCGATTGCATGAAAAAAATACTTAAACTGAATTAATCTAGAATAGATTAATAAAAAAACACCACCGCCAATTAAAACGATTAATAATGGTATTCCCCAAAGGAATGAAGCCAGGCTAGAAATAAGAGACTCTATCTCACTCATAAGAATTTAGAAAATTTTCAACATTTGATTGTATTCGATTAATTATATTTGAAGTATTACTTTTAATAAATTTTTCTGCTGTTATATTCTCATATAATTCAATATATCTTTCACTAACCTCATGAACATAATCATCAGACATGTGTGGGACAGTTTGATTCTCCAAACCTTGAAAATCATTTTTTATCAACCACTGTCTTACAAATTCTTTAGAAAGTTGTTTTTGTGGCTCCCCTTTCTCCTGCCTTAACGAATAACCTTCTGCATAAAAATACCGAGAAGAATCAGGAGTATGAATTTCATCGATTAGAACTATTTTACCAGATGATGTTCTGCCAAATTCATATTTAGTATCAACAAGTATTAACCCTCTTTTTCCAGCAATTTCAGTACCTCTTTGAAATAACTTACGAGTGTAATCTTCAAGAACTTCATAATCAGATTTTGAAACAATACCTTTTAAAATAATATTTTCTTTAGAGATATCCTCATCATGCTCACCAAAATCAGCTTTAGTAGCTGGTGTGATTATAGGTTTAGGAAATTTGCCATTTTCAATCATACCTTCAGGCATATCCACACCACAAAGTATTCGAACTCCCTTTTTATATTCTCTTGCAGCATGTCCAGACAAGTAACCCCTAATTACCATCTCCACCTTAAAGGGCTCACAACTATGTCCAATAGCTATATTAGCATCTGGAGTTGAAATCAACCAATTAGGAACTAAATCCTCCGTCTCTTTCATCATTTTCGTAGCTATTTGATTTAAGATCTGCCCTTTGTACGGAATACCCTTCGGCATCACAACATCAAATGCAGATAATCTATCTGAAGCCACCATCACAAGCAGATTGTTTTTCAATGTATAAACATCTCTTACTTTTCCTTTATAAACTGCTGTTTGATTTTTAAAATTAAAGTCAGTTTTAACAATGGTATTATTCATATTTATCTCTATTCTAAGTTTTCAATATTATTATAAGCATCAATCACTTCTTTGACCAATCTATGTCGAATCACATCTCTATCATCTAAAAGTATCATACCTACTCCTTTAACATCTTTTAATATCAACAAAGCCTCTTTTAAACCTGAACTTACTCTTCTTGGAAGATCTATTTGACCTGGATCACCAGTAAGTAAAAATTTAGCATTTTTACCCATTCGCGTTAGAAACATTTTCATCTGAGCGTGAGATGTGTTTTGTCCTTCGTCTAATATAACAAAAGCGTTATCCAAAGTTCTGCCTCGCATAAACGCAAGAGGAGCTATTTGGATTATACCTTTTTCTATATAATCATTTAGTTTTTCAGCAGGAATCATATCCCTAAGAGCATCATAAAGGGGCTGCATATAAGGATCTAGTTTTTCTTTTAAATCACCTGGAAGAAAACCAAGATTTTCACCTGCTTCAATTGCTGGTCTAGTTAAGATAATTCTTTTAACCTGTCTTTCCTTTAAAGCTTTAACGGCAAGTGCTACAGCGGTATATGTTTTGCCTGTTCCTGCTGGACCAATAGCGAAAACCATGTCATTTTTTATAATACTATCAACAATTTTCCTTTGGTTAATTGTCTTAGCCTTTATAACCTTCCCTCCGACTCCATGAAGTATAGCTCCGTGACTTTTATTAGAAGTTTTTATTTCGCTAATTGAGCCACTTTTAACCAGAGTTTCAATTTCATTTTCGGAAATAGAATTGTATTCTAAGAAATAATTAAAAATAATTTCAATTTTAGATTCAAATTCTATTAGTAAACTTTCATCGCCAAAGACTTTTATTTCATCACCTCTAGTTATAATTTTCAGCTTTGGAAAGCTGGATTTTATAAAATCTAAATTTTTATTTCTTAATCCAAATAATTCTTTTGGATCAATATTTTTAATTTTAATTATTCTTTCGTTCAATAGAAATCTGTTTTATTGATTTTATAGAGATGATTTTATTAAATTTGTAATAAATGTACATAATTTTATATCATATCTTTTAAAAAAAATATTAACAATTTATAAATGTCAATAATTACATTAACTACAGATTTCGGTATAAAAGATCACTTTACAGCTAATATAAAGGGGGCTATTCTTTCAGAATTACCTGAAGCTAATATAATCGACATATCTCATCAAATATCTCCATTTAACATATTAGAAGCTGCATACATAATTCAAAACTCATACAAAAGCTTTCCTACGAACACAATTCATATAATTGGCGTTGACTCTGAGCTAACTCCCGAAAACAAACATTTAGTAGTAAAGTTTGAGGGACAATATTTTATATGTGCTGATAATGGAATAATGAGCATGGCATGCTTAAGTATTGAACCAGAAAAAATTGTAGAAATCAATATTCATGATAAATTAATATCAAATTTCAGTGTTTTAGATGTCTTTGTTAAAGTAGCCTGCCATATATCTAGAGGCGGAACCCTTGAAGTAATAGGTAAAAGTATAGACAAAATTAAGTCAGTAAAAAATTTAACACCTTTTATTAATGAAGCTAAAAATCAAATTATAGGTAATGTTATCTATATTGACAATTACGGCAACGTTATTACTAATATTACTAAATCTTTTTTTAGAGAGATTTCAAAATCTAGAGAATTTGAAATCTCTGTCAGGAATTATAAATTCAAAAAAATACATACGAAATATAGTGATATAGTAAATTTCACCATTGACGAAAATAAAAGAAATAATGATGGTCAAGCATTAGCAATTTTCAATTCTAGTTCCAATTTAGAAATTGCAATCTACAAAAGCAACCCAGTAAATTTCGGAACAGCAGCATCATTAATGGGACTAAATATTCTAGATACTGTTACTATAAACTTTAAATAGTTTGTAAAAAACTGTTAATAAGTTTCTTTCCTTTATTTATCTGTTTGCAATATATTTGTAGATATAAATCTAAATTTCCAAATATGAAATTTATTGTCTCTAGTATTGCATTACTTAAAAAGTTGCAAATTGTTGGTGGGGTTATTAACTCATCCAACACAATTCCCGTACTCGATCATTTTCTTTTTGAATTAGAGAGTTCTAATTTAACTATTACAGCAAGTGATTTAGAGACTACAATGAGCACCACTATTGATGTGGATAGTGAAAGTAAGGGTAAGTTAGCTATTCCATCTAAACTATTATTAGATACACTTAAGACGTTTCCAGAACAACCGCTAACATTTGTAGTACTGGAAAACAATATTATTGAGATTAACTCAAATCATGGTAAGTATGCTTTAGCTTATTCTGATGGAGAGCAATTCCCTAAAACTATACAGTTAGACAACCCTTCTTCAACAAAACTATCCAGCGAAGTCCTATTAAAAGCTATAAACAATACCTTGTTTGCAGCTGGTAATGATGATTTAAGGCCTGTAATGAGTGGTGTCTTTTTTCAGCTATCTAACAATAACTTAACTTTTGTTGCTACAGATGCGCATAAACTAGTTAAATACACTAGATCTGATTTTTCAGCATCGGAGACTGCAGAGTTTATAATGCCAAAAAAACCTCTTAACTTACTAAAAGCTATACTAAATGACAATGCAGATGAAATAGAAGTAGAATACAATAATTCTAACGCAAAATTTATACTAGATGACACTTTAATAATATGCAGGTTAATTGACGGAAACTATCCAAATTACGAAGCTGTAATTCCAAAAGAAAATCCAAATGTTTTAACCATTGATAGAATTCAATTTTTAAATTCCGTTAAAAGAGTCTCTATTTTTTCAAATAAAACAACTCATCAAATAAGACTTAAAGCAGCAGGTGCTGAACTAAACATATCCGCAGAAGATTTAGATTTTAGCAATAAAGCTGAAGAGAGATTAACTTGTGATTATCAAGGTGATGACATACAAATTGGATTTAACTCTAGGTTTTTATTAGAAATGTTAAATAACTTAACATCTTCGGAGATAAAACTTGAGATGAGTTTACCTAATAGAGCCGGAATACTAAAACCAACTAGCGGTAGCGTTGAAGGGGAAAGTATAACTATGCTAGTTATGCCTGTTATGCTAAATAGCTAATGTTTTTTATTTCTTAAAAACCACCAACCTAGCTTTAAACCCTGTTCTTAGCAGCCATTTATTATTTGATAGGTTAACACCATTTTCATCAAAAACACTCAGCTGTGCAGTGTTAGGGCTAGACTCTCCTTCATTTAAAGCAAGAAATTCAATATTATTATACCCTTCTACTAAATCAATATCAATAGTATAGTAAGTTCCAGTTAAGTTGATATTGGCGTGTATAACAATATTATTTAACAGTAGTTTTATTCTATCTCCATCAACATATTCATGGTCTCTACATTTTATTATAATATACTTTGACTCTGTTTCTAACTCACCTAAATAAAAATCTTTTCTAAATTTTGAAGAAGTAGTATTACCTTCTTTAAAAGTTTGCTTAATATCCCATGTCGGTGTTACTAAATCAGTCTTATTTGTTATATCTAAGTCAGGCTTCTTTAATGCATCATCTAAATTATAACTAAAAAAAGGAATCACTAATTTATTAGTCAAGCCCCTAACTAATGGTACTTTTACAGGGAATGTGTTTAAAGGTATTTCGTTGTCTTCCAGAGACTTTATTATTAATGTTTTAACAGATGTATCTTGCTGATAATAAGTCGAGTAGTTTAAAACAGCAACAATTAATAAAAAAAAATTATACCTCATTAAATAAATAAAAAATTATAGATTTGTTAAAGGTATTTAAAATAATCGTTTTGAAAATCTATATTAACATATTTTTAATTCAATCTTAGATGGATATAACTATAATTTTTGGTTACATAGGTGCCCTATTTGTAGGGATAACTTTAGGATTAATCGGCAGCGGAGGATCGATTCTTTCCCTTCCAATATTTGTTTATTTGTTTGGTCTTAATCCTATTGTAGCCACTGCTTATTCCTTATTCACAGTTGGACTAACTTCTCTAATTGGTTCAATTAAAAATATTAAGCTAAGATTAATTCATGTAAATACAGTTCTATACTTCTCATTCTCGGCAGCTATTGCAGTTTATATAACTAGAAAATATATAATAGGATTAATTCCAGATCAAATCATTTCAATTGGAGATCTGACCATTACTAAGGAGAAATTTTTAATGTTGTTTTTTTCAA
>CAJJDI010000018.1 GCA_905182835.1 uncultured Flavobacteriaceae bacterium | reverse complement strand
TTTAGAAAGGGGGTTTAGATTTATAAAACTTTTGGGGTGACTGTTTTGGGTTTTTTTCACAACAACTTGACCGTTTTATAATTACTTCTTAAAAAATGTGTGTCAAATGTGTGTCAAAATTATAATTAATTTAAAATAAATACTTAGATTCACCATAGTGTTAAGTGATTTTAAGAGAAGTATTTATTGTTGTAAAACCATACTATTACTCGGTTATACCCAACAAAAAAACCCTACCGATTAAGGTAAGGTTTTAAGTGAGCCCTGAAGGATTCGAACCTTCGACCGCCTCCTTAGAAGGGAGGTGCTCTATCCAGCTGAGCTAAGAGCCCGTAGTTTTAAGTTGCTACGACAACTATGTCGGGGTGGCAGGATTCGAACCTGCGACCTCCGCGTCCCAAACGCGGCGCGATAACCGGGCTACGCTACACCCCGTAGCGTGGAGAGACAGGGATTCGAACCCTGGGTAAATGTTTCCACCTACGACGATTTAGCAAACCGTTCCTTTCGGCCACTCAGGCACCTCTCCAATCGAATACAATATTTCAAAAATTTTATGCGGTTGCAAATGTAACTTTTCATCTTAAACAACGCAAGTAATTTATTTAAAATTTTTTAATATTACTGTGGGTATTCAATTCTAATATGAAAAATATTTATCAACTTGTTTATAAGAACTTTTTTAATCAATTCAATTTCTTTAAAAGTGATGTCTGCATTAATGAATTGATCGCTACTAATTTGCTTAGAAACTATAAGGTTAACAAAATCATTAATCTTAACGAAATCAGGATTTTTTAAGCTTTTAGAGGCTGCCTCTACCCCATCACACATCATAACAATTGCTGTTTCTTTTGAAAATGGTTTTGGCCCACTATACATGTAATCCTTTTCATCAGGTATAATTTCTAGTTTTGAATCTTTATTATAGAAATAATAAACCAAACTTGTACCATGATGGGTTCTAATGAAATCAATTACCCTCTCTGGAATATTGAATTTTCTAGCAATTTCAATTCCTTCAATTACATGATTTAAAATTATACGAACACTTTCTTTAGAGTTTAATTCATCATGAGGATTTATCCCAGTTAATTGATTCTCTGAAAAATAGGAAGGGTTGTTCATTTTGCCAACATCATGATACAAAGCTCCTACCCTAGCAAGTAATGCATTAGCGCCTACTTCGTTTGCAGCTGCTTCAGCCAAATTAGCAACACTTAAAGAATGATTAAATGTTCCTGGTGCTTTATCAGAAAGAAGCTTAAGTAATTTAGAGTTGGTGTCTGAGAGTTCTAACAATGATACATCTGACACCAAGCCAAATACTTTCTCATAGATATAAATTAAAGGGTGGACAAACAATGTGCCTAGACCACATAATATAAATAAAGCGAAGTTTTCAAGTTTAATGAATTCAACACCTCCTTCATGAATAACAAAAAAGGAGAAGTACGCAACAATATAAACGGCAGTTATTTGACTAACTGCAATAAATAGATTTGCTCTTTTGTATAAATCTGAAACGGACAGTATTGTAACTATACCAGCGATTATATTTAGAAATATATACTCAAAATTATTAGGGACTATAAAGCCTATTAAGAGGATAGTAACTGTATGGACAAAGAAAGAAGTTCTAGAGTCAAAAAAAGCTTTAAGAACCAATGGAAGTATACAAATAGGGATTACATATACATACAAAGAGTCTAGCTTAACTACAAGAGTAGTTATCCCTATCATTAAAACTATATTGAAGTATATAAAAGTTAGTTTATTGTTATTTAGATAGAGTTCCTTTCTATATTTATTTAAAAATAATAGTATCATTATTAATCCTAAAGAAACAAGAATACTATAGGACAAAATTATTAGATAATAATTTTCTGTACTCCAATTTTCATTTTCATATTCTTTTTCTAATGATTTTAAAATCATGAGCTTTTCTTTATCAACAACCTCCCCTTTAGATATAATTAAGGTTTGCTTATCAATCATACCTCTGTAGCTTGAAACTTCAGACACAGCTTCGGCATATGCATTTTCAGATAAACCTTTATTAAAGGTTATGTTTGGCTGTAGTATCTCAAACAAAATTGATTTAATTTGATCACCATTATTAATGTAATTATTTACAATTACTGAATTATTAATATATGTAGAAAGATCCTTTGGCATCAATAAATTTGAAAAAGTAGAATTTTTTACAATTATATTATTTGATAGAATAGATGTTTTTTGTTCACCCTCATATTCATAATTAACATCTGAAAACCCCTTATTATAAATATTTACAGCAATAGACTTGACTGAATTTACAATAGAATCTTGAGATAAGTTAATATCAGTTTGTTCAAAAAATGAATCCAATTTATAATCAAGAATAGAGTCTGACTTATTGATAGACGTTAGATAATCAAAGTAAACTGGTGTTTTGATTTTAACTTGTTTTAGCTCGCCTTCTAAGTCTACAGCATTTTTTAATACTGCAAAATTAAAGGGTGCATATAAGTTTTCTGATTGCCACGGCTTTCCATTTTCAAAGCTATATTTAAACTTCCCACTCTTAGGAAACATCGAGACTATTAAGTATACTGAAACAGATAGAAGTATAACTTTATAAATAAAATTATAATTTTTGTAAAGCTTATTTAAGTATTTAATCATCAAGTTAGTATAATTAGAATTATAAATTTAATGCTATTAACAATTACAAAAAATTTTAACAACAGATATTTTATATAATTTTATTACTTTCGTGCTATAATTAAATAGTATAATGAAAGAAGTAGTAATAGTATCTGCAGTTAGAACACCAATTGGAAGTTTTTTAGGAGCTTTATCTAAAGTTCCCGCTCCAACATTAGGAGGAATTGCAATAAAAGGTGCCCTTGAAAAGATAAACCTAGACCCAACTGAAGTTGATGAAGTTTTAATGGGTCATGTTGTACAAGCTGGAGTAGGTCAAGCTCCTGCAAGACAAGCTGCGCTAAATGCAGGTATTTCTGACAATGTTCCATGCACTACTGTTAATAAGGTTTGTTCTTCAGGAATGAAAAGTATAATGCAAGCTGCTCAATCTATTGCTTTAGGAGATAATAATGTTGTTGTAGCTGGTGGTATGGAAAACATGAGTTTAATTCCTCATTATTTTAACGCTAGAGTTGCAACAAAATTCGGCTCAAAAGAAATTTCTGACGGACTTCAAGTAGATGGTCTTATAGATTTTTACAATAAAGAAGCCATGGGAGTTCTAGCAGATTTATGTGCTACAGAATATAATTTCTCTAAGCAAGAACAAGATGATTTTGCAGTAGCTTCATATGAAAAATCAAAAAATGCCTGGGAATCCGGTAAGTTTAAAAACGAAATAATTCCTGTTGAAATAAAAGATAGAAGAGGTAATATCACTGTTGTTGATGAGGATGAGGAATATAAAAACTTTAACGAAGATAAGCTAAGGTCATTAAGGCCTGTCTTTACTAAAGAAGGTAGTGTAACTGCTGGTAATGCATCAACCATTAATGATGGAGCTTCAGCATTAGTGCTTATGAGTCTTGAGAAATGTGAATCATTAAACTTGACACCTGTAGCTAAAATTATAGGGTATGCTGATGCTGCTCAAGATCCAAAATGGTTTACAACTAGTCCTGCAAAAGCTGTACCTATAGTATTAAATAAATCAAAATTAAATATTGACGATATAGACCTTTTTGAGTTTAATGAAGCTTTCTCAGTAGTAGGTTTAGCAAACATGAAAATATTGAATATAGATAAATCTAAAGTAAATGTAAACGGAGGTGCTGTATCCTTAGGACATCCACTTGGGTGTTCTGGAGCAAGAATAGTAACAACGTTAATAAATACTTTAATTCAAAATGATAAAAAAACTGGACTAGCTGCAATTTGTAATGGCGGCGGAGGTGCCTCTTCTATAATTATACAACGTAATTAATTATAATGTTATTTGGGATATGTTTATTAAGTATTGTACCAATGCGTGCAGAGCCAAGAGACACTAGCGAGTTAGTGTCACAAGTTATCTATGGGGAAAGCTTTAAGATAATTGAAAAAAGAGCTAATTGGAGTTTAATAAAGTTATCCTTCGATAACTATAATGGGTGGGTTGATAATAAGCAGCTTGTAGAAATAGATAAGTCAATTTATGATTCTATTAATTCTGAAATAAATATTTATTCTTTAGATTTAATTGAGTTTATACAGATTAAAGATAAAGGGCTATTGACCATTCCTTTAGGTTCAACTTTAAATACCCTAAAATTGTTTGAACATTCTTTTGACGGAAATAAAATAAGCTCAAAACAAGCAAAAGAAAATCTAGTAAAGACATCGCTTCTTTTAATAAACTCTCCCTATTTATGGGGCGGAAGAACCCCTTTTGGAATTGATTGCTCTGGGTTTACTCAAATCATCTATAAAATAAATGGCTACAATATAGATAGAGATGCAAAAGATCAGGTAAAATTAGGAGTAGCTCTTAGTTTTATTGAAGAATCTGAACCAGGAGATTTAGCCTTTTTTGACAATAAAGATGGCGACATTGTACACGTAGGAATAATTATGGAAGATAACCATATTATACATGCTCATGGACATGTAAGAATTGACAGGTTAGACCAAACAGGTATTTACAATGTGGATACTAGAAAGCATTCTCACAAATTAAGAGTAATTAAAAAAATAATTTAATTATCTAAGCCTTCTAATTTCTCTTTCATTAACTTATAATTAACATCATCTCCTAGCGCTGAATAAATATTTCTTAATGTATTTATTGCATCAATATTTTCAGGTTCATTCTTTAAAATTGTCTTAAGATAAGGAATGGCCGTCTTATATATATTCTCTCTATCGATTTTTAAAGCATCATATTTGTTGTAATCAGCAGTAGATGTACCTAATGCATTCATTTCTTCTATTATCCCTTCTTCTTCACTTAAAATAAGTGCTGCCATGTTTAAATAAGCTTTAGTATAGCTTGGATCAACTAATATTGCTTTATCATAATACATCTTGGCACTTTCTTTATCATCACTATTGGCTGAGACTACTCCAAGGTTAAATAATAAATCAGCATTAGATGGATCAATTTCTAAAGCTTGGGATATTAAAATTTTATAAGATTCAACATCTCCTAACTCCCATTTAATATTAGATTCTAATAAAATTAAGTTTATATCATTGGAGTCAATTATTTTTGCTTTTTCAATATAGAGTAATGCATTTTCAGTATCTCCCATATTTTTATAAATAGCAGCCATAGACCTAAAAACATTTAACTGAACAGATACTGTTAATTCATTTCTTTCATCTTTATGAGTTCCAGCCTTTACAAATAAATCTCTATTAGACTCACTAGCAAATGACTGCTCTTCTTCAGATTCAATTTCAACTGCATAATAATTTGTTGTTACACCTGTAAAACCAATACCTTCCAGTTCTCTATAGAAATTCATTGCGATATCAAAATCTTTAGTCTCTGTAGCTAGAAGTGCTGCGTTATACAAATAAAGAGTATCTGTTGAAGAAACTCTAAATGCAGATTCTAGATTCGCATACGAAGTTTTATAATCTTTTAAATCTAAAGCATTTTTAGCTTTCCTAACAAACCCGTTAAGCATAGCTGATTTTAACGGCTTCACTTTGTCAGTATAAAACTTATAACTAGAGTCTTCTTCTAATAAAACTACTTGTTTGAAATTATCTAGAGCTAAATAGGAATCGGCTAAAGTAGATTCTCCTTCAGCATAGTAAGAAACTCCCTTTAAGTAATGGTATTTAATTTTAAGCTTTAGATCAAAATTCTCAAGATCATATTTCTCAACTGCAACAATATTTTCTTTTGCACTCACAAAGTTGTTAGTTTTTAATGCTTTTTCGACTGCTTTTAATTCTTTTTTCTGTCCAAAACTATTAAATACTATTAGGGTAAATATTAAAAATATAAGATTTTGATTTTTCATTTTATTTAAATTGAGGTTAATTATTTAATTCACTCGAATCTTCTGTTGAAGCAGCTTCATCATTTTGACTGTCTGAGTTTTCAGTTTCACTCTCTGAATTATCTTCATCAAGTTCAACTTCTTCTTCGTGTATTACTTTAGCAACAGCTGCAATTGAATCCTTAGCTTTTAAATTAATAAGTTTAACTCCTTGAGTAGCTCTACCCATTACTCTTAGATTTTCAACAGCTAATCTGATTGCAATACCAGATTTGTTAATTATCATTAGATCATCATCATCATTCACATTCTTAATAGCTACTAAATCACCCGTTTTTTCAGTTATCGAGATGGTTTTAACTCCTTTACCACCTCTATTTGTAATTCTATAGTCTTCTAAACTTGATCTTTTTCCATAACCATTTTCAGAAACAACTAGAATATCACTTTCCATATCGTTTACAGCTATCATACCAATTGCTTCATCATTCTCATTCTGAAGTCTAACTCCACGAACACCTGAGGCTCCTCTTCCCATTGGTCTTGTCTTCGCTTCTTCAAACCTAATAGCTTTACCAGATTTAAGAGCAATCATTACTTGACTTTCACCATTAGTTAATTTAGCTTCTAGTAACTCGTCATCATCTTTAATCGTTATTGCATTTATTCCATTAGTTCTAGGTCTAGAATATTGTTCTAACAAAGTCTTTTTAACCTGTCCTTTTTTAGTTGCCATAATAACGTAATGACTATTTATGTATTCTTCATCTTTTAAATCTTGAGTACATATAAATGCCTTAACTTTATCATCTTGCTCAATATTAATTAGATTCTGAAGTGCCCTTCCTTTAGAAACTTTAGTTCCTTCAGGAATTTCGTAAACCCTCATCCAGAAACATTTTCCTTTTTGGGTAAAGAACAACATGTACTGGTGATTAGTACCGACAAATAAATTTTCTAGAAAATCTTCATTTCTTGTGGTGGATGCTTTTTGACCTACTCCTCCTCTATGCTGTGTTTTATAAGCATCTAGTGGAGTTCTTTTAATATAACCTGCATGAGAGATAGTAATTACTACTTGCTCATCTGGAATCATGTCTTCAATTGATAAATCACCACCTGCATATTCAATTACAGATCTTCTTTCATCACCATATTTAGCTTTAACTTCTAATAATTCATTAGAAATAATTTCCATTCTTCTATCTTTCTTGTCAAGAATATCTTTTAAATCTATTATTAGTTTTGTTATATTTTCAAATTCAACTCTTAACTTATCTTGTTCTAGACCAGTAAGTTGTCTAAGTCTCATTTCAACAATAGCCTTCGATTGAATTTCAGACAACTTAAAATTAGTCATTAACTTATTTCGAGCCTCATCTGCATTCGATGAAGATCTAATTAATGCGATAACTTTATCAATATTATCTGAAGCTATAATTAAGCCCTCAAGAATATGTGCTCTTTCTTCCGCTTTTCTTAATTCATATTTTGTTCTTCTAACAACCACATCGTGTCTGTGTTCAACAAAATAATGAATCATTTCCTTCAAATTCAACATCTGTGGTCTACCTTTAACTAGCGCGATATTATTCACACTAAAAGATGATTGAAGAGCTGTATATTTATATAATTTATTTAAAACAATATTTGGTATAGCATCTCTTTTTAAGATATAAACTATACGCATACCATTTCTATCCGATTCATCTCTAATAGAAGCAATTCCTTCTAGTTTTTTATGATTAACAAGATCAGCTGTTTTTTTAATCATATCAGCCTTATTTACTTGATACGGAATTTCTGTTATGATTATACACTCTCTACCACTTACCTCTTCAATATTTGCCTTAGCTCTTACAACAATTCTACCTCTACCAGTTTTAAAAGCTTCTCTAACTCCATCATAACCATATATTGTTCCTCCAGTTGGGAAATCTGGAGCCTTTATATGAGTTATTAATTCATCTATGTCTATGTCGGCATTATTAATATAAGCAATAGTACCATCAATAACTTCAGAAAGATTGTGAGGAGGCATGTTTGTTGCCATACCTACTGCTATTCCAGAGGCTCCATTGATTAACAATCCAGGAATTCTAGTTGGTAAAACTGTTGGTTCATTTAAAGTGTCATCAAAGTTTAATCTGTGATCAACGGTGTCTTTATCAATATCCGCTAGCATATCCTCCGATATTTTTTTCATTCTAGCTTCAGTATATCTCATTGCAGCAGGACTATCTCCATCTACAGAACCAAAATTACCTTGTCCATCTACTAAAAGATATCTTAGACTCCAGTCTTGTGCCATTCTAACCATTGCATCATATACTGATGTATCTCCATGCGGGTGGTATTTACCTAAAACCTCTCCAACAATTCTAGCAGATTTTTTATGTGCACCACTAGCTCTTATTCCTAACTCATGCATACCAAAAAGTACTCTTCTATGCACAGGCTTAAGCCCATCTCTAACATCTGGCAATGCTCTAGAAACGATAACAGACATTGAGTAATCAATGTATGCTGATTTCATTTGCTCCTCTATATTTATAGGGATTAATTTTTCTCCTTCAATCATAAGAAATTGTTGTTATAAATTTAATTGATTTTAACCAAGGGTAAATATAATAATTTAATCAGTTGAATCTTATAAAAAAACAAGTATAAATAAGTAATTTTATTAACAATTTAATACAGGTTATTAAATAAATATAAAAATGAAAAATAAATAACAAAAAAGGTAATTGATTATTGTATAACAATTAATGTTTAACTACATTTAAATTTAAATTTAGAACTATGGATGATAATTTTTCTTCGAGAGTTAAAGACGTGATTACTTTTAGCAAAGAAGAAGCTTTAAGGTTAGGTCATGATTTTATTGGTACTGAGCATTTAATGCTAGGCATGTTAAGAGACGGTGAAGGAAAGGGTATTGATATATTAAACTCTCTTTCTGTAGATATAATATATCTTAGAAAAAAAGTGGAAATTCTTTCCCCCCCTAATAGCGACAGCTCATTTACATCAAACTCTAAAAAAAATCTTCACTTAACAAGACAAGCTGAAAGAGCTTTGAAGACTACTTTTTTAGAAGCAAAATTATTTCAAAATTCAACTATAAATACAGCTCACTTACTTCTTTGTATTTTACGCAATGACAATGACCCAACTGCTAAGCTCTTAAATAAACTTAATGTTAATTACGACAACGTTAAAGAGTATTATAATGACATGATAGCTGATGATGACAATAATGATGACAATGATAATGATGTTTACTCTGGGAAAACTTCAGCAGAATTTAAAGAGGAAGAAGAGTCTTTTGAAAAAAATGATGAGGCAGATGATTCAATTATTGGTGCTGAAAAAGTTAAGGGTAAAGCAGTTAAAAAAACCAAAACTCCTGTTCTAGACAACTTTGGTAAAGACTTAACTTCCTTAGCTGAGAATGGAGATTTAGATCCTATTGTTGGAAGGAATGATGAAATACAAAGAGTTTCACAAATTCTAAGTAGAAGAAAAAAAAATAATCCATTATTAATAGGTGAGCCTGGTGTTGGTAAATCTGCTATTGCAGAAGGGTTAGCACTTAGAATAACTCAAAAAAAAGTATCTAGAGTATTATTTAATAAAAGAATAGTATCTCTTGATTTGGCAAGCTTAGTCGCAGGAACTAAATACAGAGGACAGTTTGAAGAAAGAATGAAGGCTGTAATGAATGAATTAGAAAAAAATAGAGATATAATACTGTTTATTGATGAAATTCACACAATCGTGGGTGCAGGTGGAGCTACTGGTAGTTTAGATGCTTCAAACATGTTTAAGCCCGCTTTAGCTAGAGGAGAGATACAATGTATAGGCGCAACCACTTTAGATGAATATAGGACTTCAATTGAAAAAGATGGAGCCTTAGAAAGAAGGTTTCAGAAAATTATAGTTGAGCCAACTAGTGAGGATGAAACAATAGAAATCTTGAATAATATAAAAATCAAATATGAAGAACATCATAATGTTGAATATACAAATGATGCAATTCTAGCATGTGTTAGACTTACTAGCAGATACATGACTGATAGATTTCTACCAGACAAAGCTATAGACGCTTTAGATGAAGCTGGTTCAAGAGTCCATTTAAATAATATAGTAGTCCCTAAACATATTACTGATTTAGAAACTAAATTAGAAGAGATTCGAATAACTAAAAACAATGCAGTAAAAAAACAAAAATATGAAGAGGCTGCTAAACTAAGAGACGATGAGAAACTATTAGAAAGCAATTTATTGTCTGCACAAGATTCTTGGGAAAAGGAATGTGAAAATAACAAAGAAATAGTCAATGAAGAACATATAGCTGATGTAGTTTCGATGATGACTGGAATTCCTTTAAATAGAGTTAAGCAGAGCGAGAGTAACAAACTTTCTATCCTACCTGAAATTATTATGGATAAAGTTATTGGTCAAGACGAAGCTGTTCTTAAGGTTGTAAAATCTATCCAACGAAATAGAGCAGGGCTAAAAGATCCTAATAAACCAATTGGGTCATTTATATTCTTAGGTCAAACTGGTGTTGGTAAAACGCAATTAGCAAAAATTTTAGCAAAGGAATTATTTGACTCTGAAGACTCATTAATTAGAGTAGATATGAGTGAGTATATGGAGAAATTTGCTATATCAAGATTAATTGGAGCACCTCCAGGATATGTAGGTTATGAAGAAGGTGGACAGTTAACAGAAAAGATAAGAAGAAAACCTTATTCAGTAGTCTTACTAGATGAAATAGAGAAAGCACACAAAGATGTTTTTAACATGCTTCTTCAAGTTTTAGATGATGGCTTTTTGACAGATAGTTTAGGTAGAAAGATAGACTTCACCAATACAATTATAATAATGACATCTAACATAGGTGCAAGAAAATTAAAAGATTTTGGTAATGGAGTTGGTTTTGGCACTAGTGCTAAAATGAATCAAGAAGGGAATAACTCAAAGAGCATTATAATAAATGCTCTTAAAAAAGCATTTGCACCTGAATTTTTAAATAGGATTGACGATGTTATTGTATTTAACAATCTTCAGATAAATCACATACATAAGATTATAGATATTGAACTAAAAAAGCTATTTATTCGAACAGAAGAACTTGGGTATAAAATTAAGCTAACAAAAAAAGCAAAAGATTTTATAGCTGAAAAGGGGTTTGATAAACAATACGGAGCAAGACCCTTAAAAAGAGCAATTCAAAAGTATTTAGAAGACGAGTTAGCTGAAGAGATAATCAAATCCAAAATTCAAGTTGGTGATAACATTAAGGTAGACTTAAATAAGGATAAGAGCAAACTAATACTAACATCCATTAGCAGTAAAAAAACCACTAAAAAGTAAATAAATTATCTTCAATTTTATAATTATCTATAAATTCTGAAGTTGTATTTATTTCGGAGGACATTATTTTGTCTTCTGTTACAAAGTTTACGCATGACCTATATCTATCTACGAAACTTTGTAATTCTGCAGAGGTCTTTAAAGGTTTTTTGAAATCTAGTGCTTGAGTTGCTGTGAAAAGTTCAATTGAAAGTATTCTATTTACATTTAAAGCAATATCATATAGTAATATAGCGGAATTAGCACCCATACTTACATGATCTTCTTGACCGTTAGAAGAAACGATGGAGTCTACACTAGATGGTGAAGACAGTTGTTTATTTAAACTAACTAGACTAGCAGCTGTATACTGTGGAATCATAAACCCAGAGTTTAACCCAGGGCTATTCACTAAGAATGAAGGTAAGTCTCTTTGCCCCGAGATTAAGTTATAAGTCCTTCTTTCAGAAATGTTACCCAATTCCGAAATGGCTATTTTTAAAAAATCTAAAACATATGCCAAGGGTTGACCATGGAAATTTCCTCCAGAAATTATTTTATCCTCCTTATAAAAAATTATAGGATTATCATTAACAGAGTTCACTTCATTTAAAAGGACACTTGTTACATATAAAATAGTATCTAAAGTAGCTCCATGCACCTGCGGTATGCATCTAAAAGAGTAGGGGTCTTGGGTATGAGCTTTTTTTATAGTAGAGATTTCACTATTATTTCTAAATTTATTAATTCTTTCAGAAATTATAGACTGACCTTTATGAGGTCTCACTTTTTGGATCAATGGGTCAAAAGGCTCAACCCTACAATCAAAAGCTTCTAAAGAAATAGATGAAATTAAATCAGACATATAAGATAATTTGTACGATTTAAATAACAGAAACAAACCATAACCCGACATAAACTGAGTCCCGTTTAATAGAGCTAACCCTTCTTTAGACTTAAGCTCTAAAGAAGATAGATTAAATAAGTTAAGAATGTCTTTCGCGTTCTTTATTTCACCTTTAAAATAAACCTGTCCTTCTCCAATTAAAGGCAAACTTAAATGAGCTAAAGGAGATAAATCACCTGAAGCTCCCAATGAACCATGTTTAAAAATAACTGGTAGTATATCGTTATTATAGAAAAAAATCAATCGATTTAAAGTATCTAAATGAACACCACTATGACCTTTACTTAAAGTGATTATTTTTAATAAGAGTATAATTTTAACAATTGCTAAAGGAGTTTTTTCTCCTACTCCACATGAATGAGAAAGTATTAAGTTATGCTGTAATTTACTTAAATCCTTATCTTCTATACTAACATTATATAACGAACCAAAACCAGTATTAATGCCATATAAAGGATATTCACTTTGAATTATTTTGTTATCTAAGTAACTTCTACATTCTACTACATTATTTATAGATTCCTCTGATAATTTTAATAATACCCCTTCTTCAACAATATAATATATTGTATCTATATCAAGTAATGTATTATCTATTATGAATTCCTTCATGTCACTTATATCTATTAATTAGTTACATTTACCTTGACAATTTAAATAAAATAATTATGAGCAAAGGTAATTTTATAGTAAATTTAGTAATTCTGATTTTAGGTATGACATTTATTTCATGTGACTTTAATGAACATGAGGTTACAATTATCTCTGGGGAAATAACAAACCCTATAGGAAATACTATAGAAATATCTGCGCAAGACATATCCATTGAAGTTAAAATCAATGAAGATGGCACTTTTAGAGATACTCTTAACATATCTAGCTCATACTATAATTTAGCTCAGGGAAGAGAGAGAACTCAGATATATTTAGAGCCAGGTTACGTCCTATCCATTAATTTAGATACAGAGCAATTTGATGAGTCTATTAAATTTGAAGGTAAAGGAAGCGAGAATAATAATTTTTTAAAAGATAAATACCTACATAAAGAACAGAATCCTATAGATATCATCTCTGTATTTAAGCTTGATGAAATTGAGTTTATAGCTAAGATTAATGAAATAAAAAAATCTGATTATGAGTTTACAAATAAATACTCAAACATTGAGCCTCATTTCAGAACATTAGAATTAAAAAGTCTTGAGTATAGCTATTTACAATACCTTCAAAGATATCCTTTGTACCATGAATTTTATGCTAAAAAGACACCTGTTGTTAGTGATACTTTTATGCTTCCCTTGAATGAAATAAACTATAATAATGAAGAGGATTATCAAATGTTTCCGACATACAAACAACTTGTAATTAGTCACTATCAGAATATTTTAGAAACCTCTAGTAATATCAAAGAAGATTTTAATGAATTAATTGCCAATAAGTCTACTACAATAAAAAATGATTTAGTTAATCAAGGTACTTACATGTTATCTGCTGGAAACAAAAAAAATAAAGATCTTTATGATATCCTCATACAGCTAAGTAACGACAGTACTATAGTATCCAAGCTTACAGACAAGTTCAACGTCTTAAGTAAATTAGAAAAAGGTATGAAATCTCCTGAGTTTATAGATTATGAGAATTTTAATGGAGTAAACACTTCTCTATCAGATCTAAAAGGGAAATATGTATATATCGATGTTTGGGCAACATGGTGTGGACCTTGTATAAGAGAAATACCTAGTCTTCAAAAAATTGAAAAGCAATACCATGATAAAAATATCTATTTTTTAAGTTTATCAATTGATGAAAGAAAACGACCTAAATATAACTATGAAGCTTGGAGGAAAATGATAGTTGAGAAAGAGTTAACAGGGATACAACTATTTGCTGATAATGCTTGGAAATCTAAATTTATAATAGCCTACGGAATTGATTCAATTCCTAGGTTCTTACTTATAGACCCTGATGGAAACATAGTTAGTGGTAACGCCCCAAGACCTTCTGATCCAGCACTAGTAGAGCTATTTAATAGCTTAGATCTTTAGTTTAATCTTTCTTTAGATTCAATATAATAGTTCTTACTTAATTCTATATTGTTCACTTTTGTTTTAATGCTTTTCCATTCAGTGTCAGGGTATAACTTAATTGAAATATCTCCTACATTTATTTCAATTGGCATATTAAAACCTGTAATTACATTACTCCATTTATAATAAAGCGAATGATTATTAAAGTAATACTCAAATAAAGGCACCTTAATATCTCTTAAATATTGATCAAAAACTTTGGATAAATTTATATTTATAGATTTAGATATATAATCTTCTATTTCGTTTGTTGTTACAGTTTTATGGTAAAATTCTTTATTTAATCCACGTAAGACTTTTCTCCATTTTTCATCATCTCCACATATTGCACGAATTGTATGCAGTAAATTAGCACCTTTTGAGTACATATCCCCTGACCCTTCTCTATTAACATTATAATCTCCTATTATTGTTTTAATATTTCTAATACCTCTTCTTGTTCCAATGACATATTCAGAAGAAGCTTCTTTACCATAGTAATAATCTAAGTATAAGTTTTCCGAGTAAGTAGTGAAGCCTTCATGAATCCACATATCTGCAATATCCTTATAGGTAATATTGTTTGCAAACCACTCATGACCAGATTCATGGATGATTATATAATCAAATTTCAACCCCCACCCTGTCCTGGAAAGATCTCTTCCTAAATATCCTTTCATAAACTTATTACCATAAGTTATAGAGCTTTGGTGTTCCATACCTAAATAAGGAGTTTGCACTAACTTATACCCGTCTTCATAAAAGGGATAAGGGCCAAACCAGTGTTCAAATGCTTCTAGCATTTTTGGAACTTCTTTAAAATGTTCTTTTGCTTTAGCTAAATTATAGCTAAGAACAAAATAATCTAAATCAAGGTTCCCATTTTCGCCTTTATAAACTTCAGAAAACCTTACATAATCTCCAATATTAATATTAACACCATAATTATTAATAGGATTATTAACAAACCAATGAAATGTGTTTGAATTTTTTTTCTCTTCAATTTCGATTAACCTGCCGTTCGAAACATTAGTTAATCCTTTTGGAATATTAACACTGATTTTCATACTGTCAACTTCGTCATACATATGGTCTTTATTTGGCCACCACACACTTGCTCCTAATCCTTGACAAGAGGATGCAATAAAATGATTTCCGTTATCATCTTTCTCCCATGATATACCACCATCCCAAGGAGCATTAACTGCCTCCCTTGGATTACCCTTATAAAACAATTTTATTTTTTCTAAGGAACCTACTATTTGATTTTTTTTAAGAGTGATAAAGTAAGCATTTCCATCTTTTTGAATTTCTAATTCTTCACCATCTTGTTTTGCCTTTAGTAATTGAAGAGGTTCTTGAAGATCAATCTGCAGAACATTATTAGAATTTAAAACTGTATAATACACTAAATTAGATCCTTCAATATATTTTTTTTCTGGCTTTACAGAGATGTCTAAATGATAGTAATTCAAATCCCACCAAGACCGTTCTAGTGTAATAGATCCTCTAAGTGTGTCTTGTCTAGTTGTATTATTCTTTAAGTCCATTAATCCTTGAGAAAAGGAAAAACAGCTAGCAGAAACACAAAAAAGTATTGTTAAGAAATAACGCATAAATGAAGTTTTTAAAATGTTTTAAATAATATATAAATTATTAATTTTACATTAATATAAAAATAATATATGAAATATATAGAACTCAATGACATTCATGTAAACCTAGGTGCTAAAATGGTAGAATTTGCCGGATATAATATGCCAGTACAATACGCTGGTGTTAAAGCTGAACATCTTGCAGTAAGAAAATCAATTGGCGTTTTTGATGTTTCTCATATGGGTGAGTTTTACGTTTCTGGAGAAAACTCTTTAGCTTTTTTACAATCAATTCTTAGTAATGATTTATCAAAGCTAATTGACGGACAAGCACAATACACATGCTTGCCAAATGAAGTAAACGGTATAGTAGATGACTTAATAGTTTATAAGTTTAATATAAACAAATACATGCTAGTTGTGAATGCTAGTAATATAGAAAAGGATTGGAATTGGATAAACTCTAAAAACAAATACGGAGTTACAATTATAAACGAATCTTCTAGCTATTCTTTACTAGCTATACAAGGACCAAATGCTATTGACGCTATGCAAAGCCTTACTAGCATTGATTTAAATACAATTCCTTTTTATCACTTTAAAGTAAGTGATTTTGCAGGATGTAAAAACATTATTATATCTGCAACTGGATATACCGGCAGTGGTGGTTTTGAAATATATTGTAAAAATAATCAAGTTATAGATATTTGGAATAAAGTATTTAAAGCTGGAGAAAACTTTAATATTAAACCTATTGGATTAGCAGCAAGAGACACATTAAGGTTAGAGATGGGATATTGTTTATATGGAAATGATTTAAATGAAAGCACCTCTCCAATTGAAGCTGGACTAGGCTGGATAACGAAATTTAACAAAAAGTTTACAAACTCTGAATATCTTAAAAATGAAAAAGAAAATGGTCCTAAAAGAAAATTAGCTGCATTTGAAACTATCGAAAGAGGTATTCCAAGAAAAAATTATGAGATTTTTTCAGATTCAGAAAACCTTATAGGTATTGTAACATCTGGCACTATGTCTCCAAGCTTCAGTAAAGGAATCGGCTTAGGATATATTAATACAGATCACAATAAACTCAATAGCTTTGTTTTTATTAAAATTAGAGATAAATTAATTAAATCTAAAATTGTCAAACTTCCATTTAAAGCCTAACAAATTAAACACAAAATATTAATACTTGGTGGATCTGGATATATTGGAAATAGTATATACAAAGAATTAAACCCGTATTTTGATACTTATGCCACCTACTATAAAAACAGGAAACATGAGCTAAATAAACATTTTTTTTATTTTGATCTAAATTCAAATACCCCTAAGCTAATAAATAATATACTTAACAAAGTTACTCCATCGATAATTATATCTGCCTTAAGAGGTGACTACAATTCGCAAATAAATACTCATGATCATTTACTAAATTATATTAAAAAAAATGATTGTAAAATCATATTTCTATCTTCTTCAAGTGTATTTGATGGCTATAAAAATTATCCTAATTACGAATTTGATAAGACATTTTCAAAAAGTAATTTCGGGTACTTTAAAATAAAAATAGAAAACAAACTGTTAAGGTTAAAAGAAGATGAATATAGTATCATAAGAATACCACTGGTTGTTGGAATAAATTCCCCAAGAATAAAAGAGATTAAAAATGAGATTAGTCTAGACCTTCCAATAGAGGTGTTTCCAAATCTTATAGTTAACATTATTAATGAAAAAAAAATTGCATTATGTATACATCATATCATTAACAAGAAAATATCAGGAGTAATTCATTTAGGTAGTAAAGATTTAATACACCATGTTGATTTGGTTAAAGATATTATAAAGAGTCTGAAAATTAATTATTATAAATTGAAATATGTTTACACTACTAATGATAACAGATATATCGCATTATTCAATAAAAATAAAAAACTACCAAAATATTTAAACTTTAATGTTGATTCCATTATTAATTCAATTAAATTAAAATAAAGTTTTTTGTATTTTGCAATGGTTATAAATTAAAAAATTATGGGAAGAGCGTTTGAATTCAGAAAAGCAAGAAAAATGAAAAGGTGGTCTGCAATGAGCAAAGCTTTTACTAGGATTGGCAAAGATATTGTTATGACTGTAAAAGAAGGTGGTCCTGACCCAAATTCAAACTCTAGATTAAGGGCTGTTATTCAAAATGCTAAATCGGTAAATATGCCGAAAGACAATATAGAAAGAGCAATAAAAAGAGCTAGCGATAAAAATCAAGGAGATTATAAAGAAGTTCTTTTTGAAGGTTACGGACCACATGGTATAGCAATTTTAGTTGAAACCGCTACTGACAACAATACTAGGACTGTAGCTAACGTAAGAAGCTATTTTAGCAAGTGTGATGGTAATCTTGGTACTTCTGGCTCTGTAGTTTTTATGTTTGAACATACGTGTAACTTTAAAATCGACACAAATGACTTAGACCCAGAAGAAATTGAATTAGAATTCATTGATTTTGGAGTTGAAGAAGTCTTTATTGAGGAAGATGAAATATTAATTTACGCTCCATTTGAATGTTTTGGTGTGATTCAATCGGAACTTGAAAAAAGAGATATAACTATAAATTCTTCTGGATTTGACAGAATTCCTAACGTAACTAAAGAGTTGAAAAAAGAAAATGAAATTAATGACATAGAAAAGCTCCTAGAGAAAATAGAGAATGATGATGATGTTCAAAATGTTTATCACACTATGATCTAAAATATGTATACTAAAGCATTTAAACATTTAAAAAAAGATCCAGTCATGAATTTTCTTATTGAAAAATATCATGACAAAATTAGTCTAGATTCCTATAGGTCCAAAAACTACGCGTTATCATTATCAAACTTTATTATAGATCAACAAATTAGCTTTAAGGCAGCTATAACTATAAAGAAAAGGTTTGCGGTAGTTATTCAAAATTTATCTTATGTAGAGATTTTGAATCTCGATAATGATAAAATACAATCTATTGGAATTTCATTTAGAAAAGTAGAATATATTAAAAATGTATTTTCTTACTTCATAGAAAACGAAAAAAGGTTCATTGATTTAGATGCAGAAAAAATGAAAAAAGAATTGATATCTATAAAAGGTATTGGGAAATGGACTACCGAAATGTTTTTAATGTTTGAATTAGGGAAACCTGATATTTTTTCTAAAGGGGATATAGCTCTAATAAATAGCGTTAAAAAAAATTATAAAATGAATGATTTGGATAACAAAAAACTAGAAGACTTAATTAAAAGTTGGTCTCCGTATAATAGTACTGCTTCGTTACTTTTATGGAAATCAATTGAAGATAAATTGTTCTTTAATTAAAGCTACGATCTTTAATCTTACCTTCTATTCCTTTAAAAAAGTTTTCTATAAACTTAAAATCCTGAGCAATATCATTTGTTGGATAAAATGGTTCTGAGATAGTATTTGTTTTGTTTTTGTAATCTAAAGTCACCATAATTATTGGAATATTTGCTTTTTTTGCAATATGATAAAAACCAGTTCTTAATTTATCCACTTTAGCTCTAGTTCCTTCTGGAGCTAATCCTATTCTAAATTCTGAATGCTTATCAAATATAGATACTATCTCATCAACTTTATTCCCTTTTTTAAATCTATCTACAGGAAAAAAATTCAACCATTTTAACAAGATTGAAAAGGGAAAAATAAATAATTCTTTTTTTCCTAAAAATCTAGTATTTACAGAACTTACCGATCTAAGTAATATACCGATATAAAAGTCATGCCAACTTGTATGTGGAACAGGGATTATAATACATTTTTTTATCTTTTCTGTTGAGAAACTAATATTTCCTTTTACTTTCCAATTTAGTATTTTAAAGTAAATTAACTTTGATAAAAATTTCATTTATTTATTTATTTATTTTGACCAGATTGAAATAGCTAATTCTAAATCCTCTTTAGTATCAATACCCACACCTTGAAAATTAGTTTCAATCATTTTAATTTTATTACCATTTTCAACAATTCTAATTGCCTCAATTTTCTCAATCATTTCTAATTTAGATGGTGCAGATTTAGAAAAATCAATTAATGCTTGTTTTTTAAATCCATAAACTCCTACATGCTTATAATAATTTGTAAGTGTAGACTTAGAGTCTCTAGAAAAAGGAATAACACTTCTTGAGAAATATAATGCTTGGTTATCCTTATCAACTATTACTTTAACGTTATTCGGATTCTCTAACTCACTCCTCTCATTAATCTTTATCATTAAAGAAACATAATCTGAATTAGCTAGCTCATTAACAAGTTTACTTAAGCTACTAGAGTCGATAAATGGTTCGTCTCCTTGAATATTCACAAAGGCATCGGCATTTAATGATTCACAAGCTTCTGCAATCCTATCACTACCTGATTCATGAATATGCTTACTAAGGATAGAATTCCCACCTGAATTAACTATTTCTTGATATATTTCATCATCTTCAGTAACTACATAAACAGAGTGAAATAATTTGGTATTTACTACTGCTTCGTAAGTTCTTGAAATTACAGTTTTACCACATAAATCCATCATTAACTTTCTATCAAACCTAGAGGAAGATAATCTAGCGGGTATAAGAGCAATAACTTTCATATATTAATTTTAATCAAAAATAATAAATTATAATACTTAATTAGAAAAAAACTCATCCTTAAAACCAATTAAATACAATTTTTCTTTGGCTCTGGTTAAAGCAGTATATAGCCATCTAATAAAATCTTTATCTATACCGTTAGGTAAATAAGGTTGTTCTACAAATACCGAAGCCCATTGCCCTCCTTGAGATTTATGGCAAGTTATTGCATATGAAAATTTAACCTGTAAAGCATTAAAATATTTATTATTTTTTACTTTTAAAAACCTTTTATACTTAACTTTTTCAGAAATATAGTCTTTCATAACCTCGTTGTAAAGGTGGTTGGCTTTTTCGTAGTTTAACGAAGGAGTTTCCAAATTAATAGTATCTAACATTAAAACCGTATCAAATGCCTTCATTTTTGGATAATCTATCATTTGAATAGTTACTTCAGCAAAACGAAAATCATATAAATCTACAATTCTATTAATTTCTAAAATTTTTATAATATCTCCATTAGCAATAAACCCCGCTTCAGAAGTACTTTTTACCCAATGATAATTATTCTTCACAACCATTAAATTATCACCACAAGAAAGCTCATTTTCATTAAAAAGAATTCTATTTCTTATTTGTTGATTATATAAATTAGCTCGTTTGTTAGATCTAACAATTAATGCTGTTTCTTCCTTCCCTAGTGTATTGTAGCTATCAGATAAAGAGTTTATTATATCTTCTCCATCTTCAAGTCTAATTATGTCTTTAAAGTTTTTTAAGTTAAATTTAAATTGATCAAAAGTTTTATTAACTAACGACTCTCTTAAAATAGTAGCATTATTTAGTATACCTGAGAGCACCTCCTGCCTAACTACTTCATCGAGTTCAATTGTAACTACATTTTTGTTATAATTATCTTTAAGATACTCAGGATCAAGTGATGGACTTAATCTAGAGTTAACTGGAGGTAATTGAGCTGTATCCCCTATAAATATGATTTTACAATTATGACCTGAATAAACAAATTGAATAAGGTCAGAGAGTAAAGAAGTAGTATCAAAAAGTTTTTTGTTTTGTGAAGCACTCGAAATCATTGAAGCTTCATCTATAATAAAAATAGTGTTTTTTGACTTATTAACCTGTAGAACAAAATCTATATTACCAGATGAGTTTTTTTTTGGAAAATATATTTTTTTATGAATAGTGTTTGCTTCACTATTAGTGTAATTCGCAAGAACTTTAGCTGCTCTACCAGTGGGAGCCATTAAAACACCTGATTTTTTTATTTTCCATAAATTATTGATAATAGAAGATAAAATAGTTGTTTTCCCTGTACCTGCATAACCTTTAAGCACAAATAGAGAATTATTATCATCATTAAATATGAATTCAGAAAGCTTATATAAAGTTAAATCTTGTTTAGCTGTAAGTTTAAAGGAGAAATGATTTCGTGCTAAATTGTAAAACTCTTTTACGTTCATATCAATAATATAGAATTAAAATCAAAGATATAAATGTTTTTTCTCTACAATCATTTTAACAAATAAAAAAAAATTGTAATTTGGCGTTTTAAATTTAAAACCCTTTCAAATGCAATATCTTTACATCATATTAGTATTATTAATTTCTGGAGGTCTACTTTACTGGATAAATACAAGTTTTGACCACAAAAAATATAAAAACATTGTACTTATTGGTTTATGGAGTTTTAGTGCTCTTTTCTTTTACAAAATAGTTAATGAGTTTTGGCTAGGTCCAAAAAATTTCGAAAGTGTTAAAGAAGTTAGATATCAACAAGTAATTAAAAAATTGACTGACATTAGAGATTCTGAATTAGCATTTAGATCTGTAAATGGTCAATTTGAAGATAATTGGGATAGTTTAGTTAAATTTATTGAAGTAGATTCTTTCACACTAACTCAAAGAAGAGATTCTAGTATAATAGACAAAGAACTTACAAGAAGATACGGTGGAGTTAAAACTTATAAAGATATTGTTATCGTAGATACGTTAGGTTTTGTTTCGGTTAGGGATTCATTATTTGGAGCTGACAACAGGTATTTAAATATGATGTATGTACCGTATGCAAAAGAAGAAAACACCATGTTTGAATTAAGAAGTGGTTTTTTAGAACAAAATGATATGGATATTCCTGTATTTGAAGCTATGGTGAAAAAATCCATAATACTATATGACCAAGACGTAAATCTAATGCTCACTGAAAACTTAGTACAGGGAGTTAATGGAGTTAATGGTAATACACTTAAGGTTGGATCAATGGATGAAGTAAATACAAATGGAAACTGGCCTAAAAACTACAAAAAAGAACAATAAAACAAAAGCATTTTCGGTTGTAAACCTAAGTATCTATTTAGGTTATACAGAAATTGTTTTCGTTGTATTTGATGCAATTGAAAGTCAAATATTAAATAGGTCTAGTTTATCTTATAAAGATATTAACCAGGTTAACGATCTTGTTTTTGATTATTTAATTAATAATGAGTATAATTCATTTGATATAATTGACGTTATTCATTTTAACAACTTGCACACAGTAGTTCCTCAAGCACTTTTTAACAAAAAAAATATTAAAGAGTATTTAAAATTCAATAATACAATACTAGAAACAGATCAATACTGGTGTGATCATGTTGAGGATAATGATTCTGTAAATGTATTTATTCCTATACTTTTTGATTCAAATAAGTTAAAGCAGTACACAAAAGATGTAAAGCAAAGACATTACACAACTTGTTTAATAAGTGAGATTTTTAAAATCGAAAATAACAATATTAATCCCAATGTATATTTAAACATAAATAAATCTAAGCTTGATGTTGTTTTGATTTCTAAGAATAAATTAAAATTCATTAACACTTTTGACTATAGCTCAAATGAAGATATAGTTTACTATATCTTGTTTTGCTATGAACAACTTAGTTTAAATCCAGAAAATAGTCCAATTATAATTTCTGGTAAAATAGATGATTCTATTTTTAACATTATATACAAGTACATTAGAAATGTTACTTTATTTGAATCAAAAATTAAATCATCAAATAAGTATTATAATAATTTTAAGAACGAGTTAATTACACCATTTTTGAAATGAGAATTATTTCAGGGTCTCATAAAGGACGAAAAATAGTAGCACCAAAAAACTTACCTATTAGGCCGACAACCGACATGTCTAAAGAGTCTATTTTTAATATCTTTTTAAACGAATATGATTTTAATCATATATCTGTTGTTGATTTATATTCAGGTTCTGGGAATATAAGTTTTGAGTTTGCTTCCAGGGGAGTAACACAAATAACTAGTGTGGAAAACAATATCAATTGTATTAAGTTCATAAAAAAAGTATCCGAAGAATTAGATTTAAATTTAAATGTCATAAAATCAGATGTCGTTAGTTTTTTAAAAAAAACAGAGATTAGATGTGATATAATTTTTGCAGACCCACCATATGATTTTGATGAAGAATATTTAAAAAACATTATAGAACTGAGTTTTTCTAATAATCTAATAAAAGATGATGGAACTTTGGTGATTGAACATTCAAAGCACATATCCCTGAATGAAGCTGAATATTTTGTATCTAAAAGAAACTACGGTAGTTGCTTTTTTAGTTTTTTTAAAAAAAAGCGAGTGTTAGTATAACACTCGCTAATTAATTTAAGTAAATCTATAAGCCGGATTCTGTACTTAATTAAAAGCCCTTGTCATTTATCTCGATAAGTTGTTACCAACTTATTCTAGCTGCCTACCCTCCAACATTGAGCGTACAACTCTTAAGCGTTGGTTTACATGACATTGCACTTCATAGAGTTTACCTGGTTTCACTACAGCATTACCTGTACATACTTTCTGTTGCACTTTTCCTAACCTCTCAATCGATGGCTGTTAACCATTATGATGTACTTCAGTGTCCGGACTTTCCTCTATATAAAATAGCGACAAGGCGATTTACTGCGTACAAAAGTAATGAAATTGTTGATAAATAAGTTGATTTTGTATTTCCTTAGTTAAAATATATGAATTGAATTAATAACTTTGTGTATATTGATTATTAATATGGAAGATTACATTGTATCTGCAAGAAAATATAGGCCCACAACTTTCGAAGAAGTTGCAGGTCAAGAAGCAATTACATCTACTTTACTAAATGCTATTTCAAATAATCAATTAGCTCAAGCTTTACTATTTACTGGACCTAGGGGAGTTGGTAAAACTAGTTGTGCTAGAATACTAGCAAAAATGATTAATAGCACAATTGATAATGTTAATCAAGACTTTGCTTATAATATTTTCGAGCTTGATGCTGCTTCAAATAATAGTGTTGATGATATAAGAAATCTTACTGAACAAGTGAGAATCCCTCCACAGGTCGGTAAATATAAAGTTTACATAATTGATGAGGTACACATGTTATCTACTTCAGCCTTTAACGCATTTTTAAAGACTCTTGAAGAGCCACCAAAACACTGTATATTTATTCTAGCGACTACAGAAAAACATAAGATAATTCCAACAATTTTATCTAGATGCCAGATCTATGACTTCAAAAGAATTAACAACAAAGATATTGTAGATTATTTAATTAAAATTTGTGATAAAGAAGAAGTTAAATTTGAACATGAAGCTTTGGATATAATTGCAAATAAAGCTGATGGTGCTATGAGAGATGCACTTTCAATATTTGACAGAATATTAAGCTATAATAATAAAGAAATCACAGTCAAGGATGTCAGCCTTAACTTAAATGTTTTAGACCAGGAAGTATATATAAAGACCATAGATTATGTATTAGATAATAATATTCCAGAGTTACTTTTGTTAATTGATAATATAATTTCTAAAGGTTTTGAAGGAATTAATTATGTTTCTGGATTATCAACATATTGCAGGAATTTATTAATTTCCAAAAATGATAAAACTATTGGATTACTAGATTATTCTGAGAGTTCAAAAGAAAAAATTATCAGTCAAGGTCAAAAAGTGTCACCAGAAATTATAATTAATTGTTTAGAACTTTTAAATAAATGCGAAATCAATTACAGATCAAGCATAAACCAGAGATTACTGGTCGAATTAACTCTTATGCAATTAGGTTCTTTCACATTAACTGATCAAAAAAAAAACTCAAATTTTAAAATAATTCCTTTTGAATATTTTAAAAAGATAATACCTGTTGATAAGATATCAATACAAGAAACTGCTAAAGTAAAATTAAACAAGCCAAAGCTAGACATTCAAACAACTGGGAATTCAGGACTGTCTCTTAATAGCATTAAAACTATCAAGAATCATGAATTTAAGGCTAACGAAACAACTATTAATCTAGACGAACTTCCCAAAGATGATTTTAGTGAAGCTCAGCTAGTAACCTCTTGGAATAAGTATTCTGAAAAAGTGGAAAATACAGGGAAATATAATTTAGCATCAATTCTTAGAATTGATATTCCCAAATTAGATGGATCTAATATTTGTTTAGAATTACCGAATAGTACTAACAAAATTGAATTAGAATCAAATCAATATGATTTGTTAAAATTTATACGCAAAGAGTTAAATAATTATGACATTAAACTTAGTATTCAAATAAATGAAAAACTTGAAAAGAAATTTACTTATACTTCAAGAGAGAAATTTGAGCTTTTAAAGACTAAAAATAATTTAATTGAAAAACTTAGGACTGATTTCAAACTAAGTATCTAAGTTTTTTAACTTATGCCCAAAAGAAGCTACATTATTTAATTTTCTAATAATTCCATCTGCTAGACCTATTCTAGGTACAATCACCTCTTTTGATTTAGCGTACTGCATAGATTTAAGAAATATTCTAGTTGCAGGAACTATAACATCAGATCTGTCGGGGTTAAAACCTAATTCAGTTATTCTTTCTTCGTAAGATAAATTAGATATTTTATTGTAAAAACTTTCTATATAAGAGTATGGAATAGACTGATTAACTGCCATTTTAGATTCCTTTAATATCTTATTTATATTTCCTCCAGATCCGATTATAATAATATCACTAAATTCTTTTGTGTTAATTTTTATCCAATTCTTATAATCTTTCCATGTGTCATCAGCAACCAAGTCATTCAAAAACCTTACTGTTCCTATTTTAAATGATTTAGAAGCAATAATATTTCCGTTAAAAATCACACTCAATTCAGTACTTCCTCCGCCAACATCAATAAATAAATATGTTTTATCAAAATTAAAATGACTTGCAAAAAAAGTATCAGCTATTAATGAAGCTTCTTCTTTACCAGAAATAATGTCTATATGTAATTTACTTTTTTTGCTTATTTTTTCTTTAACCTCCTGGCCATTAGATACTTCTCTCATAGCTGAAGTTGCACAAACTTTGTATTTAGAAACCTTATGTATTCCCATAAGTAGTTTAAACGCTGATAGCGCATCTATTAAACGACTTATGTTATCTTTTTTAATTTTATTTTTTAGAAAACTCTCTACCCCTAGTCTAATAGGCACTCTGACTAAACTAATTTTTTTGACTTCCACTATGTTATTGTTTTGTGAAACGACACTTGAAATCAAAAGTCTTACAGCATTAGAACCAATATCGACTGCTGCATATTTATGAATTTTTATCATGGAGAGAGTCTGTCTTTTATCCAATTATTATTAATAAACTTAAATCTAGTTCTATCATGTAATCGGTTCTCTCCTCCTTGCCAAAATTCATATTCCAATGGTGAAATAATATAGCCACCCCAGTGAGAAGGTTTTGTAATTTTAATTCCAGTGTATTGTTTATCTAATTTGAATAACCGCTCTACTAATTCTTCTTTAGAATTAATTACTGAACTTTGATTGGATACAATAGCCCCTAGTTTACTTCCTCTAGGTCGAGAATCAAAATAGTCACTACTTTTAGAATCTGAAAGTTTTTCTGCAAAACCCTTTATAATAACCTGTCTTTCTAGTTCTTCCCAGAAAAAAGACAAGCAAACTTTATTGTTATCTTTTATTGATAATCCTTTTTCACTATTATAATTTGTGTAAAAAATAAAACCATCTTGACTATATTCCTTTAAAAGGACTATTCTGTTTTTTGGAAAACCATCAAGACTGATAGTTGAAAGTGTCATAGCATTAACCTCAGAGTCTATACCTGCATTATCAAATTCTTGAAACCAATTTTCAAAAAGTTCTAGTGGATTATCGATATCCATAAAATTAAAAGTAGAATTCTTTTTGTAATTTTTTCTATAACTACCTAAATCTGATTTTAACGTCATACACCAAATTTAATAACTAAAAATTAATTAATAAATTATATTTCAATTATTTTATTATCTTCTGACAAAAGAACATTATTAAATTCAGTTTCAGCTTCAGTTTTAAAGTCGTTAATGTTGTCATATCGAGAAGAATAATGACCTAAAATTAATAAATTAACATTCGCTAATCTTGCTATTTTTCCAGCTTGTTTAGCAGTAGAATGTTTTGTGGTTTTACTTAACACTTTATGTTTTTCTAAAAAAGTGGATTCATGATACAAAGCATCGCAATTAGATATAACTTTAACAATAGATTCATGGTATTCTGTGTCAGAACAATATGCGTATGACTTTGGTGAAAAACCTTCAAAAGTTAATAAGTGATTATTAATGAGAATTCCATTCTCATTAACTACATCAAAGCCTTGTTTTAATTTATTTGAATATGCAATACTAACATTACTGTCATGAACAGCATCTATATTGATTTTACGAGGCAGATTAATTTCTTTAAACAAAAAACCATTAGTATATATTCTATGAGATAATGGAATTGTAAATACCTGAATGTAATCACTAATGAAAATAGATTCTGACTTTTCAGAGCATAATTCATGAAATATCAACCTGTATTTAGTCCATGAACTAGAAGCTTTAATTTGATTAATAATTAAATCTTTAATACCAGTAGGTCCGTATATATTTAGATCAGCAGATCTGTTTAATAATGAAAATGTACAAATCAATCCAATCAAACCAAAATAATGGTCACCATGTAGGTGTGAAATGAAAATATGTTTTATTCTAGAAAATTTAACTTTATTTTTTCTTAAACCAACTTGTGTTCCTTCACCGCAATCAATTAAAAAAATTTCATTTTGGATTTCAATTACTTGTGAAGATAAATTATTACCTATTTTAGGCATAGCACTATAACAACCTATAATTGTGATTTTCAAGTTTTATTTTTTGAGAGGTTTCTTTTGGGCTAGTAAATAGATAACAGCCATTCTAATTGCTACCCCATTTTCAACTTGATCTAAAATTATTGAGTTTTTAGAATCCGCTACGTCACTAGATATTTCTACTCCCCTGTTAATTGGTCCAGGGTGCATAACATATATTTCTTTATCTAAAGAATTTAAAATATCTAAAGTTAATCCGTATTGCTGAACGTATTCCCTTACAGAAGGAAAAAAACTATTACTCATTCTTTCATTTTGTAATCTAAGCATATTTACAACATCACACCACTCTAATGCTTTTATGAAGTTATGCTCAACCTTAACTCCAAGCTTATGTAAGTATTTAGGAATAAGAGTTTTAGGCCCGCATACCATCACATTGGCCCCTTGTAGTTGTAAGGCATATATATTAGAAAGAGCAACTCTACTATGGGATATGTCTCCTACAATCAATATGTTTCTGTTTTTCAGATCACCAATTTTCTCTATTATAGAATATGAGTCCAATAAAGCTTGAGTTGGGTGTTCGTTAGGACCATCACCTGCGTTAATTATAGTGGCATTTACATTATTAGCAAGTAATATTGCAGCTCCAGGGTTTGGGTGTCTTAAAACAACCATATCAACCTTCATTGATAATATGTTATTAACTGTATCAATAAGAGTTTCTCCCTTTTTTACTGAGGATTGAGAAGACGAAAAGTTAATAACATCCGCTGAAAGTCTTTTTTCTGCTAATTCAAAAGATAATTTAGTTCTAGTTGAATTCTCAAAAAATAAATTTGCAATTGTAACATCTCTAAGAGACGGGACCTTTTTAATGGATCTATTAATGACTTCTTTAAAATGGTCAGCAGTTTTAAATATTAAGTTAAGGTCATCAATATTCAAATGTTTAATTCCTAATAAATGATTAACACTTAATTCATTCATAATTTATTTATTATATAAACACAATCATCACCTTGATCATCACTCCAGTTAACAATAACTTTTTGATTGTCATAAACATCAATTTGTCTACCTCTATAATCAGGTTGAATAGGTAAATGTCTACTAAACCTTCTGTCTATTAATATTAATAATTCAATGTTTTTAGGTCTGCCAAAAGTTTCAATAGCTGTTAATGCAGCTCTTATTGTTCTACCTGTGAATAAAACATCATCAATAAATACAACGCTTTTTCCTTCTACTTCTAAATTATCAGTAGTATTTGCTTCTAATATTTTCTCATTTCTTCTAAAGTCATCTCTATAGAAAGTTATATCTAAAAGACCATGATTAATATTTGAAATATTATAAGAAGTGTTTAAAATTTCAAGTAATCTATTTAATAAAGATTTTCCTCTAGGTTGTAAGCCTATTAATATCGTATTTGAAAAATCTTGATGATTCTCAATTAATTGACAAGCGAGTCTTTGTAGAATAATATCTATCTCTTTTTTATTAAGTATGATATTTTTACTCATCAAGTTCTATTTATAATTATAGATTTAAGTTAAAAAAAAAGCCTTTCATAAGAAAGGCTTTTTGAAATTATTTTCCATCCATCTTATCTTTCAGCTCTTGCAGCTTTTCATTTGCATCACCTAAAGTGTTTTTAGATTCTAATTTTTCTTTTTTATTTTTCTTGTTTGCTACTTTAATGTTTTCTGCTTCAACATCTCTAAATACAGATGTATGAGAAGCTACAACACGTTTAGAATCTTTATTAAATTCAATTACCTTGAATTCAGCAGATTCACCTTTAACTAATTTAGATCCATCTTCTTTAGCTAAATACCTAGAAGGTACAAAAGCAGTAATGTCGTCGTTAAACTTCACTGTAGCCCCTTTATCAACTATTTCAAAGATTTCAAATGTATGAGTTGAGTTTAAAGTAAATTCAGTCTCATACTTGTCCCAAGGGTTATCCAAGGTTTGTTTATGACCTAAACTTAACTTTCTACTTTCAACATCAAGTTCTAAAGTAATTACTTCTATTTTATCACCAACTGCACAAAACTCACTTGGATGTTTTATTTTCTTAGTCCAAGAAAGGTCAGATATGTATATCAATCCATCAATTCCTTCTTCTAACTCAACAAAAACACCAAAATTAGTAAAGTTTCTTACTGTACCTGTTTGTTTGGAACCTACAGGGTATTTTGTAGTAATGTCAGTCCATGGGTCAGGTGTTAATTGTTTAATACCTAGTGACATTTTTCTTTCTTCTCTGTCGAAAGTAATTATCATTGCATCAATTTCATCACCAACTTTTACAAAATCACCAGCAGATCTTAAATGAGTAGACCATGACATTTCTGAAACATGTACTAAACCTTCAACTCCTTCTGCTAATTCAATAAACGCACCGTAATCAGCTATTACAACAACCTTACCTTTAACTTTGTCTCCAACTTTAACATCTTCAGATAAAGCTTCCCAAGGATGCTTAGTTAATTGCTTAAGTCCTAATTGAATTCTAGATTTATCTTCATCAAAATCTAATATAACTACGTTGATTTTAGCATCTAATTCTACAATTTCACTAGGATGGTTTATTCTTGACCAAGATAGATCAGTAATATGTATTAATCCATCAACTCCACCAAGATCCATAAACACACCATAAGATGTGATATTTTTAACAGTACCTTCAAGTACTTGACCTTTTTCCAGTTGTTTTATTATTTCTTTCTTTTGTTGTTCTATATCAGCCTCAATAAGAGCTTTATGAGAAACAACCACATTTTTGAATTCGTGATTAATTTTCACAACTTTAAACTCCATTGTTTTGTTGACATAAACATCATAATCTCTAATAGGTTTCACATCAATCTGAGAACCAGGTAAGAAAGCTTCAATTCCGAAAACATCAACGATCATTCCTCCTTTAGTTCTACACTTAACGAATCCGTTAACTATCTCTCCTGTTTCGTGTGCTTTGTTGACACGATCCCAAGCCATGATTACTCTTGCTTTTCTGTGAGATAATATTAATTGCCCAGTAGCATCTTCTCTAATATCGATTAAGACTTCAACTTTATCACCAACTTTTAAACCAGGATTATATCTAAATTCATTTAAAGATATGACTCCTTCTGATTTTGCATTGATATCTATAATTGCATCTCTGTCACTTATATTTATAACAACACCTTCAACTACTTCATCAGTTAATGTGTCTACAAAATTCTCTTTAACTAAACCTTCGAATTCTACAAGCTTAGCATCATCAATTGGGTCAATACCCTCTTCATAATTGTGCCAGTTAAAATCTTTTAAAAATTCTTCAGGTGAAATTTTAATTTCTTCTTGAGCAGGTTGCTCTTTAGTTTCAGTACTTTCTACTGGTTTAGAAACTTCTTCTATCGTTTCTTTGTTTAATTCTTCAGACATATCTGAGTTAATTTGTATTCTAAAAGTCTTCGATAGATTTAAGTAATTAACTTTCAGAAGGGTTAATTATTGTTTTTTATTCCCTTTGTCATATCGAATAAACTACCAAAAGGAGTGCAAAAATAAACATATTAAATGGAAACGACAATAATATTTTTCCTAAAGATTGAATTTATCTTTAAGGATTTTTTTTACAAAAAAGATTTGATCTTCCATTGATAAAAATGAGTTATCTATTTCAATAGCATCATCAGCAACAATTAACGGGGAATCTGTTCTACTAGAGTCATCTAAATCTCTAGATCTTAAATTATTTAAAACCTCTTCATAATTGACTTTAACTCCTTGTTTAACATATTCAGAATGTCTTCTTTCAGCTCTAACTTCTGCGGACGCATTTAAAAATAACTTTAACTCTGCATTTGGAAAAACAACGGTACCTATATCTCTACCATCCATAACAACCCCCTTGTTTAAGCTCATTTCTTTCTGAAGATTAACCATATGTTTCCTTATAAATGATATAGTAGCGACAGAGCTAACGTGGTTTGAAACCAAAATAGAGCGAATTTCTTTTTCAATATTAATATTATTTAAATAAATTTCAGAAAAGCCTAAATTTTCATTGAATATAAAATTTAGTTTTACATCGGCTAAAACCTTAAAAAAATCTTTTAAATTTCTATTATTAAAAGGGAGGTAATTATTAACAAGAGCATAGTATGTTATTGCTCTATACATAGATCCAGAGTCAACATATGTATAGTTTAAGTAATTAGCCAGACACTTAGCTAATGTACTCTTACCGGTAGACGCAAATCCATCAATAGCAATTATAATATTTTTATTCATTAATTTAAATTTAACTGTAATCCTATGAAGCTTGTGTTTGCTGCACTAGAAAATTTAGCATAAGTGTAATTAATTCGTAATTTATTAAATTTCATTCCAAAACCAAATGAAACGCCTGAAAAATTTGATTGATCAATGATTTTCAACTCCTCACCCCTTTTAAAATTATAACCTAATCTAATATTAAATACACTCTCTGGAAATAATTCTGCCCCAATAATCAAATGCCTGAAAATATTATTAACAAAAGTGACTTTCTCTTCAGTAATATCACCATCTAAATCTGTCGTTAATCTAGAAGGGTTAGAAAGACCAATATTCCATTTTTGGAGATTTTCAAAAGTCAAATACCATCTTAATGGTGCATTTTCTAAAAGCTGAGAAACACCAATGTCAATTTCGAACGGCAATTTTTCATATATTTCATCATATGCTTTCAATTGAGTTCCGAAATTCCTAATCACCAATCCTACATTTAAATCAATTTCAGTATTTACATATAAAATTCCTAGATCTGCTGAAATACCAATAGAATTATACTGTTCTAAGGACGATGTAATAAATCTTATGTTTGATCCTATGTAAACTGGTAGACGTTGAATTTTAGTAGAATATCCTATCGAAAAAGCACTTTCTTTACCAGTAAAATCATTAGTTGGGTTACCTTGCTCATCGTAACCTGAAAAGTTTCCATAATCAATATAAGATAATCCAAAGTGTAATGTATTACCTCTGTTGTTGAATGTGTAAGCATAAGCTGCAGTTCCATAGTTTATATCAGAAAAGTAATTAGAAAAGTTTATAGATAAATTATTATCCATTCTGCTATTTAACGAAGCAGGATTTATACTTGGTTGATTTACATCAAAATCATAAAGAGTTATTTCTTTACCTCCTAGAGCTAATTGTCTTGGTGATGACGAAATATTTAAAAACTGATAGGTAGATTCTCCTGCAATTTGAGAATTAACTTCAAAAAAACATAATAGAATAAATAATTTGGTAAAAATTTTCATTAAGAAGCTTCTTATGAACTAAAACATAAAAATAAAGGTTTTATTATAACTTTTTAGCATAAAGCACATCTTGATCTGTTAAAGCTAGATTTATTACTTCTTTCATATCAGTAACATAATGGAAATTAAGCCCTTTTAAATAATCTTGTTTAACTTCATTTATATCGCTTTCATTTTGTTTACATAAAATAATATCAGTAATCTTAGCTCTCTTAGCAGCCAAGATCTTTTCCTTGATTCCACCAACTGGCAGTACCTTGCCTCTTAATGTAATTTCACCTGTCATAGCAAGGTTCTTTTTTACCCTTTTTTGCGTAAGTAAAGACACTAATGAAGTTAACATTGTTATTCCAGCACTAGGACCATCTTTAGGGGTTGCACCCTCTGGAACATGTATATGAATATTATATTTGTCAAAAATACCTTCCTTTATATTAAAGTGCTTAGAGTTAGCTTTTATAAATTCTAAAGCTATCGTAGCTGACTCGCTCATTACTTTCCCTAAGTTACCTGTTATAGATAGCTTCCCTTTTCCTTTAGAAATTATTGATTCTATAAATAAAATATCCCCACCTACTCTAGTCCAAGCTAAACCAGTAACTACACCCGCAACTTTATTGTTTTCATATACACTTCTATCTAACTTAGAAGAACCTAAAACTTCATTTAAATCATCAACTTTGATTGTTGAATTATAGTCCAAATTCATTGCTATATTTTTTGCTGCATACCTCACTACCTTGGCAATTTGTTTTTCTAAACCTCTAACTCCAGATTCTCTTGTATAACCATCGACAATTTTCTCAATAACATTTTTTGATAATTTGATTTCTGATGATTTAACCCCATGCTCAGCTTGCTGCTTGGGTAATAAAAATTTCTTACCAATTTGAACCTTATCTTCAGTAGTGTAACCACTAACATTAATAATTTCCATTCTATCAAGTAAAGCTGGTTGAATCGTTGATAGATTATTACATGTAGCAATAAACATAACTTTAGAAAGGTCAAAACCTAACTCTAAATAGTTATCGTAGAATTCAGCATTCTGCTCTGGGTCCAACACTTCCAACAATGCAGAGGAAGGATCGCCTTGATTTGAATTAGATAACTTATCAATTTCATCTAAAACAAACACAGGATTAGATGTCCCTGCTTTTTTTATATTTTGTATTACCCTTCCAGGCATAGCTCCAATATAAGTTTTTCTGTGACCTCTAATCTCTGCTTCATCTCTAAGTCCACCTAGAGACATTCTGACGTAGTTTCTTCCTAATGCTCTTGCAATCGATTTTCCAAGAGATGTTTTACCAACACCTGGAGGTCCATATAAACATAGAATTGGTGATTTCATGTCGTTTCTTAGCTTTAACACTGCAAGATGCTCTATAATTCTTTTTTTTACGTCTTCAAGACCAAAATGATCCTTATCTAATATTTTTTGTGCCTTAACTAAATCAAATAAATCCTTACTATATTTCGACCAAGGCAGGTCAAGAATTAAATCCAAATAATTTCTCTGAACAGAGTATTCAGAAACTTGTGGATTCATTCTTTGTAATTTTGATAATTCTTTTTCAAAATGAACTTTAACTTCTTTTGCCCACTTAATCTTCTTTGCTCTACTTTTCATTTCGTCAATTTCACCATCATGATTGACTCCTCCTAATTCTTCCTGAATAGTCTTCATCTGTTGATGAAGAAAAAAGTCTCTTTGTTGTTGATTTAAATCACTTTGAACTTTGGATTGAATATCATTTTTAATTTCTAGTTTTTGAAACTCAATGTTCATAAACTTAAGAGTTTCTAAAGCTCTTTCTTGCAAATCATTTGTTTCTAGTAGATCCTGTTTTTCTGAAACTTTCAGATTCATGTTAGATGAAACAAAATTCACTAAAAATGAATTGCTTTCAATATTTTTAATTGCAAATGAAGCTTCTGAAGGAATATTTGGACTATGCTTAATTATCTGTAATGCAAGTTCCTTAATAGATTCTATTATTGCCTTGAATTCAGAATCTCCTAAATCAGGAGTTATTTCTGGAACACTTTCAATCATGGCTTTAAGAAACGGTTCTTCAGAAATCATTTTCTCAATAGTAAATCTCTTTTTACCTTGAATGATAACCGTTGTATTTCCATCAGGCATTTTTAAGACTTTTAGAATCTTAGCAACTGTCCCTGTTTTATATATGTCATTTAAAAAAGGATCTTCAATGCTTTTATCAATCTGTGAAACAACACCAATAAGTTTATCTCCTTTGTTAGCAGCATTAATTAATTTGATAGATTTATCTCTACTAGCAGTAATAGGTATTACTACTCCTGGAAACAAAACAGTATTTCTTAAAGGTAGTATCGGTAATGATTCAGGGAGAATTTCATTATTAATTTCTTTTTCATCCTCCGGTGTCATTAGCGGAATAAGTTCCGAGTTTTCATCCACGTCAATTAATGACAAGTTGTCAATATTAAATAAATTTTTATTAGCCATATATTATTTTAAAAGAAAAAACAAAGATTTAAATTCTATAAAGATCTGAAAATCAGATAAAAAAATAGAAATTATTGTATCACATTTACATATATAATTCAATATCTATGCCAAGAAGAATTAAGCTTTTATTTTTTTATGCAGCTTGATCAATAAAAATGCTCCAATAGCGAAGAAAATCATAAAAAACAACATTGAGTTTCTCATACTGCCAGTTATCTGATCTATGGTACCAAAAAGCACCATACCTACAACTATACTTACTTTTTGAGTTACATCAAAAAAGCTAAAAAATGAAGTATTGTTATCGGATTCTGGTAAGAATTTTGAGAATGTAGACCTTGAAAGGGCCTGTATACCTCCCATAACCAAACCTACTAATCCTGCTGCTAAATAAAAATCATTAGAAGTTTCAATAAAATAGCCATAGAAGCATAAAATAGCCCATAATATATTTAATATAATAAGTGTATAAATATTTCCAAATTTTTCAGAAACCTTGGCGCTAACTAATGCTCCTACAATAGCTATAAGCTGTATTATAAGTATACTAACTATCAGACCACCTGTTTTTTCTCCTTCAGCCCAATCAATTTCTTGCTCTCCGAAATAAATCGCAACTAAAATAACAGTTTGTAAAGCAATACTATATATAAAAAAAGCAAGCAAGTAACTTTTTAGAAAAGGATGGACCTTTAAAATTTTCCAAACTTCTTTTAATTCTTTAAAGCCGTTAAATAAAATTTTGCTATTAATTTTTGAAGTTATTTTAGGGTTAGGGAGATAATAAAAAGTGTATAAACTAAATACAAACCACCATACTCCTACAGTGATAAATGATATTTTCATTGCCATTAGAGGTGCTTGTGTATCACCTTCAGTAATTATGCCAAATGAATCAGGGAAATTAACCATGAGGAGGTTAAAAACTAGTAATATAACACTTCCAAAATAACCTAAAGAGTAGCCTTTAGCACTAACCGAATCTTGCTGGTTTTCAAAAGCTATTTCTGGCAGATAGGAGTTGTAAAAGACTAAACTACCCCAGAATCCAATCATAGCAAATAAATAGTAAACAAGACCAAGGGTAAGATTATCAATATCAAACCAATATAAAGAGATGGTAGCAATAGAGCCCATGAAACAGAAAAACTTCATAAATTTCTTTTTCATCCCTGTGTAATCTGCGATACCTGAAAGAATTGGTGTTATTATAACTAGCACTAAAAATGCTAATGCTGTTACAAAACTAATAAGCGCTGTGTTTTTAAAATTAAATCCTAAAAACTCAATATACTTATTACTTTCTGTTATAAACCCATAATAGATTGGAAAAATAGCAGTTGAAATCACTAACGGATAAACAGAATTGGCCCAATCATAAAACGCCCAAGCATTTAATAATTTTTTATCCCCTTTTTGATATATTTTCATATAAATAAAATACTTTTGCCTAATATAATATTTCTATAACATAAATAGTAATATTAGTATATTAAATAAATACAGTTATGAAATTTTACACACAAATACTCCCTATTGTTTTAGTTACATTTTGTATTTTTGGATATATAAATTACACACCTCAAAACATAAAGCCCTCTGTAGTTAAGTCTACTCAAAAAATAAAAGAATATAAAATGAAAAAAAGTGATAAAGAATGGAAAGAGATTCTCAATGATGAAGAATATAGAGTTTTAATTAATAAAGGTACAGAACGACCTGGCACAGGTGAGTATAACATTCATATGAAAGAAGGTGTATATAATTGTAAAGGATGTGATAATCCGCTTTTCACTAGTGATCAAAAGTTTGAATCAAACTGTGGGTGGCCAAGTTTTGATAATGCTATAAAAGGAAGTGTTGAATACAAAGATGATTATTCTGTAGGCATGGTTAGAGTAGAGATATTATGTACAAATTGTGGAGGTCACCTTGGGCATGTTTTCAATGATGGACCTACGGAATCAGGTAAGAGGTATTGTGTAAATTCAGTAAGTATTGACTTTAAAAATTAATAAATATGAGTAATTACGATGTTATTGTTTTAGGTAGTGGTCCTGGTGGATACGTTACTGCTATTAGAGCTTCTCAATTAGGTTTAAAGACTGCTATAGTTGAAAAAGAGAGCTTAGGTGGGGTTTGTTTAAACTGGGGATGCATACCTACAAAAGCCTTGTTAAAATCTGCTCAAGTGTTTGAATACTTAAAGCATGCTGATGATTATGGACTTAAAGTTTCAGAATTCTCAAAGGATTTTAGTTCTGTTGTTAATAGAAGTAGAAATATAGCTGATGGCATGAGTAAAGGAGTTACTTTTTTAATGAAGAAAAATAAAATTGAAGTTATAAAAGGTTATGGTAAAGTTAAGCCTGGTAAAATAGTAGATGTAGATGGTGTTCAATACTCAGCAAAACATATTATAATATCTACTGGAGCTAGATCTAGAGAACTACCATCTATACCTCAAGATGGAGAAAAAATTATTGGCTACAGACAAGCAATGACTTTAAAGAAACAACCAAAGTCAATGATAATTGTTGGTTCTGGTGCTATAGGAGTTGAATTCGCTTATTTTTATAATTCAATGGGGACTAAAGTTACTATTGTTGAATACTTGCCAAATATTGTTCCAGTTGAAGATAAAGATATTTCAAAAGAGTTAGAGAAATCATTCAAAAAAAGCGGAATAAAGGTTATGACATCTTCAGAAGTATTATCTGTTGACACTTCTGGAAAAGGAGTTACTGCAAAGGTTAAAAACTCTAAAGGTGAAGAAACTATTAGTGCTGACATTATATTGTCTGCTGTTGGAATTAAAACAAATATTGAAAACATAGGACTTGAAGAAGTTGGAATAGCAGTAGATAGAGATAAAATACTAGTAGATAAGTATTATGGTACTAACATTCCTGGTTACTATGCTATTGGTGATGTTACTCCAGGACCTGCACTAGCTCATGTTGCATCAGCAGAAGGGATATTATGTGTAGAGAAAATATCAGGGCATGATGTAGCACCTATTGATTATGGAAACATTCCTGGGTGTACGTATTGTTCACCAGAAATATCAAGTGTTGGATTAACCGAACAACAAGCTATAGATAAAGGGTACGAAATTAAGGTTGGAAAATTTCCTTTCTCAGCATCAGGAAAAGCAAGTGCATCTGGTACTAAGGAAGGTTTTGTGAAAGTTATTTTTGATGCAAAATATGGTGAATGGCTAGGCTGTCACATGATTGGCGCTGGAGTAACTGATATGATAGCAGAAGCAGTTTTAGGTAGAAAATTAGAAACCACTGGACAAGAAGTTCTAAAGACAATTCATCCACACCCAACTATGAGTGAGGCAGTTATGGAGGCTGTTGCCGCTGCGTATGGAGAAGTTATTCATCTATAAATTTATATGAATTTAATAAAGTTATCTTATTTCATTATTTATTTGAAAGTTCTATTATATAAGCATTGAGGTCAGGGTCAGACATCTCTAAATCTAAAGGAAACATTGGATGCTTAATTCTCTTATATTTCAACCGAAGAAAATTTAGGTAATTCTCAAGTAATTTATCAAATAAATAAAGATAGCTTACTTTCTAATTAAAACATCTTCTTCTTTAGTTATGTTTATAGGTTAGCTGCAGAAACAACTGTAAAATATTCTTAGCTAAGGCTACTCAAGGCTAGCTCATAACTTTTTAAGCCAAATCCCAACACAATTCCTTTGGCGTGTGGTGATATATAAGATTTGTGTCTAAAGTCTTCTCTAGCATAAGTGTTAGAAAGATGCACTTCTATAACAGGGGACTTGATAGATGATACAGCATCACCAATTGCAACTGAGGTATGTGTATAAGCAGCAGCATTTAATATAATACCATCAAAATGAAATCCTACTTCATGAAGTTTATCAATAATTTCACCTTCAATATTTGATTGAAAGTATGAAATAGAAATACTTGAAAATTTATTCTTTAATTCAATTAAGAAATCATTAAAATTAATGTCTCCATAGATTTCAGGCTGTCTTTTGCCTAGAAGATTTAAGTTAGGCCCATTAATTATAATAATATTTTTCACCTTGTAAATGTATCAAAAATTGTTAAATTAATAAATAGAAGCAATAGTATTTTTTTTCATCAAAGTTATTAACTTGTAAATATGAATTGGAGTGACGCAATTAATGACTTTAACGATTATCTAAAGATTGAAAGAGGGTTCTCTGTAAATTCTATTTCTAGCTACAAAGAAGATATTTCAAAATTTAATAAATTCATAGACAATAGTAAATCTCCATTAGAGGTAAGTTCGGATGACATCAAAGAGTTTTTACAAAAGATTTCTAAAGGAATGAACTCTTCTTCACAGTCAAGAATAATTTCTGGTTTGAGAAGTTTTTTTGAATTTTTAATTTTTGAAAAATATATCAGTCAAAATCCCTTAAGATTAATTGAGTCTCCTAAGATTTCAAGGAAACTCCCTGACACTCTTTCAATTGAAGAAATAGATTTATTAACATCTAATCTAGATTTGTCTAAAGAACAGGGAGAAAGAAACTTAGCTATTATAGAACTACTTTATGGTTGTGGGTTAAGGGTTAGCGAGCTAGTTGATTTGAAAATATCTGATTTATTTTTTAATGAAAATTTCATAAAAGTTACAGGAAAAGGAAATAAACAAAGGTTAATTCCAATAGGCAATATTACTAAACAAAATGTAAATAATTATTTACAGAACTCTAGAAATAAAATTAAAGTGGTAAGTGCATTTAATGATCATGTTTTTTTGAATAGAAGAGGTAAAAATTTAACAAGAGCTATGATTTTCACAATCGTAAAAAACTTGGCTAAAAAAGCAAACTTTAGCAAATCAATATCTCCTCACACTTTTAGACACTCTTTTGCAACACATTTATTGGAGAATGGTGCCGATTTAAGAACAATACAGCAATTACTAGGGCACGAAAGCATAACTACTACAGAAATATACATGCATTTAGATAACAAGTATCTAAGCGAGGCATTAAACAAGTTCCACCCAAGAGCTTAATTATTTAGCAATATTAACTGCTCTTGTTTCTCTAATAACAGTTACTTTAACCTGTCCAGGATACGTCATATCTGTTTGAATTTTCTGAGAAATATCAAAAGACAGTTTTGAAGCAACTTCATCATCTACTTTCTCACTTTCAACTATAACACGAAGTTCCCTTCCCGCTTGAATCGCATATGCTTTTTGAACACCGTCAAAATCAAGTGCAATTTGTTCTAAGTTTTTCAATCTTTCAATATAAGAATCTAAGACCTGTCTTCTTGCTCCTGGCCTAGCACCAGAAATAGCATCACATACTTGAACAACTGGAGATAAAAGAAATTTCATTTCAATTTCATCATGGTGAGCACCAATTGCATTACAGACTTCTTCATTTTCTCCAAATTTTTCTGCCCATTGCATCCCTAATATTGCGTGAGGTGTTTCAGCATCTTTTTCAGAAGATGGAACCTTACCTATATCGTGCAGTAAACCAGCTCTTTTGGCTAATTTAGAATCAATCCCCAATTCAGCTGCCATTATACCACAAAGCTTAGACACTTCTCTAGAGTGTTGTAATAGATTTTGCCCATAAGAAGATCTGTATTTCATTCTACCTACCACTTTAATTAACTCAGGATGCAAACCGTGAATGCCCAAATCAATCACAGTTCTTTTACCAATTTCTATAATTTCTTGATCAATTTGTTTTTCAGTTTTCTTTACTATTTCTTCAATTCTTGCAGGGTGTATTCTGCCATCAGTAACAAGTTTATGAAGTGATAGTCTTGCGATTTCTCTTCGAATAGAATCAAAACAAGATAATATAATTGCTTCAGGTGTATCATCTACAATAATTTCGACACCGGTCGCTGCCTCAAGTGCTCTAATGTTTCTTCCTTCCCTACCTATGATTCTTCCCTTAACATCATCTGACTCAATATTAAAAACAGAAACACAGTTATCAATTGACTCTTCAGTCCCTATTCGTTGAATAGTATTAATAATGATTTTTTTAGCATCCTGTTCAACTGTCATTTTAGCTTCTTCCATTCTATCTTGAATGAATTTCATAGCATCAGTTTTTGCCTCTTCTTTTAAAGAGCCTAAAAGCTGTTCTTTAGCATCTTCTTCAGATAAACCTGAAATAACTTCTAATTGTTTAATTTGATTTATTCTGTTCTTATCTAATTCACTTCTTTTTTTGTCAAGACTAGCGATTTTTTTATCAAAATCTTTAGACTTAGACTCTAAGTCTAAATTTAAATCAGATTGAGTTTTTAATAATTTAGAAGCTGTAGAATCTTTTTCATGAATTGCACGTTCTAGAGACTTAATCTTATCTTCTCTTGAATAAATTACTTTTTCATGCTCAGATTTCAATTCAATAAACCTTTCTTTTGCTTGTAACATTTTATCTTTCTTCAAAGATTCGCCATCCTGATTTGCTGATTTTAAAATAATAGAAGCCTCTTTATTAGCATCTTTAATTATTTTAGTAGCATTAGATTTTTCAAATATTTTTGCAATCACAAACCCTATCAAGGTTCCGCAAATTGAAAATATTATCGTTGTTGTTGTTAATTCCATAATTGTTTTATTATTAAATAAAAAAACCTACAATAGCTATGGTTTTGTATAAACTCCTTTAAATCAAGTTTAAGGCTAATAAGTTGATCAAAGATCTGAGCTAGTCAGCACAATTTTACAACTTAAACTCACCTTTTTTAAAAGAATAATTGTTGAGTTTATCAAAAAAACTAATGTAGGTAGTTTAAAAGGTCTAAAATATTAAGAAATAGTTTCACTAATTAATTCATTCAATTCTTTTAATTTGATTTCAAAAGATTTATTTGAATTAACATTATCAATTGATCGTTGCTTAGTTTTTGAAGCAAACTGTAAAGCACACATCGCTAACACATCTTGCTTGTCATTAACTGAATAACTTTGCTCTAACTGTTTTATCATATTATTAATGTCCAACGCCGCTTTTCTTAAGCCTTCTTCTTGAGAAGGGTCAATAGTGAGGGGGTATATTCTATTAGCAATAGATAATTTTATTTTTAATTTTTCCATTTAAAAACGAAGCTTATTCTGTTAATTGAGATATACAATAATCAATTTCTCTAATCAATGAATTTATTTCAAGTTTTGTATCTTTAGTACTGTTATTACTACCTATAATAGTATTTGCAATTTTAAGTGACTTATATTTTTCATCACACAAATCAATCAAGTTAGATTTTTCCAAATCTTTTTCTCTAAGTAAAGTCAATTCATTTTCTAGATCATTTTTTTCAATTTGAAGATTTGATATCTTATCTAATGATCTTCTTATGTTCTTTTCTAACGATTTAACTATATCTTCTAACTCGTGCATCCTAAAATTTAAAATACTATTCTAACAAAGTTAACATACATATTAGAAATAACAATTCTTTTTATAAAAAATATATTATGATGTTAGTTAAATTATAATATTTTTACATTTCAATAAAATTATGAAAAATCATTTCCTTTACATTTCTGTTTTATTTCTCTTGGTTTTATCAACTGAAATATATTCACAAAAAATCGAAAGAAATCCTCTAGGATATGAATCTATTCTGTCAGGAACTTTTGGGGAATTAAGATCCAATCATTTCCATTCAGGATTAGATATAAAAACTAAGGGAAAAGAAGGTGCCAAAGTATATACTTTTACCAATGGCTATGTAAGTCGAATAAAAATATCAAATGGTGGTTATGGTAAGGCTATTTACATCAAGCATCCAGATGGACGTACTACAGTATATGCTCACCTTCAAAAATTTTCCGCAAAGATAGAAGCTATTGTTAATGAAATACAATACAGAAGAGAAAAATATGAAATTGAGTTTTTTCCTGCAAAAAATGAAATAAACATTTCAACAGATGAAGTTATTGCATTTTCAGGTAATACTGGAGGGTCTAGTGGACCTCACCTACATTTTGAAATAAGGGACAGCTCTCAGAGACCTTTAAACCCTTTAAACTATGGTGTTAAAGTGAAGGACACTAAAAAACCAACCATAATTGGGCTAAAGAGATATAACCTGCTTAAAAATGGTGAAATTCAATCTTCTAGAAACATTCCTTTTTATAAAAATACAAATAACGGTTATATCACAGATACAATTTTTGCTATGGATAATATTGGGTTTGGGGTACAAACTTTTGACCAACAGGATCTAGCAAAAAACAAAAATGGAGTCTACAAAATCAATACGTTCATTGATAATGACACAGTTTTAGAAGTGAATTTTAATAAATTTTCATTTGAAGAAACTAAACACATAAACAGATATTTAGATTTTTCCGAATTTAAAAAAACTAAAAAGAAATTTCAGAAATTGTTTATTCAAAATAACAATCCACTTTCTATATTTACAAAACAATTAAACAAAGGTATTGTTCATGTAAAAGAAAATAAAATTTATACATATAGAGTTGAATTATTTGATTTTAATAATAATTTAACCGAAATAATTATCCCAATAAAAGCAGATTTATCTAAAGTTATAATTAAAGAAAAAGATGATGTGAAAATTGTAGGATTAGATAAACAGTTTATTAATAGAAATAAAAAATATATTCTTTCTGGAAATAACTCTTCTATTTCTATTGACAAGAAAACATTTTATTCTAATGTTTTTCTTGAAATAAACAGCAAAATCGATACTCTAAATATAAATACCGATACAATTCCTTTGATAAAATCCTTGAAAATCAAATTTTTAAAAACGAATTACAGTAACTCTTACATTGGAAAATTAGATAATAAATTAAATAAACTTAGTTTTCTGTCATCAAAAATAAATGGAGATTCTATTGTGGCTTACACAAAGAGTCTAGGAACTTATATCTTAGCCAGGGACACAATTAAACCCACTATTATTCCGTTAGGTTTTAATAAGAATGATTGGATAAGCAACTTTAATTATTTAAAATTTCAGATAAAAGACAAACAGACTGGTATCAAAAACTATAGAGCTACTATAAATGGTAAGTGGATTTTAATGGAACCATTCAATAAAAATGGTGTTATAAGATATGAATTTAGTGATAACAGTATAAATAGTACTGAAAATAAATTTAGACTAGAAGTGTCCGATAATTCAGGAAACACTTCGATTTATGAAACTGTTTTTTATAGAAAAGTAAACTAATCCATGTGAAAAGAACCATCTACAATTTACTTACGACACTCATTCTACTGCCAGTAATTTCTTTTTCTCAAAAGAGTTATATCAAAGGGGTTGTTTTAGATATGAATAATAACCCAATAGAAAATGTCACTATATCATCTACTTATAGCAATAACAAATCAGGAGCTACCACTAATATAAATGGGTTTTATTCTATTGAAATTGATGCTTTAAAGGATGTAAATATTGTTTACTCTCATTTAAGTTATAAAAAAATATCGCTTACAATTAACTTAAAAATAAATGAGGTGTATGAATTTTACCCTGTGATGGATGAGAATATTGAGCAAATTGAAGAGATTGTATTAAATTCAAATCAGAGAAGAGAGCTTGAAAGCATAATTAGTATAAATCCACAGATTATTAGAACAATTAAAGGTGCTCAGTCTGGGGTCGAAAATTTATTAAAAACATTACCTGGTGTTAATATTTCTAATGAGTTAAGTACACAATATTCTGTTAGGGGCGGTAATTTTGATGAAAATTTAGTTTATGTAAATGGGATTGAAATATACAGACCTTTTTTAGTTAGGTCAGGTCAACAAGAAGGACTTAGTTTTGTCAACTCAAATTTAATTAAAAACATCAACTTCTCAGCAGGTGGGTTTCAATCAAAATATGGAGACAAATTATCTTCAGTCTTAGATATTGAGTACAAGAACCCACAGATAAATAATGTTTCTGGCAGCTTGAACTTATTAGGTGGTAACGTTACTTTACAGAATATTTCCAAAAAGGCTAAAACCTCCAATATATTAGGTATTAGATATAGAGACAATAGTATGCTTGTTAACTCTAAAGAGACGGTAACTAATTACAATCCTAAATTTATTGATATTCAAAGTTTTTTGACCTCAAACTTTACAGAAAAATTAAGTTTAAACTTCCTAGCCTATATGTCAATTAATGACTATAACTATAAACCACAAAGTAGACAAACAAATTTTGGCACCCTAGATGACCCAACAGCATTGACTGTATTATACGATGGTCAGGAAAAAGACAAGTATCAGACTCTGTTTGGTGCTACAAAATTAAATTATAAGGCATCTGAAAATTTAGATTTATCTCTTATTGCCTCTACTTTTCAAACAAGTGAAAAGGAATACTTTGATATACTTGCTCAATATAGTTTAGGAGAAGTTAATAACAATATTGGTGATGAAGATTTAGGTACTGTAGAGTTCTCAGAAGGGATCGGTAGTCAGTTAAGTCATGCTAGGAATAACTTAAATGCTCTAATATATAATCTTGAGCATAAAGGAATTTATAAGAAAAATAACAATAACTACGAATGGTCTGTAAAATTAACCAAAGAAGATATTAAAGATAGAATTGTAGAGTGGGAAGTAATAGACTCTACAGGTTACTCTATTGATCCGCCTTTTTTTGAAAACATAGGTGATCAGCCATATAACCCGAATGAAGGCCCTATTGTTCCATACCAAAATATCAGAAAAACTAATACCACAAAAACTAAACGAATTCAATCCTATTTCCAATGGAGTAAAAATTCAAACATAGGCTCTTCAAAATTATACACAAATGCTGGTATAAGGATGCATGGTTGGTCAATTGATAATCAAAAAACAAATTTTGTATTCAGTCCAAGGTTCCAAGTTGGTATTAAGCCTGACTGGAGAAAAGACATGATATTTAAGTTAAGTGGTGGTGTTTATTATCAACCACCTTTTTATCGTGAACTAAGAGACTATAGCGGTGAAATAAATCATAATGTAAAAGCACAAAAATCTATACAAATAGTAGCATCTAATGAGTATAGTTATTCATTTTGGGATAGACCATTTAAATTAACCTCTGAAATTTATTACAAGGACATGAGCGATATAAATGCTTACACCGTAGATAATGTTAGAATACGCTATTTGGCCAATAATAACACAAAAGCATATGCTTATGGGCTTGATATAAGATTAAATGGCGAGTTTATTAAAGGAACAGAGTCATGGTTTAGTTTTGGGTACTTAAATACTAAAGAAAATATTGACAATCAAGGTTATATACCTAGGCCATCAGATCAAAGATTAAAATTTGGAATTCTATTTCAAGATTATATTCCCAATATACCAGATTTGAAAATGTATTTAAATTTAGTTTATAATTCAGGTGTACCTGGTGGTGCACCAAGCTATGCTAATGCTTACGATTATCAAAATAGACTTCCAGATTACAAAAGAGTAGATCTAGGAATATCTTACATGATGATTAAAGAAAATAGAAATTATAATAGAGGGTGGAGAAAGCACTTTAGTGAACTTAGTATTGGACTAGAAATATTTAATATGTTTGATATACAGAACTCAATAACTAATACTTGGGTTAGAGATGTTTATTCTAAAAGACAATATTCAATACCAAACTACCTAACTCCTAGAATATTGAATTTAACAATTGATATGAAGCTCTAAACTTATCTGTTTATCAGTTCTTTTAGCTGAGTAATAACGTAATCAATTTCTTTAACAGTGTTATAAATACTAAATGAAAATCTAAGAGAAACAAATTTATTTTGTTCATCTGTAAGTATGTTATTCAAAACATGTGAGCTCGCATCAGATCCACTTTGACAAGCACTTCCTTTTGAGCAGGCAATTCCTTTCATATCAAGTTGAAACAAGAATAGTGCAGACTCATCTTTACTAACAGGAAACCTTACATTAACTAAAGTATAGGTTGATAGAGTTAAATCAGAACTTGAGCCATTAAATTCAACCCCCTTAATACACTTGGTTAATTGCTCAATAAAATAAGTTTTAATTTTTTTAATGTGAGCCACTTCAGATTCCATTCTATTAATAGAAATATTAAGTGCTTCGGACATACCAATAATATTATGCACACTCTCAGTACCAGCTCTACATCCTTTCTCTTGAGAACCACCAAAAATTAAAGGCTTTATAGGATTATTTTTTTTTATATAAGCAAATCCAATTCCTTTTGGGCCATGAAATTTATGTGCACTTGCAACAAGGAAATCTATATTTAAAGAAGATAAATCTAATTTATAATGACCCACAGACTGAACTGTATCACTATGAAATAAAGCGTTGTGTTTCTTACACAGACCAGAAACTAAATTCATATCTAAAATATTTCCAATCTCATTATTTATATGCATTAGACTAACTAAAGTCTTAGAAGTTGAAGATTTTAAAATTAATTCTAAATCAGCATAGTCAACATTACCTAGTGAGTCTAACTTAACATAAGAAATTTCAATAGGATAATCTAGCTCAAGTTGATCTAAGGTATGCGTTACAGCATGGTGTTCAATTTTACTAGAAATCAAGTGTTTTACTCCTAAGTCTCTAACAGCACTTCTTAAAATACAATTATCAGCTTCAGTCCCTCCTGACATAAAAATAATTTCAGATGGAGAAACATTCAAGTGATCAGCAATTTGTTTTCTTGAAGATTCAATTAATGTTCTAGAACTTCTTCCAAAACTGTGTGTAGATGATGGGTTTCCATAGTGATTTTTGGCTATTTGAAACATCTCATCAACAACTTCATCTCTAATTTGAGTAGTGGCAGCATTATCTAAATATACAGAGTTCATTAGTTGTTAGTTAAGTATTAATTATATTTCAAATTCTTTTAAAGTCTCCTTGATAATTGATAAAGCAGCCATAAGTTGATCTTTAGTAATTATTAATGGTGGAGCAAATCGAATAATATTACCATGAGTAGGTTTCGCTAATAGTCCTTTTAATGACATTGATTTACATATATTTAAAGCCGTCTCACTATCTTCAGAATCATTGATGACAATTGCGTTTAACAGACCTTTACCCCTTACTAATTTAGCAATACCACTTGTTTTAATATATTTATTAATTTCATCCCTGAACAATTCTCCTAATAATTCTGCATTTTCAACTAAACCTTCCTCTTTAACAACCTCTAAGGCAGCAATTGCAACTTTGCAACCCAAAGGGTTACCACCATATGTTGAACCATGTTCTCCAGGCTTAATTGTAAGCATCACTTCATTTGAAGCTAATATAGCTGAAACCGGAAAAACACCTCCAGAAAGAGCTTTACCTAAAATAAGAACGTCGGGCTTAAAACCATGATGATCACAACATAACATTTTACCTGTTCTAGCAATACCAGTTTGAACTTCATCAGCGATAAATAACACATTATTTTCTTTACAAAGATTAAATGCTGTTAAAAGGTAATCATCATCTGGCACAACTACACCAGCTTCACCTTGTATAGGCTCCACCATGAATGCCGCGACATTAGGATCTGATAATGCAATTTTTAACGCACCAATATCATTATAAGGAATTAATTCAAAACCTGGCATAAAAGGACCAAACCCATTTGTACTAGATGGATCAGTGGAAGAGGATATAGCTCCTAGTGTTCTACCCCAAAAATTACCTTCTACAAATATAATTTTAGCAGAATTATTTGGAATTTTCTTCACTTCATAACCCCATTTTCTTGCTAATTTAACAGCCGTCTCACCACCTTCTACACCTGTATTCATTGGAAGGACTTTATCATATCCAAAAAAAGATGTTATAAATTTCTCGTACTCCCCTAGTACGTCATTGTGAAATGCCCTGGATGTTAAAGTTAATTTTGTAGATTGATCAATTAATGCTTTTATTATTTTCGGATGACAATGACCTTGATTAACAGCAGAATATGCAGATAAAAAATCATAATACTTCTTTCCTTCTACATCCCACACATAAACACCTTCACCTTTGTTTAACACTACTGGCAGAGGGTGATAATTATGAGCTCCAAACTCATTTTCTATTTCAATCGCTTTATCTGATAGACTTTGATGCATACAAATCGTTTAGTTTTGTTAATTTTACACAAATTTAAAAATATTTAGTACAGAAATATAACCTTAGTGAATTAAATGTCAACAATTTCTATTAATGAGAAGAAAAAAAAATAAAGAATTCAATAATATTACTATTGAACGCGTAGGCTCTAAAGGCAAATCTATTGGAGTTGCAGATGATGGTAAAACAATTATAATTGAAGGCGGAGCACCTGGAGATGTGGTAAGTATTCTGACTACTAAACAAAGAAAATCTTATTATCAAGGCAAAATTACAGAATTTCATAAATATTCTGATATTAGAACAACTCCTAAATGTGAACACTTTGGTGTTTGTGGAGGATGTAAATGGCAACATATTAAATATGAAGAACAATTAAAGTTCAAACAAAGTGAAGTAGAGAATAATCTAATTAGAATTGGAAATTTAGATCTTCCAAAAATTACTCCGATAAAAGCTGCTAAGAATGATTATTTCTACAGAAATAAAATGGAATATTCTTTTAGTGATACTAGGTGGTTAAGTGTTGAGGAAATAGAGTCTAATAAAGTAATCGAAGAAAAGAATGCTCTTGGCTTTCATATTCCTGGAATGTGGAACAAAGTTGTAGATATTAATAAATGTTGGCTACAAGAAGATTTTACAAATAATATCAGGAATTCAATACGGGAATTTTCTATTAAAAATAATATTCCATTTTTTAATCATTCAACTCAAAGTGGAGAGTTGAGAACATTAATGATTAGAACTACTAGTACTGGAGAAATAATGATTTTAATTCAGTTCTATATAGACAATAAAAGCAATAGAGAACTTTTATTGAACTTTATCCGTGAAACATTTCCAGATACAAATTCTTTATTATACGTAATTAACAACAAGGCAAATGATACTATTTATGATCAGAAGGTAGAATGTCATTACGGTAATAGCTTTATTACTGAACAAATGGAAGGGCTTAAATTCAAAATAAACGCAAAATCTTTTTATCAGACTAATTCTGATCAGGCATATGAATTATACAAAATTGTGCGTGAGGTAAGTGAACTAAGTAGTTCTGATATTGTATATGACTTATATACTGGAACTGGCACTATCGCTTTATTTATAGCTAAAAATGCTAAAAAAATTGTTGGTATTGAGGCCGTGCCAGATGCTATAATTGCAGCAAAAGAAAATGCAATAAATAACAAAATAAAAAATGTAGATTTTTTTGTTGGTGATATGAAGTCTGTTTTTAATAATGATTTTATTAAAGCTAATGGAAATCCAGATGTAATAATTACAGATCCTCCAAGAGATGGAATGCATAAAAAAGTAATTGATCAAATAAAAAATATTGCACCAAAAAAAATCATCTATGTGAGTTGTAATAGCGCAACACAAGCTCGAGATCTTGAGTTGTTAAAAGATGATTACGATGTAATTAGATCACAAGCAGTTGATATGTTTCCACAGACTCATCATGTAGAAAATGTTGTACTTTTAAAGAAAAAATGATTATGAAGTGTTATTATCCTATTTATTTGATAATTATAGTTAGTTTTTTAATGGCCTGTGAAAAAGATGATATTTGTGCAGAAACTAATCCTACTACCCCACAATTAGTGATTACTTTTAAAGACGCTAATAACACTACTGAAAATAAAGCTGTAGAATCTTTAGGAGTATATGCTATAAAGAATAATGAGTTAGTTCTGATAGAATCGATAAATGGCATCAATACGGACTCTATAGCCATACCCCTTAGGAATGATATTGAAATTTCTGACTTTAAATTTTATAAAAATTATTCTCTAATCGATGGTGTAATGGAAGGTGAGGAAAATCACATCTACCTTGATTACACTACAGTTGAAGTTTTTGTTTCAAGAGCTTGCGGATTTATAAATAATTATATTGATTTGTCAGTTTTTAATTATGACCCTAATGCATTTGGAACTCCAACAGGAACTTGGATTAGTGGATATGAGATTATTAACCCAATAGTAGAAAACGAAAACAGAGCACATGTTAACATCTTTCATTAGATTATTATTAGTTTTTACAATATCAGCAAATGTTTTTTCTCAAGAAAACACAATAACTTCTGATTCTATAGAATATAAACAGAAATATGGCCTAAGAGTTGGGATGGATATATATAAACTAGTTAACTCTTCACTGAACAACAATTATAATGGAATTGAGTTAAATGCTGATTATAGATTAAATAACAAGCTTTACATAGCTGCAGAAATTGGGTTTAGTGAAAATAATGTCATTGAAGAGTATTTAGACTTTACTTCCAAAGGAAACTACTTAAAGGCTGGTATAGACTATAATATGTATAATAATTGGTTGAGTATGCAGAATATGATTTTCTCAGGAATTAGGATAGGATATAGCAAATTTGATCAAAATATTAACAGCTACACTATATATGATACAAATAATCAAACTTGGGGACAAAGTTTTATAAATATTCCAATTAAAAACACAAACTTATCTTCTCTATGGATTGAATTAATACTTGGAGTAAAAGCTGAATTATTTAATAATCTATTTTTAGGCTTCAACTTAGAGGTCAAAAAAATGATCAACTCAGAAATAAAAAATAATATTCAAAATTTATATGTGCCAGGATTTAATAAAACTCATGAAGGAAGTTCTTTTGGAGTTGGTTTTGGGTATAAAATATCTTACCTAATCCCGATTAGAAAGAAGTAATCGTTATAAATTTTTTTTCGCTTTCTTACTACCATCATAAACTTCATATTTCACGAAAGTTGATTCTAGTTTAGCGTTAAACAATTTTATTTTCCTAGAAGGTCTTAAACCAACATATTTTAATGCTTCAACATTAGAAGTTATAAACCATGCGTTACTATTTGAGTAATTTCTTTTTAGAGTATTCCCAATATTTCCATATAATTCTTCCATGTTTATTTCTAGACGTTCACCATAAGGTGGATTAAAAATTATATGTAAAAAATCGGTATTAGATTTTGAAGTCTTAAAGTAATCATCATGTCTAATAGAAATAAAAGATTCTAAATTTGCATTTTTAACATTCTCTATTGCCTTTGTTACAGCACTTGGAGCTTTATCAATCCCATAAATGTTGTGATGAAAATCTCTAGTTTTTTCTAATAGAGAGTTTTCTATTTTTTCAAAGAGATCAACATCCCAATCAGTCCATTTTTCAAAAGCAAATTCATTTCTTAATAAGTTTGGTGGTATATTGCAGGCTATCATTGCTGCTTCTATTAAAATAGTTCCACTTCCACACATAGGATCTAAAAGATCAGATTGTCCATCCCATCCACTTAACATGATTAGTCCTGCTGCTAAAACTTCATTTATAGGCGCAATGTTAGTCGCTGTTTTATACCCTCTCTTATGTAATGATTCACCAGAAGAATCTAAAGACACATTACAAAACAACTTGTCTATATGAATATTAATTTTCAAATCAGGAAATTTCAAGTCTATTGAAGGTCTTTCACCTTTTAAGGCTCTAAATCTATCTACTATAGCATCTTTTGCTTTTAAAGAAATATATTGAGAATGATTAAAAACAGTTGAATGTACAGTGGAGTTAATGGCTATAGTACCTTTATAGTCTACATAATCTTCCCATTTAATTTTGTAAATTTTATCATATAAATCTGCTTCATTTACTACCTTAAAAGATGCAATTGGTTTTAATATTTTAATTGCTGTCCTAAGACCCAAATTACATTTATACATAAAACCTTTATCTCCGTAAAAAGTAACATTTCTCACGCCTTTTTTTACTTTTTGAGCACCTAGTTGAGTTAACTCATTTGCTAGAAGATCCTCAAAACCAAACAAGGTTTTCGCAACCATTTGAAAATTATTTTCCATAAAATATAAATATCAAGTTCAAAAATACTTTATTTTTGACGATCACTCAATTAATTCTATGTCTAAAAACAATAATAATTTTTATGAATCTTGGTTTGACACTCCATTTTATCACATTCTTTATAAGAATAGAGATTACAAAGAAGCTGAAATGTTTACCAGTGAATTAATGACTTTTCTTAATTTACCAATTGAATCAAAGATTTTAGATTTAGCTTGTGGCAAAGGAAGACACTCAATATTTTTAAATAAAATGGGATATAATGTTACAGGGGTTGATAACTCAAGTAAAAACATTGTTAATGCTAAAAAATATGAGAATAAAAAATTGAATTTTAAAATTCATGACATGAGGGATCCTCTAGTTGATAAGTTTGATTTAATTGTTAATCTATTTACAAGTTTTGGATACTTTGATGATTTTGAAGATAATTTAAAAACTTTAAAGAGCATAAAGTTGAATTTAAAAAAAAACGGTATTGCTGTAATTGATTTTTTAAATATTAACTATGTTAAAAACAACTTAGTTCATCAAAATACAGAAGAAATTAATGGAATAAAATTTAACTTAAAGAGGTATCTAAAAGATGGATTTTTAGTTAAAGAAATTAATTTTAAACATGATTTAGAAGAATATAATTTTCAAGAAAAAGTAAGATCATTAAATATAAATGAATTCAAAACAATGTTTAAACAAACTCAACTAGAAATACTTCATATATTTGGAGATTATAATCTAAATGAATTTGACATTAATAACTCTAAAAGATTGATTTTTATTTTTAAATAATTAAATATGTATTTATACCCCTTTTTAGCTGTAATCATCGGATCAGTAATAGTATTGTTTTTATCAAAAAAAGCAATTCAAAAAAACTCTCAACTAACACTTGCATTTAGTGGTGCTTTTCTTTTATCTATCACAGTTTTTGACTTACTGCCAAGTGTTTATAGTGGAGACATTATAAATTCAAAGCTTGATGAAAAAGCTATTGGGCTTATGATTATGATTGGAATTCTATTTCAAGTCATACTTGAGTTTTTTTCTAAAGGAGCTGAGCACGGGCATATACATATTAGCAGTAATAAATTACCTTGGGTTTTACTAATTAGTCTGTCCCTACATGCATTTGTAGAAGGTTTCTCAATACATTTAAATCAAAACATTTTATATGGAATTTTTATTCATAAAATCCCCATTGCATTTATAATCACCACTTCTTTATTAAATACTGAAATTAAAAAATATAAAATTCTGTTTTTTATTATATTTTTTAGTCTAATAACACCCTTAGGGACGTTTATATCGAACAACAGTGAGCAGTTGATAGACTATCGTATATTAATTGATTCCTTTGTTGTAGGGGTCTTATTACACGTCTCCACTACTATCTTGTTTGAAAGTAACGAAGGTCATAAGTTTAATTTGGTGAAAATTTCTTTGATTGCTGGAGCTATTCTTCTAGCCTACTTTATTTAGTAGACCAAAGTTTTTTCAAATAGAATAAATCAGGAATATCATTTTTAGGGGTTAGTGGCTCTAATGCTCCTGATTGAAAAGCTTTTTGTAGTATATCTTCAATAAAATAATCTTCACTTACTTCAGTTGGTAAATAAGTTTCTTTTAAAGACATATTAAACACTTTTGCTGTAGTGTTAAATATAAAAGCGTTAAATCCATTTTTTAAATCCTTTATAACCTCATACACTGTAAAACTAGTCTGTCTATTTATTAGCTTTATTAAAATTTGTCCTTCAGTCTGAGTTAATTTCTTTAATTCATC
>CAJJDI010000017.1 GCA_905182835.1 uncultured Flavobacteriaceae bacterium | reverse complement strand
TTACTTAACGAAACTAATTGGGAGTTAGGTAATAATGAATTAAGAAATTTTTACATACAGGTAACAGATGCAATTAGAGAGTATGATGATGAGCACATTATTTTTATTGAAGGAAATTGGTTTGCTAATGACTTTTCTGGTTTAACCCCCCCTTGGGATGACAACTTGGTCTATAGTTTTCATAAATATTGGAGTTATAACGATACAGAGTCAATTCAATGGGTCTTGGACATAAGAAATCAAAATAATGTTCCATTATGGATGGGAGAGTCAGGTGAGAATTCTAATTTATGGTTTACAGATGCTATAAGGTTATTTGAAGAAAATGAAATAGGATGGGCATGGTGGCCTTGGAAAAAAACAGAATCTATTAATTCAGCATTATCAATAACTTCAAACTCAAACTTTCAGTCTATTGTCAATTATTTTGAAAATGGACAGAATCAACCAAGTATAGATAATGCCATGCTAGGATTAATGCAGTTTAGTAATGATTCTCGTATAGAAAATACTAAATATAACAGAGATGTTATTGACGCTATGATGAGACAACCCCATACTAATGAAACAGTTGCTTATTCAGACAATGTAATACCTGGTATAATACATCTAACTAATTATGATTTAGGTCTTGAACAATACGCCTATTCTGATGCTGTCAGTGGAACTTATCAAGTGTCAACAGGCGAGTATACTACCTGGAATAATGGTTGGAGTTACAGAAATGATGGTGTGGATATTCAAGTGTCTACAGATAATGAAAGTAATGGATACCACGTGGGATGGGTAGAAGAAGGAGAATGGCTAATTTATACAGTTGATGTAGAAAATTCAGGTTTTTACGATATTGTGACTAGGTATTCTTCTGAGCAAGCTGGTGGAAAAATCAGTTTACTTTCTAACGGTTTAGAGATAACAAATCAAATCAACCTTTATAATAGTGGAGGTTATTCAAATTTCATAAATAGACTTACAACTAATATATATCTAAACGAAGGTGTTCAAAAGTTAAAATTAAAAATTGAAGGCAACATATCATTTAACTTAAGTAAATTAGAATTTTTCGATTCTACCGATCAGATTCCTGAATTTGAAATATTATTAGCAAATACATTAGAAGATGAAAAGTCAATCAAAATTGTACTTACCCATCCGTTAATAATTCAAGAACTTGATTTAGATTTATTTGATTTAAAATTAAATGGAGAGTCTACCGAAATTTTATCTGTTGATATTGATTCAAATAATAGTCAAGTAATTAATGTTATTACTGATAATTACATGTCATTTCAAGATGAAATTACTGTAAGCTATTATGGGGAAGGATTACTTTCAGAGTTCGATGAATATTTATATAGTTTTGAAGATTATCCAGTTGAAAATAATTTATCTACAAGACTTTTAATACCTGGTAAAATACAAGCAGAAGACTTCTATTATCAAGAAGGCTTAGAAACTGAAGAGACTAGTGATACATTTGGAGGTTTAAACATAGGCTATACTGATCCCGGTGACTTTGCTGATTACCTTGTTGCTGTTAATGACTCTGGAAATTACACAATAAGCCTTAGAGTTGCATCTGAAGGGACTGGATCTTTACAGTTACAGTTAATAAATGATAACTCGACAGAAAACATAGGAGTTATATCCACACCTTCAACTGGCGGTTGGCAAGAGTGGCAAACAGTTTCATTTACAGGTTATTTAGTTGAAGGTCTTTATACACTAAGAATGAGAGTCCTACAAGCCCCTTTTAACCTTAATTGGATGGATTTTGTATCTACAGACGGAAATAACAATACCAATGAAGAATTAGTAGAATTTTTATCTTCAGGGACTTGGAGAATTCAAGCAGAAGTTGATAACTACAGGGGGGTCGGCCCAGGAAGTGCATATACAGCTGAATGGTGGTCAGCTGAGGCATCAAGTGAATCAAATACAGGTCTTTATGATGATAGGTGGACATTTAGTGATACTGGAGTTTTATCAGTCAACACAGGAGAAGATGGTAGTATTTTTGGTAAAAAACCTGAAATAGATTCTGCTTTTGATCCAAACGGTAATGATTCGTATGATGCAGATAATGAGTTTAACGAATATTTTAATTATCCATTAACGAACCATACAGATCAATATGTAACTAGTAATGTTGGTGATAGTGAAGAAACAATTACATTTAACAGTTATGGAAATTTAGGATTTTACACTGCACTAAATAGTCAGACTTATCAAATTATGTCAAGAACAAATAGCACAATGAGTGTTAGAAATGTAGGTTCTGAAGGGAATTCATGGTATAGTTTGTTAACTATAGATGATGAATTATCGACAGTTTTACTAAATAATTTATCACTAAAGATATACCCAAATCCAACAAATACTGAATTTATTTTTATTAAATCATCAGTAAGTGGTTCTAAAAATATTGAACTTTTTGATATAAATGGAAGAAAACTAATTGATGTTAAAATAAATTCTGATAGACTCCATATTGGAAAATTAAATAGTGGTGTTTATTTGATTAAAATTATGATTAAGGGACAAGTTAATTTTGCAAAAATTATAGTTAACTAATACCTGAAGTTATTTACATGCAACATATGAATGAAATAAGAGTTTTTTCACCAGCAACTGTATCTAATGTTGCTTGTGGTTTTGATATTTTAGGTTTTCCTTTAGAAAGTGTAGGAGATGAGATGGTAGTAAGGAAGACTATTAAAAAGGGGATTGTAATTACAAAGATTGAGGGTTTTGATTTACCTTTCGAAGTCAATAAAAATGTAGCTTCCGTATCTGCTCTAGCACTTATTGATTCTGTAAAACCAGATTTTGGTTTTGAAATAGAAATTTATAAAAACATTAAACCAGGCAGTGGTATAGGTAGTAGTGGCGCAAGTGCTACATCAAGTGTTTATGCAATAAATGAATTATTAGGAAGACCGTTTAATAAACTGGAGTTAACAAACTTTGCTATGAAAGGAGAGTTTATAGCTAGTAATTCTGAGCATGCTGATAATATAGCTCCAGCTCTATTTGGAGGATTTACTCTGGTTAAAAACTTGCATCCTCTTGAAATTTTACAATTACCAACACCTAAAGATTTATATGTAATTATTATACATCCTCAAATTGAAATAAAAACCTCTGAATCAAGAGATATTTTACCTAAAATGGTCTCCCTTTCTGACACTACTAAGCAGTTGTCTGAATTAGGTGGGTTAATTCATGCCTTACATACTAGCGATTATGAGTTAATGAAAAAATCATTGAATGATCACCTTGTTGAAAAACACAGAAGTAAGTTAATTCCATATTTTGATGAGTTAAAATCTAAATCTCTTGCTGCAGGCGCTATTGGTTGTTCGATTTCTGGTTCTGGACCATCAGTTTTTGCTTTAGCTAAAGGAAAAGACATGGCTATTAATATTGAGTCGATATTTAAATCTGTTTATTCAAAATCAAATATTGATTTTGCTACTTACGTGTCAAAGATTAGTCCTAATGGAGTTGTAACAATTTAAATTAATACAAAATGAATTATTATAGTCTTAATAAAAAATCAGAAAATGTTACTTTCAAGGAAGCTTTAATAAGAGGTTTAGCTCCAGATAAAGGTTTATATTTCCCTGAAAAAATAATGAAACTACCGAATAGTTTTATTAATAATTTAAATGATTTTTCGGATACTGAAATAGCTTATCAATGTATAAAGCAATTTGTTGGTGATGATATTCCAAAAACTATATTGCTTGAAATTTTAGATGATGTTTTATCATTTAATTTTCCACTAGTGAAGCTAAATAATAAAATCTCAATACTAGAGTTGTTTCATGGCCCAACTATGGCTTTTAAAGATGTTGGTGCCAGGTTTATGTCGAGGTGTCTCTCTTATTTTTTAAACGAAAAAGAAGGAGATAGACCTGTGACTGTATTGGTTGCTACTTCAGGAGATACTGGAGGGGCTGTAGCGAGTGGTTTTTATAAGGTAAAAGGAATAAAAGTAGTAATACTTTACCCTAAAGGAAAGGTTTCGTCTGTACAAGAGAAACAATTAACTACTCTCGGAGAAAATATAACTGCTCTAGAAGTTAATGGTACATTCGATGATTGCCAGGCTATGGTTAAAAATGCTTTTTTAGACAAGGATTTACTTGATAGAATTACTTTAACTTCAGCAAACTCAATTAATGTTGGAAGATGGCTTCCGCAAATGTTTTATTTCTTTTTCAGTTATAGAGATTTAAATATTTCAAATGGGGATAAGATCGCTTATTCAGTCCCAAGTGGAAATTTTGGTAATATTTGTGCTGGTATGTTGGCTAAAAAAATCGGATTACCAATAGATAAATTTATTGCCTCAAATAACATAAACAACGTTGTAGATAGATATATAAACACCAAGCTATATCAACCTGAACCATCTATTCAAACAATTTCAAACGCCATGGATGTTGGGGATCCAAGTAATTTCATTAGGATAAGTGAACTATACAATAATGATTATAAACTTATTAAGGAAAATTTAGCTACATATAGTTTTAGTGATAATGAAACCGTGGAGGCTATAAAAGAATTGATTCATAAATATGACTATATCCCAGACCCTCATGGGGCAATTGGTTATTTAGGCGCTAAGAATTTTATAATATTAAACCCTGAATATAAAAGTGTAATTTTAGAAACAGCTCACCCTTCTAAGTTCCCAGAGGTCATGAGTGATTATGCGAATAACCTGGTCACTCCAATGCAAATTAAATCAATAATGAATAAAGAAAAATCTTCTATTCATATTGAAAACTACCAAGGTCTTAAAAACTATTTAATAGACTCTTAATTTTATTTCTCTAAATTATAATTTGCCATATCATTTTGACTTATGAAAATAATTGTCATCTGAAAATGAATTACATCATTAAAAGTGTAATTTATAATACGCTGTATTATCAAATTTGTAATATTTCACGATTCTTTGAATTATATATATTTAAATATCACTATTTAACTTAAATTCACATAAGTGATATGAATTAACACAAAATCAATTTTAAATGTCAGTAAAACCTAAGGTTACAAGATTCAAGGAAAGCGTGCTAGCAAAATTTCAAATTTATAATAGTATATTTTTAACTCTTCCATTTGATAAAATTAACAAAACTGGTGTTCTGCTACCTTTATTTCATGAAACATGTTTAAAGGGTTTTAAACATGGTAATGACCCTTCAAAAATAGTTGAGAATTTTTTTATTAAATATCAAGGAAGAAGAAATGAAAAAAGTCAAATAGACCTTCTGTTTAGGTTCATACAATATATTGAGAGACAAGTAGTTCTTTTTGACGCTATTGAAGATGCGTCTTTTCCAATTGTAAACAACATGAATGGAGTAGGTACTATTCGAAACCTAAAAGAGTCTGCAACAACAGAAGATAAAATTCAAGTATTAAAAAACTACATTGAAGATTTTAATGTTAAAATCGTATTAACTGCTCACCCTACTCAATTTTACCCTGATAATGTATTAGGGATTATTACAGATCTTACCGAGGCTATTAAAAACAACAAGCTTATTGATATAAAAAATTACCTTACTCAATTAGCGAAGACTTCATTTTTTAAATCTACGAAGCCTACTCCTTTTGATGAAGCGGTAAATTTAATATGGTATTTAGAAAATGTTTTCTACCAGTCCTTTGGTGATATTTATAATTATATAAAAGAAAATATTTTTAATAATAAAGATTTCGAAAATAACCTAATGAGCATCGGTTTTTGGCCAGGAGGAGATAGAGATGGAAATCCTTTTGTTACACCTGAAATCACTTTACAGGTCGCGGATAGATTAAAACAAACTATAGTTAAAAATTATTATAGAGATGTTAGAGAATTAAAGAGAAGACTTACTTTTAAAGGAGTAGAAGATAAGCTAATTAAAATTCAAGATAACCTACATGAATATGTATTTATAAGAAGCTCTGAAAATATCTTTTCGTCAAAATACCTGATGGATAGCTTACAAGAAATAAAAGTAATAATTATTAAAGACCACCAATCACTATACTTGAATTTAGTCGATAGTTTGATTAATAAAGTAAAACTATTCGGTTCTCATTTTGCAACAATGGATATCAGACAAGATAGTAGGGTGCATAACAATGTATTTAATGAAATAGTTAAAAGCTCAATTAAAAATAAATTAGATCTTTTCCCGAATAATTACTTTGAACTTGTTGAAAATGAACAAATTCAAATCTTATCTAAAGTAAAAGGAAGTATAGATCTCTCATATTTTTCTAACGAATTAGTGTTGAACACTTTAAATACTATAAAGGCAATTAAAAAAATTCAAACTTCAAATGGAGAAAAAGCAGCTAATAGATATATTATAAGTAACAATAAAACTGCGTTAAATGTAATGCAACTATATGCGATGTTGAAGTTGGTGGCTTTTGATGATGAGCTACCTATTGACATATGCCCTTTATTTGAAACAATAGAAGATTTAGAAAATGCTTCTGATGTAATGGAAGCCTTATACACAAACCCAACTTATTTAGAGCATTTATTAAATAGAAAACTTAAACAAAATATTATGTTAGGGTTTTCTGACGGCACAAAAGATGGGGGGTATCTAATGGCTAATTGGGCTATTTATAAAGCAAAGCAAATGCTTACTAGTATTTCTAGAAAACATAAAGTAGATGTTATATTCTTTGATGGTAGAGGTGGTCCACCAGCAAGAGGTGGTGGAAAAACACATAAATTTTATGCTTCTCTAGGGCCTAGTATTGAGTCTAAAGAAGTTCAGCTTACCGTACAAGGGCAAACAATAAGTTCTAATTTTGGAACATTAGATTCTTCTAAATATAATGTCGAGCAACTTATGAGTTCAGGTATTTTAAATAAACTTAATGAAACTGATTTAACGATCCCTGAGGACTGTTTTGAAACGATGGATCACATATCTAAGATTAGTTATGATGCATATGTTAACTTCAAAAACCACCCTAAATTTCTTCCATATTTAGAGCATATGAGTACTTTAAAATATTATTCAAAAACAAATGTAGGAAGTAGGCCTTCTAAAAGAAATTCAGATGATAAATTAATATTTTCAGATTTAAGAGCAATTCCATTTGTTGGTTCTTGGAGTCAATTAAAGCAAAATGTCCCTGGATTTTTTGGAGTTGGATATGCACTAAAGCATTATGATGATCTTGGTGAATTAAGTAAAGTTAAAAAACTCTATAAAGAGTCTAGTTTCTTTAAAACTTTAATTGAAAACAGTATGATGTCACTATCTAAGTCTTTTTTAGATCTAACTAAATACATGTCTGATGATAAGGAATTTGGAGATTTTTGGAATATAATTTTTAATGAATATAATACAACTCTAGAAATGCTTTACAAATTAACAGGCTCTAGAAAATTAATGAGTGAAGAACCTGCTGGAAAACTGTCTATAGAAGCTAGAGAGTCAATTGTATTGCCATTATTAACAATACAGCAACATGCTTTAAAGAAATTACAGGAATTAAAAAAAGATCCAATAAAAAATAGAGATGAGATTATTATTTATGATAAGATAGTGACAAGATCTTTATTTGGTAATATTAACGCTAGTAGAAACTCTGCTTAGTCAATCTTTATTTTAGACGCAACCTCTATTGCTTTTTCAACTAATATTGAAGTCTCCTCTGTGCCATATGCTAAAGAAATTGCCATTCTTCTATATTTCCTTGTTGTTGGTTTTCCGAAAATTTTAAAATCTGTATTTTTATAATTTGCAGCCTCTTTTAAACCTGATATTAATGGAAATTTTTCATTTTCATTTTCAGCCAATACAACTGCAGATGCACCATTTCTAATTAGAGGTATTTTCAAAACTGGAATCCCTAATATTGCACGAGCATGTAGTTCAAATTCTGAGAAATTCTGTGTTCCTGCTAGGGTCACCATTCCTGTATCATGTGGTCTGGGGGATAACTCTGAGAAGTACACACCATTTTTACCAATAAAAAACTCAACTCCCCAAATACCATTACCTCCAAGTGATTTGGTTACTTTATCTGCCATTTCTTGGGCTATTTTTAAGTGGATATCTTCCATTTTCATTGGTTGCCAACTTTCTTGGTAATCTCCTCTTTCTTGCCTGTGTCCAATTGGTGGGCAAAATAAAGTTTTATTATTATTTTGCGTGAGAGTCAGTAGAGTAATTTCATAGTCAAAGGAGATAAATTCTTCTACTATTACTTCCATTAAATCACCTCGAGATCCTTTTAATGCTTCTGTCCAAGCTTTTTTAATATCGGATCCACTTCTAATTACAGACTGTCCTTTGCCAGAAGAAGACATTAATGGTTTAACTACGCATGGCATACCTGTGAATTGCACTCCTTCAATAAGCTCTTCATAAGATGTTGCATATTTGTATTTTGCGGTTTTCAAACCTAATTCTACGGACGCTAAATCTCTAATAGATTTTCTATTCATTGTGTAATTTGCTGCTTTTGCTGACGGGATTACCTTATATCCTTGTTTTTCATATTTATAGAAACGTTCTGTTCTAATACTTTCTACTTCTGGCACAATAAAATCTGGCTTATGTTTATCGACAATTCTATCTAACTCATCTCCATCTAACATGTTTATAACTTCAAATTCATGAGATACTTGCATTGCAGGAGCATCCTTATAATTATCTACAGCTATTACATATTGTCCTAATCTTTGCATCGCAATTACAACTTCTTTTCCTAACTCTCCAGAACCCAATAAAAGTATTTTATTTCTCATGTTACAAACTTAATAAAATAATAAGAACCTCTTATACAGCTTTTTTCATTCTTTTACTACGGGAATTCCACTGCAAATTCTGTTTTTTTTGATTTCTTACACTCCAAGCTTGATTTGTTATAGTTAAATTATATCAATCTTATTAAATTTATAATATTAAACTTTGTGCTAAATAGTTAATTGAATTTAGTATTTAAAAAGACTTGTCATTTTATGATAGGTCTTTTTTTTTATTCATTTAAATAATATAAAAAGTATCTTTGAAAAAAAAAATATGCATAAGGCTGGTTTTGTAAATATTATTGGAAATCCAAATGTTGGTAAATCCACTCTAATGAATTCATTTGTTGGAGAGAAGCTTTCTATTATTACTTCAAAAGCCCAGACTACAAGACACAGAATACTAGGGATAGTAAATGGCGATGACTTTCAGATGGTTATTTCCGATACTCCAGGAATTATAAAACCAGCTTACGAGCTCCAATCATCTATGATGGATTTTGTAAAAGCTGCGTTAGATGATGCAGATGTATTAGTCTACATGGTTGAAATTGGAGAAAAAGACCTTAAAGATGAAAAGTTTTTTCAAAAAATAATTAACTCCAAAATACCTGTATTATTATTAATTAATAAAATCGATATTTCTAATCAAGAAGAGTTAGAAGTGTATGCAGAGATGTGGAAAGAAAAAGTCCCAAATGCTGAGATATACCCTGTTTCTGCACTTAAAAATTTTCAAATTAAAGAAGTTTTTAACAGAATAGTAGAGTTACTTCCAGAATCTCCGCCTTTTTACCCTAAAGATCAACTTACGGATAAACCGGAGCGATTTTTTGTAAATGAAATTGTAAGAGAAAAAATTCTAACTTTTTACAAAAAAGAAATTCCATACTCTGTGGAAATCCTAACAGAAGAGTTTTTTGAAGAAGAAAAAATTATTAGAATTAGGTCTATTATTATGGTAGAAAGAGAAAGTCAAAAAGGAATTGTTATAGGTCATAAAGGGGTGGCTTTAAAAAGAGTTGGTACACAAGCTAGAAGAGATTTAGAAGCATTTTTTGGTAAACAAGTTCATATTGAACTTTATGTAAAAGTCAATAAAAATTGGCGAAGCAATCAAACTCAATTAAGAAGGTTCGGTTACAATAATTAAAACATTTTTTAAATTTTCACGACTCTAATAACTTTTATTTAAAACTTATTTTCATGTAGTTGTATAGTTTAGCCTTAATTAACTATAAAAACATACAAAATGAAAAAATTATTAGTGTTACTTTTAGTGCCCTTTTTTGCCTTTTCTCAAACTAACCCAAATAGTGAATATTGGCAAACGAATAAATGGACCCCTAAAGCTGGGATGAATGCAGAGTTTGAAGCTGGTGTAGCTAAAAAGACAGATAAATTTAATGGAACGGCCGAAACTTCTATGGCTACGTACCAAATCATTACTGGACAAGATCAAGGAAAGTATATGAGGGTGATGGGTAATAGAAATGCAGCAGCTTTTGACGAAGATAACACTGCAGAATTAGCTTATTGGGGTAAGCATGTAATGCCTTATGTTCAAAGTAATGACGGAAATAAAAGATGGTGGAGAATGAAAGGACTTTGTCAAAATTGGAATAATGATGCACCGCCAGCTAAATTTGTAAAAATGACAACATACACTATTAAAACAGGTCAGATGTCAGATTTTTTAAGATTCTGGAGAAATAACAATAAGGTACAGAAAGAACTTGGTTATTCTGGTGTTAGCGGTTTATTTATGTTAGTTTCAGGTGGGGAGTCACGACAATTGTTAGAAGTAGAGCCTTACAATAGTCATGCTGAAGGAATGGGTGATTTTACTGATCCAGATGTTGATTATGTAAATGCTTATAATGAAATGCACGGCTGGAGAACTCATCGTAATGATGAGAAAGCTGCTACGGCATCTATCGACGAAGTATGGGGTATTACTGTACAGACTGCAGAATTAAATACAGAAATGTCTTCAAAATTGAAATAAAGCTTACTTAATTTATATTATATAAAAAGTTGATTAATTTATTAATCAACTTTTTTTTTGCATTAAATTCTAGTTTTAACATTACATTTGCATTCATTTAAATGATATGAGTAATATAGTAGCAATAGTAGGAAGACCAAACGTTGGCAAATCAACTTTTTTTAATAGGCTTGTACAAAGGCGTGAAGCAATAGTAGATGCTGCTAGTGGTGTTACTAGAGACAGACATTATGGTAAAAGTGATTGGAATGGTAAGGAGTTTTCTCTGATTGATACTGGAGGGTACGTTGTTGGTAGTGATGATGTATTTGAAAGTGAAATCGACAAACAAGTAGAATTAGCAATAGATGAGTCTGATGCAATTATATTTATGGTTGATGTTGAATCTGGAGTAACTGCTATGGATGAAGATGTAGCAAAACTGCTTCGAAAAGTTAATAAACCTGTATTTCTAGTTGTAAACAAGGTAGATAATTCAGCAAGATCTAACAATGCTGTTGAATTTTATGAATTAGGATTAGGAGAATACTATACAATTGCTAGTATTAACGGATCTGGTACTGGAGATTTGTTAGATGCTCTAGTTAAAAACTTTTCAGATGAACCAGAAGAGGTAAATGACCTACCTAGATTTGCTGTAGTTGGCAGGCCAAATGCAGGAAAATCATCATTTATTAATGCTTTAATAGGTGAAGAAAGATATATTGTTACTGATATTGCAGGAACAACAAGAGACTCAATTGATACAAAATATAATAGATTTGGATTTGAATTTAATCTCGTAGATACTGCTGGAATTAGAAGAAAATCTAAAGTAAAAGAAGATCTTGAATTCTACTCTGTAATGAGAAGTGTTAGAGCGATAGAGCATTCAGATGTTTGTATCTTATTATTAGATGCTACCAGGGGATTTGACGGTCAAGTGAGGAATATTTTCTGGCTTGCTGAACGAAATAAAAAAGGAATTGTAATTCTTGTTAACAAATGGGATCTAGTAGAAAAAGAAACTCAGTCGTTAAAAGATTATGAAAAGATGATTAGAAAAGAAATAGAACCTTTTATTGATGTTCCGATTGTTTTCATTTCCAGTTTAACTAAACAAAGACTCTTTAAAGCTATAGAAACTGCTGTGGAAGTTTATAAAAATAGATCTAAAAAAATAAAAACTAACCTCTTAAATGAGACTTTATTGCCTTTAATACAGCATTATCCTCCACCTGCTTATAAAGCAAAATATGTTAAAATTAAGTTTATAACGCAACTTCCAACTCCACAACCACAATTTGCGTTCTTTTGTAACTTACCACAATATGTTAAAGAACCCTACAAGCGATTTTTAGAAAATAAACTAAGAGAAAATTTTGATTTTAACGGAGTTCCGTTGGATATATATATGAGAAAAAAATAGATTTATAATTCTTTTTTTATTCTAAGTAATCTGTTTTTTATTTCATTTAATTTTTCAACTATTTCAAAGTTATTCATCGGCTTTTTCTTAGCTTCTTTGATATAAGTCTTTGCTCCCTCAATTGTATACCCTTTTTCTTTAAGTAAAAAAAATATCTGTTTCATGCTAGTGATATCTTCTGCAGTAAACTTTCTTTTTCCGTTTGTACTTTTCTTAGGGCTTAGTGCTTTAAACTCTTTTTCCCAAAAACGAATTAGGGAAGTGTTAACATTAAATGCTTTAGCTACTTCACCAATAGAGTAATATCTTTTTTCAGGTAATTCAATATTCATTAGTCTAAAGATTGGTTTACTAAAGAAGTCTGTTTAAGTAAATCATCAAACTCTTTAGCAGTTAAATTACCATAGTAAAAGTTAACTGGATTAATTCTTCCTTTATCTTTAAAAATCTCATAATGTAAGTGAGGTGCTTGAGATCTTCCTGTGCTTCCTACATAGCCGATTAGATCTCCACGCTTAACTTTTTCCCATTTCTTAACATTGTATTTGTATAAATGAGCGTAAAGACTAGTGTATCCATATCCATGATCAATTCTAATATGTTTTCCATAACCGGAAGACCTGCTGTCAACTCTTTTAACGACTCCATCTCCTGTGGCGTATACTGGAGTCCCTCGTGGTGCTGTAAAATCCATTCCATAATGAAATTTTTTAGCTTTTGTAAAAGGATCAGTCCTTTTGCCGTATCCTGATGCAATTCTAGTAAGATCATCATTGTTAAGAGGCTGGATTGCTGGAATTGCCTGTAAAAATTTCTCTTTCTCTAAAGCTAATTTTGTTATTTCATCTAAAGATTTAGATTGAACGATTATTCTTTTTTGTAAAATATCTACTCTTTTGTTGCTTTCTTTAATGAGTTCGGAATAGTCGTAACCATCAAATTTCTTATATCTATTTACACCACCAAAACCAGCCTTTCTCTTATCTTCAGAAATAGGGCTAGATTCAAAATATATTCTATAAATAGCATTATCTCTTTCTTCGACGTTAGATAACACCATTTCAGCATCCTCGACTTTATCGTTTAAAATATCATATTGCAATCTTAAGTTCTCTAATTCTCTAGTTAGTGTTTTTTCTTTAGGAGACTCAAAATATGTGCTAGTTAGAAAAATAAAAAACACACTCAAAAACACTGATCCAAACAAATTAATTAATATGTATTTGATAACATCACTTTTTTTCCTATCTATTTTGCGATAAGAAAGTGTTTCAGAGTCGTAATAATATTTTAACTTAGACATGTCTAAAAAAATTATATTTTTGTGTTAGTTTTAACACCTAATAACTGACAAAGATATAAATAGTTTTGCACTATTAATAATATAACGTTTAAGCAGTATAGATAATGGACTCGAACCTTGTAAGAAAAAACTTCGTTGAATTTTTCAAAACCAAATCTCACCAGATTAATACATCAGCATCATTAGTAGTAAAAAATGACCCTACACTAATGTTTGTGAACTCTGGAATGGTCCCTTTTAAGAAATATTTTTTAGAAAACTCTATCTCTAAACACTCTAGAATTACAAATTCACAGAAATGTTTACGAGTTTCGGGTAAACATAATGATTTGGAAGAGGTTGGCTATGATACATATCACCATACTTTTTTTGAAATGCTTGGTAATTGGAGTTTTGGAGACTATTTTAAGGAGGATGCAATTAACTGGGCTTGGGAATTACTGACAGAAGTTTATAAAATTGATAAAGAGGATATATATATAACTGTATTTGAAGGCTCTGATGATGTAGATAATTTACCTATGGATAAAGAAGCTCTTAATATTTGGAAGAAAATTGTTCCGGCATCACATATTTTATATGGAAATAAAAAAGATAATTTCTGGGAAATGGGTGAGCAAGGACCTTGCGGGCCGTGTAGTGAAATTCATGTAGATATTAGAAGTAAAGAAGATAAAGCTAAAATTTCAGCTGTAGACTTAGTTAATAAAGACCATCCTCATGTATTAGAAATATGGAATTTAGTTTTCATGCAGTACAATAGAATAGCGAGTGGTACTCTGGAAGATCTCCCTAATAAACATATTGATACTGGATTAGGCTTAGAAAGATTATGCATGGTTTTACAAGGGGTCACTTCTAATTATGACACAGATTTATTCACTCCTATAATAAATGAGATTGAAGTTTTAACAGGTTTTAAATACGAAGGTAAATCTTCTGAGACAGATGTAGCGATGAGAGTTATTTCAGATCATATTAGAGCTGTTTCTTTCTCTATCGCAGATGGTAAACTACCTAGTAATAATGGATCTGGATATGTAATAAGAAGAATTTTAAGAAGAGCTGTAAGATATGGGTTCTCTTTTCTAGGACAGAAGACCCCTTTTATTTATAAACTTGTAAATGTTTTAACTAAAAAACTAGGAGCTAGTTACCCTGAATTAGTTACTCAAATGCAATTGATAGAGAATGTTATTAAGGAAGAAGAATCAGCATTTCTTAGAACTCTAGATCAAGGTCTTGTATTGTTAGATCATATTGTTAAATCTTCAACCGATAAAATTATTTCTGGAAAAAAGGCTTTTGAATTATATGATACCTATGGTTTCCCTATTGATTTAACCTCCTTAATATTGAATGAAAAGAAATTATCGTTAGATATGGTGGGTTTTAAAAACGAACTGCAACTTCAGAAAAACAGATCAAAAGCAGCTAGTGAATCATCTACTGAAGATTGGATAGTTTTAATTGAAGATCCAGTTCAAGAATTTGTTGGTTATGATATGCTTCGTACTAAAGTTAATATAACTAAATACAGAAAAGTTAACTCTGTTAAGCAGGGTGACTTGTTTCAGCTAGTATTTAATCTCACTCCTTTTTATGCTGAAGGTGGCGGTCAGGTGGGGGATAAAGGTTACTTAGAGTCTAAAAACGGTGAAGTAACTTACATTTTAGATACAAAAAAAGAAAATAATATTACTATTCATTCTGTAAAAAAGCTTCCTAATAACATCAACGAATTATTTATTGCAGTTGTTGATTCTAAACAAAGACTAAGAATAGAGTGTAATCATTCTGCTACTCATTTGCTTCATCAGGCACTTAGGGAAATCCTCGGAAAACATGTAGAACAAAAAGGAAGTGCAGTACACTCTAAATACCTTAGATTTGATTTTTCTCATTATGAAAAAATATCAGTTGATCAGTTAACTGAAATCGAAAACTTTGTTAACTCAAGGATAGCTGATAACCTATCCCTAGATGAGAATAGGCAAGTCCCAATGCAGGATGCCATTGATAACGGAGCAATTGCTTTGTTTGGTGAAAAATACGAAGATGTTGTGAGGTCAATTAAATTTGGGGATTCTATTGAGTTATGTGGTGGAACACATGTCAAAAATACTTCAGAAATATGGCAGTTTAAAATTAAATCGGAAGGAGCTATTGCATCTGGTATTCGAAGAATCGAAGCGATAACTAGTGATGCGGTAAAAAATTATTATAAAGAAATAGGTATTCAATTTGACCAAATAAAAACCCTTCTAAACAACAGTAAAAATCTAGTTGTTTCCTTATCGGACTTAAAGAAGGAGAATTTAAAATTAAAAAAACAAGTTGAGGTTTTGTTAATTGAAAAACTACAACATACTAAAGTTTCTTTTAGAAATGAAATTAAGGAGATCAATGGAGTGAATTTTTTAACAAAAAAAGTTGATTTAGATGTTTCAAGTATTAAAAAATTATCTTTTGAGCTTGGAAGCGAAATAAAGAATTTGTTTTTATTTTTTGTGACTGAAAATAACTCAAAAGTGAACATTGTATGCTATATCTCTAAAGAATTAGTAAAAGATAAAGGCTTTGATGCTAGAGAGGAAGTTAAAAAACTGTCTAGTTTAATTGATGGAAGTGGAGGTGGTCAAGACTTTTTCGCAACCGCAGGTGGCTCTAATGTTGATGGAATAGGATTTGTGTTAGATCAAGCTTCAAAAAGGTTTAATTAAGTATGTAGCTATTTAATTCTACAGATAAAAATAAATTAATTTGATTAAAAAAGGATCTAAATTATATAGTATTTCTTACAATAAATGTCCTAAGTGTCATTGCGGGAGCTTTTGGCATAAAAATAATCCTTATCTAAATATTCTCAAAAACAATAAGTTAACAAATAGCCATTGTGCTAACTGTATGTTTAAGTACGAGATAGAGCCTGGGTTTTGGTTTGGTGCAATGTATGTCAGTTATGCTATTGCTGTAGCTTTTGTATTAATTTTTGGTGCACTCTTATATGTTTTTTTTGAAAATATGGATATAATAACAATTGTCTCTATACTATCAGTTTTTGTAATTATATTTTCACCTATAAATCATTTTTTCTCAAGATTAATATGGATAAACATATTTATAGATTATACTAATTCAATAAAGCAGTAATATGATTTGTATTAATTTAATAATCCCTAAATCAGCTTACCAGTTATGAATATCACCAGAAAATCTTTAGAGAAAGTTAAAAAATCAACTTCAAACTATACTATCAAAACACCTGTTTTAATTAGTCAAAAAATAAACACAATTTGTGGTGCGGAAATTTTCTTTAAATGCGAGAATTTTCAAAAGTCAGGCTCCTTTAAATTTAGAGCTGCTACAAACGCTGTCTTAAACTTAAACGATTCTCAAAAAAAGAATGGTGTTATTACTCATTCTTCAGGTAATTTTGCTCTAGCATTATCCTTAGCTTCACAAAACCAAAGCATTACTGCTCACATTGTAATGCCTGAAAATGCTCCTGAAATAAAGAAGCAATCTGTCTTAAAATCTAATTCTAATTTAGTTGTGTGCAAGTCAACATTAAAGTCTAGGGAAGAAACCTCTAAAGAAATTCAAGATAAGTACAATTTAACATTTATTCACCCTTCTAATAATTTCGATGTTATTTTAGGTAATTCAACGGTAGTCTCTGAGCTTCTTAATGACCATACTGATTTAGACTATGTATTGTGTCCGGTTGGAGGGGGTGGTTTGATTTCAGGCTCTGCATTAGCTTGTGAGGTGTATTCTAATAAGTGTGAAGTTATTGGAGTAGAGCCATTAAACGTAAATGATGCGTATCGATCGCTTCTTTCTGGCAAGATTGAATTTAATTCTACAACAGATACTATTGCAGATGGATTAAGAACTAATTTAGGAGATATCAATTTCCCTATAATTTTAAAATACATAAAAACAATTATCTGTGTTGAGGAAAGTGAGATTGTTAATGCAATGAATCTTGTTTATGATAAATTAGATATGTTAATAGAACCATCTAGTGCTGTTGCATTTGCTGGAGTTCTAAAAGAAAGAGAGAAATTTAAAGGTAAAAAAATTGGTATTATAATTTCAGGTGGAAATGTGGAAAAGAAAAATTTATCTTTTTAGTAATTTGTCCTTCACACTTTTCCAAGTTAATGATCTTATAAATTCTCCTTCATCTTCGCTTACAACTGGATTTGTGTTATCTATTATTCCTTTAAAGTATCCAATTATTATATAGGTAAAGTAGGATAAGCTCTTTTTATTATAAGACCTCTTTAAAGCTGATAAAATACTTAATATTATTCCAAATCTCATCTTGTACAGAGCTTCGCCTTGTAAGAATTTAGCGCTTTTATCATAATTAGCTCCTGTTTCTTTTTGATGTTTTACAATAAGGTTTGTGTCTGTTTTTACATTCCATTTATTATATTTTGACAACAAAACATCTATTGTATCCCACCCAATAGATTCTTTTAAACCTCCAATGTCATTAAAACACTTTTTTCTATATGATTTTATAGGACCTCTTACGTGTTCTGTTGAAGAAATGTTTTCGTAAATCCATTTACTATTTTTCTCTATAAATAAAATTCCAGAGGCCATTCCTATAGAGGGGTCTTTTTTGTAGTAACCAACTATTTTTTCAATGTAGTCATTTGGCAGAATGATATCTGCATCAAATTTACATATAACATCATAATTATCGTCTAAGCTATTTAAGCCAAAATTAAATGCTTTTATTACTTTTTCTCCAGGTATATGTTTTTGAATGGATTTTGTGTTCAGTTCACCAATCCAGTCGTATTTTTTTACATAGTTTTTTACTATAGAATAGCTTTTGTCATTAGAATTATCATCAACTAATAATAGTTTTTTTATGGGATAAGATTGCTCAACAATTGATTGTATTGTTAAGTCTATATATTTTTCTTCATTATGAAAAGGTATTATTATATATACGTCCATACCTATTTTATTATAAAATCAACTGATTATTTCAATTTAAAATTATAGTTTTCAAATTCTGTTGAATAAGTTTCTTCATTATTAGCTCTTTTCTCACTCCATGTTTTAATATTTTCGATAGGTTTTCGTTTTGCATATACGATATAGTATCTTGGAGTAAACAATCTTAAGATTGGTCTTAATCCTATTTTTTTTGTTGGATTAGTCCATTTTTTTCTTGAAATTATTTCCCAACCTGACTTTTCTAGTAACCAATCAAATTGCCAATCTTCGAATTCATGATAATGTCTATCCCTTTTATCATTTGGGTTTTTGTATGCATTAGAAAACCATAACTTCAAAGGAACACTTGCAATTAATTTATCTGCTTTTATTTCTTTTAAAGCATTAAAGGGAGCAACTAAATGCTCGAATATTTCAAAAGCAGTAACTACTTCTGCTTTTGAATTTTTAATTGCACTGTAATCAATATCTAAATCTTCACCAGAAGTATTAGTTACTTTATAATTATTATTTTTTAAAATTTCTGAAAATGGATTAGCTACACCAAGATCTAAAATCTCTTCATTTGAATTAACATGCTTTTTTAGAAAGTCTAAAGTTATTCGATATCTTTTATGAGGATAATTATTTTTATACATTTAATATTGATATACAATTGCATTAACATGCATTCCTGCTCCAACACTAGCAAACATAATAATATCCCCTTTAGTTAAGTTGTGAGGTTTTAATTCACCTTTCTTGACAATATCATATAGTGTTGGTATTGTTGCAACAGAGCTATTGCCAAGCTTATATATACTCATTGGCATTATGTTTTCAGGTACTTGCATTTTATACAATCTATAAAATCTTTTAATTATCCCTTCATCCATTTTTTCATTTGCTTGGTGGATAAATATCTTTTTTAAATCTTCTATTTTATGTCCACTTTTATCTAGACAACTTTTCATCGCTGCTGGAACATTTGTTAATGCGAATTCATAAATCTTTCTTCCGTGCATTTTAATAAATCTTGAATCATTTCCACTGTTGGAATTGTAGGATTCACCAAAATATAAGTAATAAATCTCGTCGTTAGTAAAGGAAGCAGACTCGTGTGCTATTATTCCAATATCCTCATTAGAGGATTCTAATATGGTAGCTCCAGCTCCATCTGCATATATCATTGAGTCTCTATCAAATTTATCTACCACTCTTGAAAGAGTTTCTGAACCAATCACTAAACATTTTTTTGCTATTCCAGATTTAATAAAGCTATTAGCCTGTATCATCCCTTCGACCCAACCTGGACAACCAAATAAAATATCATAAGCAACACATTTAGGGTTTTGAATTTTTAAAAGATGCTTTACCCTTGCAGCTAAACATGGTAGCATATCACTTTGGTCAGAAGTTGATTTAACATCCCCAAAATTATGTGCTAAAATTATATAATCAATGGTTTCTTTGTCTATGCCCGAATCTGCAATTGCTTTTTCTGCTGCTAAGTATCCTAAATCAGATGAATTTAAATTATCACTAGCATACCTTCGTTCATTAATTCCTGTTATTTCTTTTAACTTACTTATAACACTAACGTTATCAGATCCTACTTTAGACCCATCAGTATTATAAAATTCATGGTTTGCAAAATCATCATTTTTCTTTAAAACTTTAGGTATATAACTTCCAGTACCTGTGATTTTTACATTCATAAAATTAATTTTCAAATAACATTATAGATTTAATTATTATACAATCTAAGTATTTTTTTTAAATAATTACTCTGTATATGATTCTATTGGATCACAACTACACATCAGATTTCTATCTCCATAAGCATCATCAACTCTTCTGACTGTTGCCCAAAATTTATTCTCTTTTACATATTCTAGGGGATAAGCAGCTTTAGTTCTTGAATAGTTGTACTCCCATTTATCAGCTGTAACCATTTCCATAGTATGAGGAGCATTTTTCAATACATTATTTTTATCCTCAAGTGAGCAATTGTTGATCTCATTTCTAATTTCTAACATTGCATCACAAAAACGATCAAGCTCTCCTTTACTCTCACTTTCTGTTGGTTCTATCATCATTGTACCTGCAACTGGAAAAGAAACGGTTGGAGAGTGAAACCCATAATCCATTAACCTTTTTGCAATATCAGTAACTTCAATTCCCTTCGTTTTAAATGGTCTGCAATCAATTATCATTTCATGGGCTGCTCTACCATTTTCGCCTGAGTACAAAACTTCATATTTACCAGTTAATCTTTCTTTTATATAGTTAGCATTTAAAATAGCAACTTTAGTAGAATTTGTTAAACCATCACTACCTAGCATTTTTATATAGCCATAAGAAATCAGGCATGCAAGTGCAGAACCAAATGGTGCTGAAGATATTGAATCGATAGCTTTGTTCCCTCCTGTCTTTACTATTGGATTTGATGGTAAAAACGGCGCTAGTTGTTTAGCGACACAAATTGGCCCAACTCCTGGCCCTCCACCTCCATGAGGTATTGCAAATGTTTTATGAAGATTAAGGTGGCAAACATCAGCTCCAATTGCCGCTGGATTAGTTAATCCAACCTGAGCGTTCATATTTGCACCATCCATATATACTTGACCTCCATTTTCATGAATAATATTTGTTATATCAAGAATATCAGCTTCAAAAACCCCGTGAGTAGAAGGGTATGTTATCATCAAAGCAGCTAAATTTTCTTTATGTTCAATAGCTTTATTTTTTAAATCTTCAATATCAATATTCCCATCATCTGATGCTTTAGTAACTATCACTTTCATTCCGGCCATTACTGCGCTTGCTGGATTTGTACCATGAGCTGAAGAAGGGATTAGACATATATTCCTATTGTGGTCTCCATTGTCTTGATGATATGCTCTTATTACCATTAATCCAGCGAATTCACCTTGAGCACCAGAATTAGGCTGCAGAGAAGTTGCCGCAAAGCCTGTAATAGTAGATAATTGATTTTCTAAATTCCTTAAGATATACTGATAGCCTCTTGCTTGAAATATTGGAGCAAATGGGTGTATATTTATCCATCTGTTCCAACTAAGAGGAAGCATTTCTGCAGCAGCATTTAATTTCATTGTACAAGAGCCTAATGGAATCATAGAATGAGTTAATGACAAATCTTTTCTTTCTAATGACACAATATATCTCATTAGTTCAGTCTCTGAATGGTATTTATTAAAAACAGAATTAGTTAAATAAGTAGTTTTTCTTATTAATTTGTCAGGGATTTTATTTGTATTTTTTAATGTGATAATCTTATCTGTACTATTGCTTGTTGCAGTTGAAAAAATTGAAACTATAGTATTTAAATCCTCTATAGTTGTAGTTTCATTTATTGATATTGAAACAGTGTTTTTATCAGGGTAATAAAAGTTAACTTCATTTAAATTAGCTTCACTTTTTATTTTCTCAATATCAATACTAATTCTGATAGTATCAAAGAAATGATTATTCAGCTGCTCCAACCCTAGTGAAGTTAATTTTTCAGATAAAACAATGGCACTGTTATGAATTCTATTTGCAATGTTTTTTAACCCGGTAGGTCCGTGATAAACGGCATACATACCTGCCATTACTGCTAATAAGACTTGAGATGTACAAATATTAGATGTAGCTTTATCTCTTTTAATATGTTGTTCTCTAGTTTGTAATGCCATTCTAAGGGCTCTTTTGCCGTTAGTATCTACTGTCACTCCAATAATTCTTCCAGGAATACTTCTTTTGTATATTTCTTTTGTGGCAAAATATGCTGCATGAGGACCTCCGTAACCTAAAGGAATTCCAAATCTTTGAGTGGTTCCAACTACTACATCAGCACCGAATTTTCCTGGTGATTCTAAAATTGTTAAACTTAAAATATCTGCAGCAACTGCTATTTTAATATTATTATCATTACATTTTTTAATAAATTCAGAACTGTCAGTTACTTCTCCGTTAGCACTGGGGTATTGAATAAACGCTCCGTAAAACTCATTAGAGTCAAAGTTGAAATTAAGTTCATCTTCAATAACAAGTTCTATACCTAAAGGATTAGATCTTGTCTTTAATAAAGAAAGAGTTTGTGGAAATATATTTTTTGAAACAAAAAATTTATTAATTTTATTTTTTTTCTGATCTCTCGATCTAATCGCAAAAAGCAATGTCATTGCTTCTGCAGCTGCTGTACTTTCATCTAGTAGGGATGCGTTAGCTAGTTCCATTCCGGTTAAATCACATATCATAGTCTGAAAATTTAATAAAGCTTCAAGTCTTCCTTGAGCTATTTCAGCTTGATATGGAGTGTAGGCAGTATACCAGCCTGGGCTTTCAAGTATATTTCTCTGAATTACAGCCGGTAAATAAGATCTATTATAACCTAGTCCTATATAAGTAGTAAATACTTTATTTAAATGAGATATACTTTTTAAATGCATTAAATAATCCGATTCATTTAATGGGTCCTCTAATTCAAGAGCATTTTTTAACCTGATATTTGCAGGAATTGTATCTTCAATTAATTTATCAATAGACGATGCTTTAACTGTTTTTAGCATTGCCTCTATATCAGACTCTCTAGGTCCAATATGTCTTCTTGAAAAAGATTCTGAATTCATAGTAAAAATCAAAAATTATACATACAAAAGTAATTAATAAATGATATTTTTATCACATTAATTTTTTATTAATTATTAAATAATTTCAGAACTTATTAACATAAAAAATATTACTTCCAAACTAGTTAATTTTTATATTAATTCTAGCTTGCATGTATCTTTGGCCGTAGCTTGTCTTCAGGTACTGACTTTTTTAAAATTTGATATAACTTTAGATTATAATTTACTTCTTTTTACTTTTTCGTCAACTTTAGTTGCCTATAATTTTATTAAGTACTGTGAAATAGCATTAACAATACAGCTCTTAAAACGGAAGACATTAAAATTGATATATTTTTTAACTATAATCTCAGTGATCATATGCCTTCTACTATTACCAAAATTTTCTAGTCAAGAGCTAATTATTACTTTTGTAGTAAGCTCATTTACTGTGCTTTATGCATTACCTGTTAGCTCATTCAATAGAAATAAGAAAAATCTAAGAAGTATACCAGGTCTTAAAATATTTATTGTAGCAACTGTTTGGAGTTTATTAATAGTGTTTTTGCCAATTATTGACTCCTATGATAAAATAGATGTTATCGTTTTTATCTATTTTATTCAGATATTTATCTACGTATTTGTAGCTATTCTTCCTTTTGATATACAAGATCTGAATTTAGATATAAAAATTTTAAACACAGTTCCACAAAATATTGGGATTCAAAGTACTAAGAGCCTTGGGTTTGTCTTACTTTTTGTTTTTTTTCTTTTGGATTTTCTTCAAATATTACTTTTAGAAAATGTCAATTCTATTTCAGTTTTAATTAATATTGTGATTTGTATTGCTCTATCAATTTTTCTCTACAATTCTAGAGAGAATCAACCTAAATATTATGCATTTTTTTGGGTAGAGTCAGTTCCTATTTTTTGGTTATTATTGAATATTATTCTATAATATCTGAGACCTTTTAAGTAATGCATCAATTGTTGGCTTTCTCCCTCTAAACTTAATGTATAAATCCATTGGATCTTCAGTTCCTCCTTTGGATAGAATGTTGTTTTTAAATTTTGATGCAATTTTTTTATTAAATATTCCTTCTTCTTTAAAGTATTCGAATGCATCCGCATCTAAAACCTCTGCCCATTTATAACTGTAATACCCAGCTGAATACCCTCCTTGAAATATATGCGAAAAACCTGTGCTCATACATACTTCATCTATCTCTTTTGTGAGAGTTAAATTTTCTAGAACTTTAGATTCATATTTTTTTACATCTTTAATTTTTTCAGGATTAGTATTATGCCAGTTCATGTCTAAAATACCAATACTCAATTGTCTAAGTGTTTGAGTCGCTTGATTATAATTAGCGCTATTTTTTATTTTTTTTATTAGTTCTATTGAGATTACCTCTTTGGTTTTATAATGAACAGCAAAAAGATTTAATGCCTTTTCTTCATAGCACCAATTTTCAAATATCTGACTTGGTAACTCTACAAAATCCCAGGAAACATTTGTTCCTGAAAGACTTTTAAAAGTTGTATTTGCTAAAATTCCATGTAATGCATGTCCGAACTCATGGAATAAAGTGGTTACTTCATCAAAAGTCAGTAATGAGGGTTTGTTTTTTGTAGGCTTGGTGAAATTACACACAATCGAAATATGAGGTCTTTCATTAGTATTTTTGTGTTTATATTGAGGTTTATATGAAGTCATCCAAGCTCCTCCTCGTTTGCCTTCTCTTGGATGAAAATCTGTATAGAGTAATGCTATAAAATTATTTTTATCATCCGTAACTTCGTAAGTATTTACTTCTTCACTATAAGTTTCTACATTAAGTACTTCACTAAAGTTTAACCCATACAATTTATTACTTACTGTAAAAGCACCTTGTAAAACATTTTTTAAACTGAAATAAGGTTTTAATTCCTCTTGATCAATATTGAACTTGTATTTTTTATACATTTCAGAGTAAAAAGCTGTATCCCATTTTTCTAGACTCTCAATTTTATCTATACTTTTTGCATATCCCTCTAACACTTTAAATTCTTTTATTGCTACAGGTTTAACTTTTCTCACCAATCCTTCTAAGAAATCCATTACATTTTTTGTGCTTTTGGCCATTCGTTCTTCTAAGATATATTCAGAATAAGATAAATAGCCAAGTAACGTAGCTTTCGCATATCTTAGGTTAACAATTTCAATAACTATTTTTTGATTGTCAAACTCATTATTTTTAAAAGCTCTTTGTCCAAAGGCAATAGTAATTTCTTTTCTTAATAAACGGTTCTTACAATAAGTAACCAGCGCTGAATAACTTGGGTAATCCAATGTAAACAACCACCCTTTTTTGTTTTTTGATTCCGCTAATATTTTAGCAGCTTCAATATGATCCTCTGATAGCCCATCTAATTTTTTGATATCCTTTACAAGTAGTTCAAAGTCATTAGTTTCCTTCAATAGATTTTGTCCAAAATCTAATGATAACTTACTTAGTTTAATGTCAATACCCCTTAATTTGTTTTTCTTTTCTGCTGAGAGATTTGCACCATTCCTTAAAAAAGATTTGTATGTATTGTTTAGTAAAGTACTTTTTTCTGTAGATAAACTACTTTTGTTTATAGTATTATATACAAAGTTTATTTTGTTAAATAATTTATTGTTTAACAAAATGTAATTTTTTAGCTCGCTAAGTTTAGGGGATATCTCAATTGCAATTTTTTGAATCTCTTTATTAGTTTCTGCAGAATTTAGATTAAAAAATATTGATGTTATCCTATCTAATTTTATCCCAGTATAATCAAGAGCTTCTATTGTGTTAATGAATGTAGACTTGCTTTTATTATCAGTGATGATATCTATCTCACTTTTAAGCTCTTTTATTGCTATTTTAATAGATGATAAATAATCTGAATTTTTTATTTGCTTAAAGGGAGCGTAATCAAACTTTGTAAGTAAAATATTCATATTTCTTATATAGTTTTAGAAGAATCAAGTACTTTTTTTCCTAAACTATCTTTATATACTTCTAACTTATCTCCAAGACTTGTGTCAAATGTAGCGATTATTTGTACTGCTAAAATTCCAGCATTTTTTGCTGCGTTTAGAGCGACAGTTGCAACAGGAACACCATTTGGCATTTGTAAAATAGACAAAATTGAATCCCAACCATCTAAAGAATTACTGGACTTTACAGGTACCCCGATAACGGGTATTGTTGTTAGGGATGCAATCATTCCAGGTAAATGAGCGGCGCCACCAGCTCCAGCAATAATAACTTTTAATCCACGTTTTTTTGCATTTTCAGCATATTCAAACATTTTTCTTGGTGTTCTGTGTGCAGATACTATGTCGACTTCTATTTTTACATCAAATTCTTTTAAAATATCTATTGCGTTTTGCATCACTGGAAGATCACTTTTACTTCCCATTATAATTCCAACTTGTATCATAACCTATTTGCTTATTACTTTTATTGATTTTCTTATTATTTCTGCAAACTCTTTTGCTTTATTTAAGTCCTTATTTACTATAGTAATATGTCCCATTTTTCTATGCGGCTTAGTATCTTTTTTACCGTAGATATGAATACTTGCGCCAGGAATTTTTAATGCCCCTTCTATATTGTCATAAATCGCTTCCCCAAAATGTTTTTCTTCACCTACTAAATTTAACATAATTCCAGGAATTTTAATAGATGTACTACCTAAATTTAAGTTAAAAATAGCTCTTAAGTGTTGTTCGAATTGAGAAATTAGGCAACACTCAATTGTGTGATGACCTGAATTATGAGGCCTTGGAGCTACTTCATTTATTAATATTTCATCATTGTCTGTTATGAAAAGCTCTATAGACAACAATCCTATATGATTGAATGCTCTAGATGTTTTTAGTGCTAACTGAATTGCTTTATTATTTAAGTCGTCTGAAATTTGAGCTGGACAGATTACTTTATCTACTAAATTTTCTTGATTAAATTCCATTTCTACAGTAGGAAAATTTTTTTCTTGACTTCTTTTATTTCTAGCAACTATTACAGATAATTCTTTTTTTATAGAAATTTTATCCTCAATAATGCATTCAATATTTGGAAGAGTTTTAAGGTCTTCTATATTATTTATTACTTTTACTCCTTTTCCATCATACCCAAATCTTGCACTTTTCCAAACAAAAGGATACTTGCATTTTTTATTTTCAGCTTCATTGATCAAATCATCGACGTTATCATAGGTCTTAAAAAAAGAGGATGGTAAATTATTTTTTAAATAAAAATTTTTTTGAACTGACTTGTTTTGGATCGTTTTAATATTTTCTGAAGATGGATATACTTTAACCCCTTCTTCTTCTAGTTTTTTTAATGCATCAGTATTAACATTTTCAATCTCTATAGTTAAGACTTCAACATTTTTACCAAAATTATATACATCGTCATAATTTAATAAATCACCTACAATAAAATTTTCTACTAAATTACTACATGGAGCTTCTTTATTAGGATCCATAACTTTGCAGCTAATGTTTAACTTATTAGCTTCATTAATCAACATTTTACCAAGTTGACCTCCACCCAATATCCCTAATTTGTTTTGTGAGGTATAAAAATTCATTATTAAATATATCTACAAAAATACGTTTTAAAATTAAATCAAAAAATAGATTAACCTTTTCAATTGATTATATTTGTTTTTTTAAATTTTATAGTAAATTGAACATGATAAATATCGTATTATTTGGCCCTCCAGGGGCAGGGAAAGGTACTCAAGCTGAATTTTTAAAGGTTAAATTCAATCTATTTCATATTTCAACTGGTGACGTTTTTAGGTTTAATATAAAAAACAACACATCTCTTGGTTTAATGGCAAAATCTTTCATTGATAAAGGTGATTTAGTCCCAGACCAAGTAACAATAGATATGTTAAATGAGGTTGTAAGAAAAAATTTAGATTCTAACGGGTTTATTTTTGATGGTTTTCCTAGAACTAATAATCAAGCTTTAGCTCTAGATAAATTAATGGAAGAGAATAACTCAACTATTAGTGCTATGATTGCTCTTGAGGTAGATGATAAAGCATTAATTGCTAGATTACTTGAAAGAGGTAAAACTAGCGGAAGAGTTGATGATTCTAATGAAGAAATTATTCAAAACAGAATTTCTGAATATTACAAGAAAACTGCAATTCTCAAAGATTTTTATATGAAAAAGAATAGATATTTTGGAGTAGATGGGCAAGGTAGCATTGAACATATTACCAATAGACTTAGTAGTGTAATTGAATCACTTTAATAATTAATTAAATGACTGAAGGTAACTTTGTTGATTACGTTAAAATATTTGCAACTTCTGGAAATGGAGGTAAAGGTTCTATGCACTTACATAGAGAAAAATACATCACAAAAGGTGGTCCTGATGGTGGAGATGGCGGTAGAGGTGGTCATATAATTTTAAGAGGAAACTCTAATTATTGGACCTTGTTGCACCTTAAGTTTAAAAGACACATTAAAGCAGGCCACGGTGGACACGGAAGTAAGAGTAGAAGTACAGGTGCAGACGGTACAGATGCATTTATTGAAGTACCGCTAGGCACTGTCGTAAGAGATACTTTTACCAATGAAATTGTTTTTGAGATTACAGATGAGGGTGAGGAAAAAATAATTTGTCAAGGTGGAATGGGCGGAAGAGGTAATTGGCATTTTAAATCACCAACAAACCAAACTCCAAGATATTCTCAGCCAGGAATTCCATTAGAGGAAAAACAAATTACACTAGAGTTAAAAGTTTTAGCAGACGTAGGTTTGGTAGGTTTTCCAAACGCTGGAAAATCAACTCTTCTTTCTGTAATAACTTCAGCAAAACCAAAAATTGCAGATTATGAATTTACTACTCTTAAACCAAATTTAGGAATTGTTAAATATAGAGATTATAAAACTTTTGTAATGGCAGATATTCCTGGAATTATAGAAGGAGCTGCAGAAGGAAAAGGATTAGGGCACTATTTTTTAAGACATATTGAAAGAAATTCAACTCTTTTATTTATGATTCCAGCGGATGCTAACAGCATAAAAAAACAATATGATATTCTTTTAAGTGAATTAAAAAGATATAACCCTGAAATGTTAGATAAAAACAGGTTAATTGCAATAACAAAATCAGATTTGCTAGATGAAGAGCTAACTGAAGAACTAACTAAAGAGTTAGATATTGATTTAGATATTGACTATATATTTATATCATCTCTTACTACTAAAGGAATAGATAAGTTAAAAGATAAACTATGGTTAATGCTTAATAACTAAAACTGATTAAATGAGAGTTCATTTCATTGCGATAGGCGGAGCAGCTATGCATAATTTGGCGATAGCTTTAAAGGTTAAAAAATATCATATTACAGGAAGTGATGATATTATTAATGATCCTTCAAAGTCTAGATTAAAATCACATGAATTACATCCAAATGAATTAGGATGGTTTCACGATAGAATCACAAATGATATAGATGCAATTGTATTAGGCATGCACGCAAGAGCTGATAACCCAGAATTATTAAAAGCTAAAGAACTAAATCTTAAAATATTTTCTTACCCTGAGTTTATTTACGAGCAGAGTAAACTTAAAACTAGAGTAGTTATTGGAGGTAGTCATGGAAAAACTACGATAACTTCAATGATATTGCATGTGATGAGTTTTTATGAAAAAGATGTGGATTACATGGTAGGTGCTCAATTAGAAGGTTTTGATGTAATGGTAAAATTGACTGAAAAAAATGATTTTATTGTTTTAGAAGGAGACGAATACTTATCCTCTCCAATAGATAGAAGACCTAAGTTTCATTTATATAAACCAAATATTGCATTAATTAGTGGTATTTCATGGGATCACATAAATGTTTTTCCAACATATGAAGTTTATAAAAAACAATTTGACATTTTCATAGAATCAATAGTAGAGGGTGGAAGTATCACATATAATTCTGAGGATTTAGATACCAATGAAATTGTAAATAAAACAAGTAGGAGTATAAGAAAATTTGAGTATTCTAGTCCAGACTTTTTTATAAGAAATGGAGTAACTTACTTACAGACTAGTGAAGGGGAATTGCCTTTAGAAATTTTTGGTAAACATAACTTGAGTAATCTGATGGGGGCAAAATGGATTTGTCAACAAATGGGTGTAGATGAGGATGACTTTTACCAGGCAATTACTTCATTTAAAGGTGCTAGTAATAGACTAGAAAAAGTATTTACCTATAAAAACTCACATGTATATAAAGATTTTGCTCACTCACCTAGTAAAGTGAAAGCTACAGTTAATGCAGTTAAAAATCAATTTGAAAAACATAATGTTATCGCTTGTTTTGAGCTACATACATTTAGCAGCTTAAACTCTGAGTTTATTAATGAGTATAAAGATACTCTAGATAAGGCAGACAAAGCAATAGTGTATTTTTCAAAGGCTACTTTAGAGTCAAAGAAATTACAAGAAATTGACATAAAAGATATAGTTGCTGCTTTTAATAAGAGTGGTTTATTAGTGTTTGATGATCCGTTAAAATTAAAAGAATATTTATTTTCAGTTAATTATAATAACTCCGTATTACTGATGATGAGTTCTGGAAATTTTGGAAATTTTAATTTTTCTGAGCTACAAAATCTACTATTAAGTTAAGAGATATGATATTAGTTTATACTCCCATATTAACAAGAAGAATTGAGTATATTTTTAAACATATTTTAATTAATATAATAGGAATTAAGGTAAGTTTTACATCTAAAGTTGATGAGTTTGTTTCATTTCAAGGGCCAAAATTTTCTTATGCTCCAAAAAGACTTTCTAATGAGTTTTATATTAAGAGTAACTCAATTTTATTAGAACAGGGATTTTCTGATATTGAAGTAGAGATAAAGTTGTGGGGTGATACTAAATGTTTTTTTTATAATGAAAAAGGAAGTATTCCATTTGATATTTTTGCAGCATCTTTTTATTTAATTTCTAGATATGAAGAGTATTTACCTCATTTAAAAGATAATTATGGAAGGTTTTCATATCAAGAATCTATAGCGTATAAAAATAACTTTTTAGATGATCCAGTAGTAGATCTCTGGGCATACAAACTAAAATCTGCTCTTATATCTGTTTTTCCAAAAATTTACTTTGAAAACAGAATGTATAGCACTAAAACAATCATTGATGTACCCAGTGTTTATTATTACAAAAACAAAGGTTTTTTGAGAACTATTGGTGGAGTTTTTACAGATCTTTTTAAACTTAAACCAAAAAATATCTATACAAGATTCATGGTTATACTTAGTTTACAGAAAGATCCTTATGACACATTCAAATGGATTATTAATAAGCAAAAAAAAGCTTCAGATAAATTTTTATTTTTCTTTCTGGTAGGAAAATTTTCAACTTACGACAAAAATATTAGTTTAATCAAACAGCCATTTGTTAATATTATTAAATTCGTTTCAGACTACTCTAGAGTTGGTCTTAAATTATCTTTTTTTGCTCTTAATAATATTGAAGTTTTAAAAAATGAAAAGCTGGATATTGAATCTATCACAAATAGAGATTTAATAATTAGCAGAAATTCTTTTTCTAAGGTTAATTTACCAATTAACTATCGAAATTTAATTAAGTTAAATATTAAAGAGGATTATACCATGGGTTACGTGAATAAGATAGGCTTCAGGGCTAGTACCTGTACATCTTTTTTGTTTTTTGATATAGATAATGATATACAAACTCCATTGTTAGTAAACCCTTATAACTTGATGGATTATTCCTTATTAAGCATTAATTCATTTTTAGATAAAACAGAGAAGGTTAATGAAGTAATAGATAAAGTAAAAAAAGTTAATGGAACGTTTACCACTGTTTTTCATAATTATAGTTTTAGTAATGAAAAAAGATGGGATAGGTTTAAGGAAATATTTGAAATTATTATAAACTCTAAAAATGGTTAATAAAAAAATTAAACATATATTTTTCGATCTGGATCATACTCTTTGGGATTTTGATAAAAACTCTGAGTATACTTTTAAAAAAATATTTATTGAAAATAAAATTGATATTGATATTAATGTTTTTTTAGAATCCTATATCCCAATTAATATTAATTATTGGAAGCTGTATAGAGAGAATAATATATCAAAAGATAAATTAAGATACGGTAGACTAAAGGATACTTTCAGATTTTTAAACATGAAAGTTTCAACTCAAACAATTTATAAGCTATCAGATGATTACATTATACATTTATCTTCTTTCAATTTCTTGATTGAGGGTACACACTCAATATTAAGGTACCTTTATGAGAAATATGAACTTCATATTATAACCAACGGGTTTCAGGAAGTTCAGAATAAAAAATTAATCACTTCTG
>CAJJDI010000016.1 GCA_905182835.1 uncultured Flavobacteriaceae bacterium | reverse complement strand
GATAATGTAACAGCATCGCCAGAAGTAGGGACAGAAGAACCACCCCAAGTAGCTGTTGCATTCCAATTTCCGCTAGTGCTAGCCGTTCTTTGAGCACTAGTGTATAATGTTACAGAGAACATCATAATTAAAAGTAGTATTTTTTTCATAATTAATAATTTAAATGATTGTACTAAACTAATAAAGTTAACTAAAAATAATTAAATCGTTAATATATAAGTAGACATTGCAATGTCTGAGATAAAAAAAAGTGGATAATTAATAACAAGACAACCCTAAAATCAGATCAGCATTTATAAAATAATTTGATTTTTTAAAAAGTAGTAAACATTTAGCAAAAAAAAAGGTCTATTTAAATTCATTGTTAAATAGTTTGGTGACTGTTTGAATCATTTCTACGTTGTCAGAATAAGTCAATTGATAACAATTTAACTTAGAAAACCAGTCTAAAAACACATTTACATTCTCTTTTTTGGGGGACAACCACGAATCAGGAACTAATTTAGAAAAAGCATCTATTTTATTAATTTCCGTGAACTCTAAAGATTGACCTTTCTTGTATTTAATAAACACCAATTCATTACAAGGTAAACTTTGAATGTTATTCAAATTATTAGGTTTTATGAATCTAACTACCTTATTAAGACGTTTAAAATGAAATTCAGATGTGGAGGCTAATTCTGGATACATTGGCAGTAATGCATCTACACTATTTTTTTTGATTGAAATAGCTGATGGAAAATTATACACTTCTTGATTAGTTACATCCATAGGAACAAAATCATCTGCCATACAGATGAATCCATTTGCTTGTAATATTGCCAGAGAAGTACTTTTACCATTTCCGGAATCTCCCAAAAACAAAACTGATTTATCCCTATTACCAATAGCAGAAGCATGAAAAACACCCATCCAATTATCTTCAGTTTTTTTATGTATTATCTGAATAATTTCCATTGAAAATTTACCTTGGAAATAATGAATATCATTCTCACTCCAATGCTTTATAATTGTATTATTTACAGATAAGAAAAAATCATTATTTTCAGAAAATACGACAAAACTATGCTGGTATATTTTTTTGTTAATTTCTAAATGAGCAAATTTTGGATGGATTAATAAAAGTTCAAATTCATTAGAAAATTCAACTTTAAAAACAACATTGTTGATTTCATAAAATTTAATATACTTTAAATTTTTAGGAATTTTTACAGCACTATAATCTTTAGGTTTTTCTAATTCTTTAGACTCCTCATTATTAAAAAATCTCTGCTTAAGGTCTAAAATAAATTCACAAGACTGCTCAATGGGTACATTTAATTGCAGAGAAACATATTTCTCAATATCTTCTGCATATACATTTTCATTGATTTTTTTTAAAATAGAAGCGGTTATATTTTCTAGAACAACGTATTGATTATTATTACTAAACCAGACTATGGTTTTATTTTCTAATTGTTTAAATATCAATTCCAAACCGAAAGTTTTTTTTTAAAATACAATTAATTTTCGAAACAGACCAACTACTTAACTCCACCCAGGTGGGCTAGAGGCTGCTAATTATTCCTGTGCTTTCTTTGGATTAAGTATCATAAAAATACCCACTAAAGTAAGTGCTGCATACTTGCCCATTTTCTTTATTGCTTCCTTTCTAGTTATGCCAGAAGGAGTATTTTAGTAGAGTTTTTCTTTTTATCTGGCGTCTTATTTTATGATAAGTTTCTTTACTAGTAGATTGTTTTTTGACTGTAGCTTAATTACATAGACACCTGTAGATAACCTTTCTGTAGATATCGTTTGTGTATTGGTACTGTTATTAAGTACCGTTGACAACACTTCTGTTCCTAGTATACTGTATAGTTTAACACTAGTCTCCCTAGACTGAACGGCTAATCCTTCTACTGTTATAAAGTTATTATTCTGTAGTTTAAATACATTTAAAAAATTAGTATTGATAACCTCTTCATTAGAGAAAGTATCTTCCGTTAAATGAAGATAAAACCTACCTACTTCACTTAAAGTACTTTCTGGTGTTAACTCAAAATCTTCAACGTTTAAAAGAGTCATTGTACCAAACTGATTGTCTTCTAAATAAACATTTGTACCAGCATAAATACCAAAAGTATCGATGCTTATTCTAAAGTCAACTCCAGCTTCTCGGTTTATAACCAAAGGAACTATGAGGTCACTCATGCTTTCTAGCCCCATTGCATTAATAATTAGTCCGTGACCTTCATCTTCTTCTAAAAGTCTTGTCATTAATGAGGCGTCTTGGTTAAAGTGTCCTGCATCATAACCAGGGTCTAAATTTAGACCCAAGGCCTCTTCAAAATAAAATCTTGTATAATCTATTTCAGTGTCCCCTTCATAGAGTTTTAGGATAAGTTCAAAGGAATCTTCTACAATATCTCCAGCAATAAAATCATCTGTACCACTAACAGTTTGCATTGCCTCAGTTAAGGAAACGGTATCACTACTAGTGTCATCACTCGCTACAAAGAATGCTTGACCTGGAGCTATGTAAGTTGCTCCACTAGAGTTATTATATAATGAATAACCACTACCATCTGCATCATAACCATATACATATTCATATGTATCATCTAATTTAGCTGTGTTGATTGACAGAAAGTTATTAGTACCATCTGCATTAGTATTTGCATTTATAAATGAAGGGAAAGGGTTTGCTATTAAAGACCACCTTCTTCCAGCTCCTGAATTAGCTAGGTCATTATCGATAATTGCCTCTGTTTGGTCTGTAGTTGCTATGGTTCCCGTAAAAGCTAAAAAACCTGTCCCTCCACTAACGGATGCCATTTGATATCCTTTGCCTATATCAAAGTTACCTGCAGCTCCAACAGTGGATGTAGTGTAGTTTGTCCAAGTGTCCGTTGTATTATCATACGTACCAATTGCGTAAGTAGTAGGACTTGAACCATTAGTGGCAAGAGTTGCTGTGCCAGCTGTATTGGTTGTCGCAAAAGTACTGATAGAAAGCCCATCCACTGGAGAGCCAATTAAATCCCACTCATCTGCACCAACTACATTTACATATCTATTATAGGTGATATTTCCACTTGCATCACCTCCAACTTTAATAGCAGGGAAATGATCAGAAGCAGAGTTTAAAGTAACGGTTCCTCTATTTATAAAATTTCCTGAAAGCACAATATCCCCTGCATAACTTACCGTAAGAGTAGCAGAAGCATTTATTGTTATGTTTTTTGCTACCGCACCTGAAGAAGAAATAATAGGATAATTTGTAGCTCCAGTTGGTATAACAACATTTACATCCGTAGTAGGAACAGCTCCGGTAGACCAATTAGAAGCTGTGTTCCAATTGGTTGAAGATGCGCTTTTTTTCCAAATAGCCGTGTGGAATTTTGGAGCCCAATCTATCCCAGCAGTCCATGCAGTTCCACCATATTCATAGGCTCCAATATCTGGGGCACTTCCAACTGTAGTATGAGGTATCGAATCTGTGTCAATAGCAACACCCGTGTTTAACAAAACCGAGGATGTTGAAAGAGGCATTCCTGTTGCCGTGTTAATTAAGGAGGATATGTTGTCACTAGAATAGGTGTATCCGTTTCTATTATTACTAGCATATCCATCATCGGAGTTATCGGAGTTATCTGTAAAAATACTTGGCAAAGGATAGGCCGCTAATGTTCCTGAACGGTGAGCGCTCATTTTATCCACTAGATTATTTTGAACATCAGTTCCTGTATTAGAACCGTCTTCGTCTAAAATAATAATACCATTACCACTAACAGTGTTAAATACGGTATTGTGGCTTATATAATGATGATTTCCTTTAACCATCATTCCCTTGGCATTATATATATAATTATGGTGCATTTGACCATAGTGACCAGCCTCGCCAGCAGACCCTCCAGGGGCATCAAAACGAAGAGCATACTTGGTTGTGTCAAATATCCAATTATGATGCACGTCACTATCTTCTACGTAATTTTTTGTTCCTTGAAAGACCGCTCCATCCGACTGTAAAAGACCCGTATTAGATACTTTGTTATAGGAAACTTCAG
>CAJJDI010000015.1 GCA_905182835.1 uncultured Flavobacteriaceae bacterium | reverse complement strand
CCGATATTTGCAAAAGCTCCATTAGAGTTTCCATTTCCGTCTCTAGAAGCTCCACCTTGAGCAGAAGATCTGTATAATCTTCCTGATTGAGGTTGATTATCCCCATTTTCTACAAATACAACGCCTGGTTTTTTGTCTTGATCAGCAGCAACGTTTCCTCCTGTTCCTCCTGTTCCCCCTGAAATATTATAATAACTAAAATTAACTAGTTCTAGTCCATTTGAATTTGTAATATTATTTTCAATCCCAGCATAAATTCCATAGAATGAAATTACTGGGCTAGAACCAGGGTTCCCGTCTAAGTTAAAAACTATTGAATTTCCTTGAATTTCAAAAGAAGAAATAGACACATTATTTGCATTTGTTAAAATATAATCATTAGAAACTTTATTTAAAATAGCACTTGTATCTGTAGTGTTAATCATTAGATTTTCTGCAGAAGTTTCTATTACTAGAGTCTGAGTAGAGGTTAAGTTTGCGGACAATATCATTGGCGCATCTATTTCTTCTTCGTAACTATAGGAAAATAAATCTCTCATTACAGGCTTGTATATTCTATTACCAAAAGTTTCATACCCATTTGTGAAAGGGTAGTGGCAATTGTCAGAATGTGTTGTCATACCAGTAGTAGGCATTATCGAAATATCGTCATTTTCAAAAGCCAATTGTCTTTGTGCCTCTTTTATTAATAATCTTCCAGTAGAACTTGTTCCACAATTACATTCTCTAGTTTGAAAGACATACACTCTCTCTAAGTTAATTAAATCATTACTCCATGAGTTTTTAAGATTTACAAAGGCATCTTTGTATTGTTCTGTAGATAACCCATTTGCAAAAGCATCTGCTTCGCCTTGAGACCATAAAATTGCTCTTACAGAATCTTTTAACCCTGTCTTATTTAATCTGTAATACATCCTTCCGTAATTGGAAGCTGTTGAGGAATTATAATCTTCAGGAGCTTGAAAAAATGATATTGGCTGTCCGCCATGCGCTCCATTGAAAATTGCTACTGGAACGCCAATCTCATCAACTATTCTTCTTGCTAGCACCAGCCCCCATTGACCTGTATTACCATTTGAACCCTCATTTCCATCCCCTTGTCCATAATACCAACTATCATTGGAGAGCATGCCTGAAGAACTGGTATTTCCGCCAGAATATACTCTTATAAATTCACTTTCATATTCACTTGAGCTCCCGTTATAAGAAGGTGCTGCAGCATTGGATTGTCCTTGAACAATAAAAGTATCTCCAGCGACAATATCACCTATATTATTTATCGATTCAAAAATCCCGTTATATTCTGCTTCTATTATTACTCTGTATTTAGATAGTTCAGCATTAATATTGATGCTAAAGCTAAAAATAGCCACCTCATCACTATAGCTTAAGTTTTGCTCATAGGTCTCTAATAGCTCCTCATTTTTTAAAAGCTTTACTTTAATAGAGGAGTATTCCGATGTACTTGATGGTGTTGGAGCAACCCATTTCCATCCATTAAAAGGCTCGCTATAATCACTTGATTCTAAATCTTGGTAAAGCCCAATCCACCCTCTAAACCAACCAAACCCAGTAACTGCTGAGTTTTCCTCAGAAGTATGGTGAGAGGACAAATAGCCCCCTTCATTTATAGCAGCGACACTTGCTTCTTCCCAGTTAAGCTCGTTAGTGTTTTTAAAATAAGAATGTCCACCATATTGCCCTAGGTATATAAAATCTGCTAGAGAATCTATTAAGCCATCATACTCAACATAGGAGGCTTGTGTTTCACTCGCATTTGCATCATTCCATTTTCCTAAGGAATTAATTATTTCAGCTTTATCTTCAGGCGGAGGAGTATTGTTTGGTTCTCCAAGTTGCCATGAAGAATATTCTAAGTTATAATTATCCCCTATATTAATTTTACCTTCGATCTGTATTGTACCTTGATTAGTTTGTAGGTCTCTAGCTACTAATTGCTTTTCTACAGGAATTTTATCAAAAGTAACCTGTGAGTTAGCAATAGAAAATATAAAAAATTGAAGAAGTAGTAATTTTTTCATGAAATTTTATTTATTAATAGCAAATTAATAGCCCTACTTAAATTTAAGTAGGGCTATTAAGGAAAAGATATATTTATTTAATCTTGAACTCTTATTTAATTAATGCTTTAAGTTCATCGATTTGCTTTTGTTGTTCTTTAATTGCATTAATAAGAACAGGAATCATTCCTTGATAATTCACAGATAATGTCCCCTCAGAGTCATTAGCTTTTTTAACTAATTCAGGAAAAGCTTTTTGTACTTCTTGTGCTAGCAACCCTATTTTTAGGATTGACTCATTAGTTTTCATGGTATAATTTTTACCATCAATTAACATTAGTTTTGATAAAGTTCCACCTAGAGTAATAATATTAGATTTTAATCTAGAATCTGAATTAATTGTTAGATCTCCGGATAAAGTTGCAGAACCGTCATAGTTCACTACAAAGGCATTGGATGGATTTGCTCCAGCTAGACCATTAGAAGTGTCAACATCTCCATTCCCAACAACAAAAGCAACCCCAATTGGAGCTCCAGTGTATTCGCCATCGGCATAATAGTATTGATCAGCAGTTGGGTCTCCAATACCTGCAGCATTGTTAACACCTACTGCTAACATCCCTACGTTATCTGCTGTAGTTCCAAGGCCCATTGAAGTAGCAGCTTGGTTTGTAGCACTAGTACCTCTGTTTAAAGCCATTGAAGCATCAGCAGACGCTGTGTTGTATTTACCCATTGCAGTTGCACTTCCTCCAGTTCCAACATCTGCACTAGTATCTCCAGCTACATTTTGATATCCGGAAGTAAAGTTAGTTGATCCCCATGCGATACTTTCTTGTCCTAAAGAAACAGACCCTGGACCAGCAGCATGATTTTTATAACCAATAGCAACTGTACTAGCTCCTTCAGCCCAATTCTCTTTTCCAATTGCTATAGTAGCATCTCCAGTTGCATAATTATAGTTTCCTAGTGATACAGAAGCTGTCCCGCTTGCTGTATTTCTAAACCCTGTTGCAGTAGATATATTTCCAATAGCTCTAGAGGCCCATCCAGCAGAAAACTGCCCTACGTTTCCTCCGTCAATACCACCAGCAGCACCTACTTGCGGTCCAGATAGAGTATTAAACCCTAACGAAACACCACCAAGTCCAGCAGCTCTGTTGTATGCGTTTGCGGCAAAGGATCCCCATCCTGCAGCGCCCATTCCTTCACTAATAGTAGACCAGTTTCCATCCCCACCTGTATATAGAGGGTGTCCAGATTCCGTGAAACCACCAAATGATTGTGCTGCATCTTCAGGTGTTTTTT
>CAJJDI010000014.1 GCA_905182835.1 uncultured Flavobacteriaceae bacterium | reverse complement strand
CTAACTCGATATAAAACAACCTAGCCACACCTTTTTTTGAATTAGTGAATTTATTCATTACTAGCAACAACCAGAGTTAGGATCGCAAGAATTTATTGGTTGCGTATTAGAGATTTCAACTTTCAGTTTTGAAGTAGTAATTCCGCAAGCATCTTCTGCTAAGCAAGCGGTTGTTTTCGATATTAACAGAAAACGATTTCCATCAAAATCTAAGTCATATTTACCAATTGTTTCGACCCCTTGAAACTCGACTTCAATTTCTAAGTCTTTAAACTTGAATGCCTGTTCAGATTGCTCAATTATATAAACAAGTTTTTCAGGACGCAACCTGTGTTCATAATCATTTTCTGTCCATAGTTGAAAGTTAATCATTTCTTCAAATCTAACTTTACCTCCACAATCAATAAAACTCTTAGTTATTTTACCCACTTCTGTTACGTGAAAATGGGTAGGAACTAATTTTCCAGTTGGCAACTGAAATGATATGTTTTTTAACCCAGTAAGATGATTTTTTAATTCTGATAATTTCATGATTAGCTTTTTACGTAAATAATAATCTTTAATGTGGTTGTTTAAAGCATCTTCAAGCTACTCACTTCCAGTTCTGTAAGGTTTTTCCAATGACCTCTTGGTATATCTTTTTTAGTTAACCCTCCTATTTTAACGCAATCAAGTCTTATAATATCATATTTAAAATGATCAAATATTGTTCTAATAATCGTGTTGCCAGTGTTTTTAATACTTAATCCTATTTCTTTTTTTGTAGAATTCACTACATAACTAATTTCTTCTACAGATATTAATTTACCATCAATTTTAAATCCTTCCTTAATCTGTTTTAGGTGCTCTGCTTTTAAGTTTTTATCTAACTCAATATAAAATAATCTTGCAACACCTTTTTTTGAATTAACAAATTTGTTCATTATTAATTCATCATTAGTAAACAACAACAAACCTGTGCTGTTTCTGCCTAATCTACCAACAGGCTTAATTCGAGATTTAGTAGCATTAGATACTAAGTCCATTACTGTTTTACCTTTGGATTGACTATCTGTAGTTGAAAATCCTTTTGGCTTATTTAATAATACATATGCTTTTTTTTCTGGATAAATTCGAGCACCATCAAAACGAACTTCATCATCTAAATCAACCTTACAACCCATTTCAGTAACCACCTTTCCATTTACTTTAACGCTTCCAATAGAGATATGCATATCTGCATCTCTTCTAGAACATATTCCAGAGTTTGAGATGAATTTATTTAATCGAATTTTATTATCCATGATATTTTTTTTCAAAGATATGTAGATATCTTATATATAATAATTTAATAACAAATAAAATTTATCTAAAAACAAGTCAACATCAATCAAAACGATACTTAGAACTCCTAAAACAATGACAAATTTTAATAGATTATGGAGTGAGTTATAATTTTTTTTGTTATTTGAATTCCATAAAATAAAAACAAACAATATTAATATCATTAGACTAAAATAGTAGTAGTAATACATACTTCCAGTATCATAGTAGCTAAGTAATAAATATATAATTACAATAGTTAAAAGAACACTAAATGTGATCAAATATTTACTTACTTTTTCACCATAAATTACTGGAATTGTTTGATAATTTAAAGTAAAATCTCCTTTAATATTTTCTAGATCCTTGATTAATTCTCTTATATAAATAATTAAAAATAAAAACATCGCGTACAAGAATATGATTGATTCAAAGTTTTTATAATAAATTAATATTATTAGAAAAGGAATTACTGAAAGAAGAGATGATACAATGTTTCCAATAATCAATGTTCTTTTTAGTCTGTGTGAATAAAACCAAATTAGAAAAATATAAGTAGAGAAAAAAAGGACAGACCTCCAGGAAACTAAATAAGAGGTTAAAACACATAAAAAATTTAAGATGATATAAAGTTTTAGTTTTGTTCTCTTTCTTACAACTCTGTCTATTCTAGACTTTAGAGGCTTATTAATAAGGTCCTTTTCATAGTCATAAAAGTTATTAATAATATAACCAGAAGCGATTGCTATCGACGAAGATAATATAAGTAGAAATAGCTGAGAATCAAAGATAACGCTAGAGATTGTATTATCAATAGACACAATAAAAATAGACGTAAAGTATTGAGCAATGATTATTATAAAAATATTATATAATCTAATTACTGAAAATAAACTTATAAATTTATAAAATATACCCTTCATGATATATTGTTAGAGTTAATCTCTAGAAATGGTATACAACTTCAATTTTGTGACCAATCAATTCTTTTTTTGCTTTCTCAATATCTTTAGCAAAACCTAAGATATAACCTCCACCACCAGAACCACACAGTTTCAGAAAGTAGGAATCATTTTCAATTCCTTTTTTCCATAAAGAATGGTATTTGTTAGGTATCATTGGTTTAAAATTATCAAAAACAATTTTTGATAAGTTTTTAGTATTTTGAAAAAGAGAACCCAAGTCTCCATTTAAAAAATCCTCAACACACTTATTTGTATATTTAATAAATTTTTCATTTAACATTTTTCTGAAACCATCTTTCTTCATCTTTTCCATAAAAATATTAATCATTGGAGCTGTTGTACTTACTTCTCCACTGTCTAATAAAAAAACAGCCCCTTCTCCCACTCTCTGTTGAGAAGGTATTCCAGTTACTTTTATATCTTTCTTTGAGTTTATTAGAATTGGAATACTTAAATAACTATTTAAAGGGTCTAAACCAGAAGATTTACCATGAAAAAAAGATTCCATGTTAGAAAAAATATCTTTTAATTTTAATAATTTTTCTCTAGTAAGATTCTCTAAGACAGTGATTTTATCATTTGCATAATAATCATAAATAGCAGCTACTAATGCTCCACTACTACCAACACCATAGCCCTCTGGAATAGAGGAATCAAAATGCATTCCTAATTGCAGATCATTATGAAACTTGTCTAAATTAAAATTAACGATTGGACTATTTAAATTTTTTAAATAATTGTAAAATTTAAATAATTTAGCATTCGAGTCCTTTGCAACCTCAGTATTTGTATCTGTAATCTTAAGAGCTCCATTATAAAAATTATAGGGGATAGATAAGCCTTTTGAATCTTTTATTATTCCGTATTCACCAAACAATAATATTTTAGAATAAAACAACGGGCCCTTCATAGTTTAATTTTAAACAAATTTACAATTGTTTAGCGCCATAACCAACACAATCTTTTATATACGAATTGTTTTCACAATAAAGTTTTAGACTACTATCTATAAAATTATAAACCTCTACTGAATTTTTATCAGGAAACAGAACATGTACATTTGCTCCAGCATCTAAAGTAAAGCAAACAGGAATTTTAGTTATCAATCTAAATTCACGTATAGCTTCAATTATTTGTAATGTCTTTGGTTTTAAAAGAATATATGATGGATCACTAGTCATCATTAAACCATGCAGCATTAAAGCTTCTTTTTCTACTAGCCTCACAAAATCATCAAGATTTCCGTTTTTTAAAATTATTGATAATTCTTCAATATTATCTTGAGCTGTTTGAAATCTTTTTTTACCAAATAAATGATCATTCATCAACTCATGACCAGCTGTACTTGAAACTGTTTTAACTCCTTTATCTACTAATAATACAGCATCATGATATGACATAAACACATCGTTAACTTTGAAAGGAGAATCAATAGAAAATAAGTCAGAACTAGTTTTAAAAGATTTATGAGCACCCCACAAATTAACACTTCCTTTCACGCTTCTGCACGCGCTTCCAGAACCTAGTCTGGCTAAAAAAGATGCTTTTTTGTAAAAAAATTCTTCTGAAATACTTGGACCAATACTTTTTTCAATTGACATTATACATAATGCTAATGCACTCACGCCACTTGCCGATGAAGCAATTCCGCTACTGTGAGGGAAAGTATTAGTAGTGTTAATTGTGAATTTATATTCTAATATATAGGGACAGTATTTTTTTATTCTTTCCAAAAAAACATGGACTTTAGGCTTAAATTCTAATTTAAGTTTACCATCAAAAAAAATATCAAAATCGAATAATTGAGACTTTAATTTTTTCTTTACAAACTCTAGTTTTGTGTTAGTTAAACAATTCTTTAAAGTAAAGCTTATTGATGAGTTTTTAGGAATTTGATCTTCACTTTTACCCCAGTACTTTACTAGCGCTATATTACTAGGCGATTCCCAACGATAACAACCTTCTAAGGATGAATCATAATTATGTGTAAAAATAAAATCTTCTTTTTTCATCTAACGAATTAATGCAAATATAGTAGTTAAAATTATTTTTTTCTAATTATCGGTCTAACTAAACCTTCTTGTACGACAGATGCAATTAAAATACCATTTCTAGTGTATATATGACCCTGTGCAATCCCTCTCGCATTTGCAGAATTAGGGCTTTCAATAGTGTAAAGAAGCCAATCTGTAAAATCAAAATCTCTATAAAACCACATAGCATGGTCTAAACTTGCCATTTGAATATCAGAAAAATTAACTTTATTTATATGTGGAAGAACTGAAGACCATAAAACACTGTAATCTGAAATATAAGTTAGTATTTGATGTTTTATTCCAATAGATAGGTCTGGAATATCACCCTTTAATTTAAACCAAACATCCATTTTAGGCGGAAGTTCCTGGTTGGTGGATAAGTTTGGAATAAAAGTAGGTCTAAACTCAATAGGCCTTTTGACACTTAAGAAACTTTTTAATTTGAACGGAATAAACTTGCCAAATTTATTTGCCATTTGACTCCAACTAGTTAGTTTTTCAGGTGGCAAAACCTCTCTTTCTAATTTACGAAAATGCTCAAAACCAAATTCTTTTTTATGGAATGATGCAGCTAAAATAAAAATAGTTTTATCTCCCTGAATAGCAGTAACCCTTCTTGTGGAAAAACTACCTCCGTCTCTTGTATCATTAACTTGATATTTGATTGGTATTTTGAGATCACCTGGCTCTAAAAAATAGGAATGAAGAGAATGCAATATTCTATTATTATGGATAGTTCTGTATGCAGCGTTTAAAGATTGAGCTAGAACCTGACCTCCAAAAACATTTAAACTACCAACAGTTTCACTTTTACCTATAAAAAAGTTATCTTTTTTTTCTAAGAGTAATACTTCAAGTAGATCTTTAACAGTATTCATTTTTGAAGGCTTAGATTTTAATGGAGAAAAAAGTGCGGGCGGAGAGACTCGAACTCTCACACCTTTCGGCACTAGATCCTAAGTCTAGCGTGTCTACCAATTCCACCACGCCCGCAAATTGGATGCAAATATAAACAATAGTTTGAAAATTAAGATGTTTCTTAAATAAAAAAGTTTGTCATGTTTTGTATTTTTACAGTATGAAAGAAATAAAACAATTTATAGAAAACAACAATGATAGAATTCTAAACGAATTATTTGATTTGTTAAAAATAAAATCAGTGAGTGCTGATAGTAACTACAAAAATGAGGTTAAAGATGCTGCAATTTTTTTAAAAAACAATTTCAAAGAAATAGGTTGTGATAATATTGAAATAATAGAAACTGCAGGTCATCCAATAGTATACGCAGAGAAAATAATTAGTGAAAATGCTCCAACTATTTTAGTCTATGGACATTATGATGTTCAACCAGCTGATCCAATAGAGCTATGGGATAACCCACCTTTTGATCCTATTATTAAAAAAACAAAAAACCATCCAAATGGAGCTATATATGCCAGAGGCGCATGTGATGATAAAGGACAAATGTTCATGCATTTAAAGGCTTTTGAGTTTATGAAGGAGTTTGATAAATTAAAATGTAATATTAAATTCATGATTGAAGGTGAAGAAGAAGTTGGGAGTTTGAATCTAGAAAAATTTTTAATTGAAAATAAAAACAAACTCGCTAATGATGTTATTTTGATTTCAGACACAGGGATGATAGCAAACGACATTCCTTCAATAACAACTGGATTAAGAGGATTGAGTTATGTTGAAGTTGAAGTTACCGGACCTGATCGTGACCTACACTCAGGATTGTATGGCGGAACAGTAGCAAATCCAATAAATATTTTATCAAAAATGATTTCTTCTCTTCATGATGAAAATAGCAAAATTACTATACCAGGTTTTTATGATAAAGTATCAGAAATGACAGAAGAGGAAAGAATAGAAGTTTCTAAAATTCCTTTTTCTAAAGATAATTATCAGTCTGAAATAGGAATAGATAGCACTTATGGGGAAGCTGGATACGTCACAAATGAAAGAAACTCATATAGACCTACATTAGACGTAAATGGTATATGGGGAGGGTACACTGGTGAAGGTGCTAAAACAGTCATTCCTAGTAAAGCATTTGCCAAAATATCTATGAGACTTGTACCTAATCAAAAATCTGAAAATATTACAAATTTATTTAACGATCACTTTAAAAAGATTGCGCCGAAAGGAGTTAAAGTTAAGGTAACCCCTCATCACGGAGGTGAAGGTTATGTTACAAAAACAGATAGTATTGAGTACTTAGCAGCAGAAAGAGCTTATTTGGAAGCATTTGGATCTAAGCCAATAGCTCAAAGAAGTGGTGGTAGCATCCCAATTGTTCCTCTTTTCGAAAAAGTACTTAACAGTAAGTCTGTACTAATGGGATTTGGACTTGATTCCGATGCTATTCATTCACCAAATGAACATTTTGGGTTATTTAACTTTTTTAAAGGAATTGAAACTATCCCATTATTTTACAAACACTACTTTGATTTATGGCAAGAAAATAAATCAAAGTAAATAAGCCTAGAATAACAATTACTTTTAAATTTAGTTAACTAAATACTAGTTAAAATTTTCTATCAGGGCTATAGTTTTCAATATTTATTGACGGATTTATATTGTCTAATATTTCAGAAACAGCCAACCCAGTAGCCGTACCCATTCCCCATCCCATCATAGCATGTCCAGTAGCAAAAATTAAATTTTTACATTTACTAGACCTTCCTATATAAGGTAGTCCATCAGGAGTTACAGGTCTTAAACCACATTTTACATTATCAATTTCATCATTTGTAAAATCTAACTGTGGATAGTATTTTTTTGACGCTTGAGTGATTGCTCTTACTCTAGATTTATTAATTTTATGATTTATACCTGAGATTTCCATTGTTCCTGCGAATCTAGTAAAACCATTCATTGGGGTAATAGCTACTTTTGCTTCTGCTAGTATTGCAGGAATTGAAATGTTTGTTGTTCGATTCACATTAAGACTATATCCTTTTCCTGGTTGTAACAAAAGCTTTACCCCTAACCTTTTACTCAACAGACTAGACCATGATCCTGCTGACAACACAAACTGATCTGCATAAATTTTCTTGTCATTTGAAACAAGGTTCTTTATAATAGCATCTTTTATATTTACATCTGTTACTTCTGTATTTTTAATTAATTTGACTCCATTTTTAATTAAATAATTTTTCATATTACACATAAATTCATATGGAGTAGTATGGGAATCACAATTATAATATGAAGCTCCAATAGCATCAATTTCAATATTAGGTTCGAAAATTTTCAAATCCTCTTTAGTAATCATTTTTGCAATTAAACCGTTCTCTTTCGCAATGTCAACCACTTTACTTTCTTCATCAAGATATTCTTGAGTTTTACACAGTATCAATAATCCTTTTTTTTCATAATGAAAATTAAAATTATCTTTCTGCTTAATCTCATCATATAGCTTTTGACTAAACACTGTAACCTCCTTAATAAGCGGGATTGATTTATTTACATGTTTTGTAGTTGAGGATTTTGCAAATGCAAACAACCATTTATATAAATCAAGGTTTAATCTTGGCTTAATATATAATGGGCTAGATGGGTTTAACATCCACTTTAAACCATTCTTTACAGCGCCAGGTGATGATAATGGTATTAAATGACTTGGAGATAAATATCCTGAATTGATATATGAAGTTCCACTTGTCATGTCTGATTTATCTAGAATTGTAACTTTATGACCCTTTTCAAGCATATAGTATGCCGAACACAACCCTATAATTCCTCCCCCGATTATTACTACTTCTTTAGCCATATTATATTACTTGAAAACCGTGAGCATATGGGTCATCTTGATCTATAACTATTTTATTATAACCATACACCTTTGCCCAACCTTTAACAGATGGAACGATAGCTTTAAAATCTCCCACTCTAGATACACTTGCAATTTTACCTATAAATTTAGAGCCAATATAACTCTCATGAATGAATTCTTCTCCAATTTTTAATTTACCCTTATGAAACAACTGAGCCATTCTAGCAGAAGTCCCAGTACCACAAGGAGATCTATCAATAGCTTTATCCCCATAGAAAACCGCATTTCTAGAACTAGAATTTTTATCTATCGTATCACCTGTCCATAAAAGATGACTCACTCCACAAATTGTAGAATCCTGAGGGTGTATGAAAATACCAGGGTACTTAATATTGATTTTTTGTCTTATTTCTTGTGAAAATCTAATAATATCTCCGGCTGTATAATTTTCAATACCAGTAAAGTTTTTTTGAGGCTCGATAATTGCATAATAATTACCCCCATAAGACACATCAAAATTGATTTCTCCTAAATTTTCAGAGTAAATTGAATAATTCTCTACTGCTAAAAAACTTTCAACATTTATTAATTCTACTGATTTGACTTTATCTCCATCTAATTCATATTTAACCTTGATTAAACCAGCGGGTGTTTCTATATTTAGTTTTCCTGTATTTTTTGGAATGACTATTTTTTCTTCTATAGCAATTGTAACAGCACCTATTGTTCCATGCCCACACATTGGTAAACATCCTGACGTTTCAATATACAGTATGCTAAAATCATTTTGTTTGTCATGAGGGGGGAATATAATCGCTCCGCTCATCATATCATGACCTCTAGGCTCAAACATTAAACCTCTTCTTATCCAGTCATATTTGTTTAAAAAAAACTGGCGTTTTTCGCTCATATCAACACCTTGAAGAACAGGAGCTCCTTCTACAATTAATCTAACTGGGTTACCACAAGTGTGAGCATCAATACATGTAAAAACTGATCTACTCATTGTTAGCTTTCTCAATATAGTTTAAAACTCTAGATTCTAATATAGCTAAAGTAACAGTCCCTTCAGATAAAATTATTTCATGAAAATCGCGAATATCAAAATCAGAACCCAACTCCTTTTCAGCAATAGATCTTAATTCTCTAATCTTCAGTTCTCCAATTTTATACGAAAGCGCTTGTCCAGGCCAGGATATATATCTGTCTGTTTCTGTATTAATTTCATGCAAAGAAAGTGCTGTATTTGACGACATATAATCTAAAACCATTTGTTTAGACCAGTCAAATGCATGAATTCCTGTATCAACAACCAATCTACATGCTCTCCACATTTCATATGTAAGCTTTCCAAAATGCTCATATGGAGTTGTATAGATACCCATTTCTTCAGCTAAATATTCAGTGTAAAGCCCCCAGCCTTCTCCGTAAGCTGATAAATATAAGTTTTTTCTAAAGCTTGGGATTCTATTACCTAATTCATTATTTAATGCTCCTTGAAGATGATGTCCAGGGACAGCTTCATGAACAGTTAATGCAGGAATAGTGTACAATGTTCTACTCTTTAAATCATAAGTGTTAACCCAGTAATACCCTGGATCGGTACTGTTTTTTGAGGTTCCAACATACCTACCGCCAGTATATTTAGGAGCGATTGCATCCGGAACAGGAGCCACTCCATATGGTTTTCTTGGTAAAGTTTTAAAAAATCTAGGTAATTGCTCATCTGCTCTTTTAGCAATGTCTCTTGCAAACATCAATAATTCTTTTGGAGTTTTTGCATAAAATTGATCATCTGTTCTTAAGAAATTAAAGAAATCTTCAAATGAACCTTGAAAATTTAAATCCTCAATGATTTTTTCCATTTCTTTTTTTATTCTAGCAACTTCACCCAATCCTATTTCATGTATTTTTTCTGCAGAATACTCTTTACTTGTTGTATAATAATTAATTCTATTTTGATAATATTCATTCCCATTTGGAGTACTTGAAACACCTATATCAGTTCTAGTTTTTGGATAATATTCAGTTTCAAAAAATTCTTTAATCCTTTTGAATTGAGGCACGACAACTTGCTCAATTGCAAGTTTAGCAACCCTATTAATTGAGTCTTCTTGAATATCAGAAATGTCATTAGGTAGATTTTTAAAAGGGGAATAAAAATAATTATCTAGATGGTTTATTGTAATATGGTCATTGTATGTTGACTCATACCCATCAAAAATAACTAGAGGCTGTGATACCCCTTTTTCTAATCCAATTCTAATATTAGTTAGATTTTGATCTACAAATTCTGGAAGAGAATTTAATTTATTTAAGTATTCTTTAACCTTACTATAACTCCCTAATGGTCTTACCATATAATTTAAACTACTATGAAATCCCGAATCGGAAAGTAAGGGGTTTAAAAATCTCTCAAAATTAAAGTAATCTATAATGTCGTTCAATTCAAATTTCAATAATTTATAAGAAATCAAATCATTTTCACTCAAGGCATTAGTATCAAGGTCTGCCAATTGGTTTAATAAGTCTTGTGCAAATTTAGCTTCACTTTCATAATGATCTTTAGTAAATAACCCCAGAGGATATTCTTTACTATCATATGCCTCATGCTCTTGGTAGTTGGTTATTATTTTTTGTAGTTCTTTTTCTGAATTTTCTGAAAATTTAATAACAATTGCCGTCACTAATAAAATTATACCTAATACTGATAAGACTGAATTTTTCATTTATATTTTATTTTTGGTGTATATTCCATCTACAAGTCGGAGTATGTTTTTTGGGTTATTGTCTTGCAATGAGTCCGGAAGTAATTCATTTGGAAAATCCTGATAACTTACGGGCCTCACCCATCTGTCAATAGATTTAACCCCAACTGCTGTAAACCTACTATCTGTAGATGCTGGATAAGGACCACCGTGTAACATTGAAGCGTTAACTTCTACTCCAGTAGGTACTCCATTGAAAATAATTCTTCCTACTCTTTCTTTAAGTATATCTATTAAATCTTTATTTAATGACATTTCATTATTGCTAGCTAGAATAGTTCCAGTTAATTGACCACTCATTTGTTTCACTACAGATTTTAATTGTTGCATATCTTCACACTCAACTATTAATGAAAATGGACCAAATATTTCTTCTTGTAAATCCCTGTTATTAATAAAGTCTAAACCGCCAACAAGTGCTAATGCTTGGCTTGAATAATTAGGTTTTGTTGAAGACTTAAAATCCGCAACTACTTTAACACTATTACTGGAAATTAATTTATTTTTATTTTTTTCAAAGTTTTTCAAAATATTAGGATGCAACATACAGCTTGGGGAGATATCTAAAATACTTGAACTTAAAGAATTGACAAACTGAGTGAAAATATCTGACTTGAGGCCAATAATAACACCAGGATTTGTACAAAATTGACCTGAACCTAAAGTAATTGATTTTGCATAATTAGCTGCTATACTATCACAATCATTTTGCAGTATTTCTGGCAAGATAATAACTGGATTAACACTACCCATTTCAGCGAATATAGGGATAGGTTCATCTCTTTTATTAGCTAAATTCAATAAAGACCTACCTGCATTTAAACTGCCCGTAAAGCCAACTGCTTTAACTAAATGATTATTAACTAGATCAATTCCAGTTTGTATACCACTACTATTAATGTTTGAAAAAATTCCATCTGGCATTCCTGTAATTTTAACAGCTTCAATAATTGCAGAAGACACAAGCTCTCCTGTACCCGCATGCATTGGGTGAGATTTAACTATAACAGAACAACCAGCCGCTAAAGCAGAAGCAGTATCTCCACCTGCAGTTGAATAAGCTAGAGGGAAATTACTAGCTCCAAAAACTACTACTGGACCAAGTGGAATTGACATTTTTCTTAAATCAGGCTTAGGTAAAGGAATTCTGTGAAGGTCAGCTGTATCAATTGATGCATTAACCCAATCCCCTTTTTTCAACAAATCTGAAAAGGCTCTTAACTGCCCAACTGTTCTACCCAGCTCACCTTTTGCCCTTCCCTCAGGAAGGCCAGTCTCACTACAATAAACTTTCACTATATCATCTTCAATTAACAGTAATTGTTCAACAATTATATTTAAAAAATTTGATTTTTTTTCGCTATCTACATTTTTGTATTCTAAAAAGGCATTATATGCTAAATTAGCTGCCTTATTTACTTCATCTACAGTTGCCTCCGTAAAATCACATTCATTATTTTGATTAAGTTTAGGATTAAAAGTTTTAAAAATTACTTTTCCTTTTGAGGACAAGCTATTTCCGATGTAATTTTTTCCATGTAACATATTAATAATTGTATTTTGAAAGGTCTGGTCTTGTCTGTAAACTACTTTCTATTATTTTAATAACTCGTTTTCTTTCATCTCCAATAAGTGGTAGTCGAGGAGCTCTAACATTCTCAGTTCCTATACCTGTATATTTTTCAGCTAGTTTTATATTTTGCACTAATTTTGAATTAATATCAAGTTCAAGTAGTGGCAAAAACCAACGATATATTTCTAATGCTTCTTTTATATAACCGGCCTTTTGTAATTTATATATAGCAACTGTTTCTCTTGGAAAAGCATCAACTAGTCCTGCTATCCACCCATTTGCCCCCATTAATAAACTTTCTAAAGCCAGAGTATCAACACCTGTCATTATCTTTAACCTATCTCCAAAATAATTAATAATCCTAGTAACATTAGACACGTCTCTAGTTGATTCTTTTACTGCATGAATATTTTCACATTCCAATAATTGATCAAACATATCTAACGTAACTTCAATTTTATAATCTACTGGATTATTATAAATCATTATAGGTAATGAAGTACTTTGAGCTATTGATTTAAAATAAGTAACTGTTTCATCATCGCTAGCTTTGTATCTCATTGGAGGCAATATCATTAAGCCAGAAACACCATCATTTTCAGCTTTTTTTACAGCAGTAATAGCCTCAGAAGTTGATTGCTCTGCAATATTCATTAACACTGGAATTTTATTTTCAGTAATATCCACAGTGTTTTTTATTAATGCACTTTTTTCATTTCTTGTTAAAGTACTAGCCTCACCCAAGGTACCACCTAAAACTATACCACTAACTCCAGCCTCTATTTGTGCAATAATATTTTTATTGAACATTTCAAAATCTAGTTCATCATCGCTTGTAAACTTAGTTGTCACAGCTGGCATCACACCTTCCCATTTCATAATTTATATTTTTTATTAAAGTTATATTTTTTATTCTAATTTAATATAAATAAATCAGAAGCAATTCCATCAGATAAAAACTTACCTTTTCTTGAAATATATAAAAAATCATTTTTGATAAAAAGGAAGTCTTTATTAATGTATTTCTGAGCATTTTTTATTAACTGATTCTTGTAACTAGAGCCAAAATCACTATTTATTTTTGTTAAAGAGACTCCCCAATTAGTTCTTAAACCACACATAATTGTTTCGTTAAATTTATCAATTTTGGTCAAGCTTTCTTTAGTGTAGGGTAAAATATTTTTATTTATTGAATCAATATACTTCAGGTTATTTTTTACATTCCAAAATCTCTCATTACCATTAAATGAATGTGCTGAAGGACCTATACCAAGATATTTTTTTCCTTGCCAATATGCAGAATTATTTACACTGTACTGTTTGTCTAATGCAAAGTTTGACAACTCATAGTTTTCATATTTATTTGTCTCTAATATTTCAAGTAAAATATAAAATTGTTCTTGTAATTGATCATCATCTACATCATCAATTATCCCTTTGTCAATATATTGTTTTAAGGCAGTTTTTGGCTCAACAGTTAAAGCGTAAGCAGATATATGAGTAATATTATAAGATAGTATAATGTCAATGTTTTGTTTCCATCTACTATTATCAAGCCCAGGAATTCCGTAGATTAAATCTACTGAGATGTTGTCGAAATGTTTACTCGCAAATTCTATACATTCAATAGCTTGCTTATCAGTATGAGATCTATTCATTAACACTAAGTCTTGTTGAAAAAAAGACTGTACTCCTATACTTAGTCTATTTACTCTACTGTTTGATAATTCTATTATCTTTTCTTCTGTTAAATCATCGGGATTAGCTTCTAATGTAACTTCAACAGAATCTAAAACATCGTAGTTATTACAGACTGAATAAATCAAAGAGTTTATTTCATTTATACTTAACACCGATGGTGTACCTCCTCCAAAATAAATTGATTCGATTATTTCATTTTTAAATTCATCTTTTCTTATCACAATTTCATTATTTAATGACTTAATCATTTCATCCTTATACTTAAAGGATGTAGAAAAGTGAAAATCACAATAGTGACAAGCTTTCTTGCAAAATGGAATATGAATATAAATCCCTGACACGTATATTATATGTTAATTAATTTAAAAATTAAATTTCTCTGTACTGATACTAATCTGAACACATAAAAAATTACTTTTTTAGTCTAGTTTCATTCTGTTTAATAAAACTGGACCAGCCAGAATAATTTTTTTCTCCAGTTAATTTACCGGAGTTATAATAATGGCAGACTGCAGCTGCCAAACCATCAGTTGCATCTAAATTTTTAGGTAATTCCTTCAACTTAAACATTCCTTGTAGCATCTTAGCAACTTGCTCTTTACTTGCATTTCCATTACCTGTAATAGACATCTTGATTTTTTTTGGCAAATACTCTGTAATTGGAATTTCCTTATTTAGACCTGCGGCCATAGCAACACCCTGTGCTCTTCCAAGTTTCAACATACTTTGAACATTTTTACCAAAAAAAGGAGCTTCTATCGCAATTTCATCTGGATGAAAAGAGTCAATTAACTCACTCGTTCTTTCGTAAATCAATTTTAATTTTAAATAATGATCTTTGTATTTAACCAGATTTAATTCATTAAGCTGAAGGAAAATCATTTTATTATCTATAACTTTTATAATTCCAAAACCCATAATAGTAGTTCCAGGGTCAATTCCTAATATAATACGTTCTTTACTCATTATAAATAACTGATTAATTTGTGGATACTAAGATTGGTAATTTAAATTTTGTGTTTACTGGCTGACCTCTTTTAATAGCTGGATACAATTTAGGCAAGTCTAAAATGCTAAGTTTAAATATAGAATCAATTAATAAATTAACATTTAAAACCTCATTCTCAGAAAAGAGTTGATCCAAGGTTATCTTTCCTTTATCGGAAACCCTGAAGCTAATCATTACAGTATCTTTAATTGATTTATCAACTATAACGCCAGTATTACTCAAATTGGTTTGCACTTTTGAAGTTAAAGTATTTACAAAACATTGAAAGTTTAATTCTTTATTGATAATAGTATCACAGTTTTGAAACCTAGGGTATGTGTCAACATCATTCCAATTAAACGTTTCTAATTCATCAGACACTAATTGATTAACTGACAACTCTTTATTTATTGTTAAATCACATGAAAAAACAACTAAAATTAAAAAGGAAGCGATATAATATTTCATTTATTGTATTATAAGATTGAAATTACAAAAAATTATAAACTAATATCATATATGATAATTAATTATCTTTAAATAAATATTTAAATTCATGAATTCATTTTTATTAATTATATCTGTAATTTTAATTATCACCGGTCTTATTGGAAGCTTTATTCCAATTATTCCAGGACCTATTACTAGTTGGTTTGGATTATTTACTCTTTCTCAAATTCAAAATTTTCCAAATAATAATACACTGCTTATAACAACATTTGTTATAGGTATTACAATTTTTATTCTTGATTATTTTATACCAATTATTGGCTCTAAATATTTTGGTGGAAGTAAATATGGAATTATTGGAACTTCAATTGGACTGTTGATAGGTTTAATAAGTCCTGTGCCCTTTGGAATTATTATTGGAGCTTTTTTAGGAGCACTGATTGGTGAGATTTTAGCAGGGAAACAACTTTCTGAAGGAATCAAACCTGCTATGGGCTCATTAATTGGTATTATAACTTCTTCGGTAATTAAATTTTTTACAGCAGTCTCTTTTTTAGTAATCTATATAATATTAGTTATTACTAACTGGGGTATTTTATTTTGATGAACCACCTCCTGTTGAAGTTTGAATGATTTCAGTTACAAAAGAATTATCAGTTGATTTACTATTAATCCTTTTAATTAACAACTCTACAGACCTCTTACCGATTTGTACCGCATGTTGATTAATCGTTGTTAGTTGTGGGTGTGAAAGCATTGATGTTAATTTATCTCCAAAACCAACAATTGATAAATCTTTCGGAATATCTATATTTAATTTAGAACCTATATTTACTGCTAAAATTCCAGAAATATTATCCGCAGCAATAATTGCATCTAAGCCCGCAGTATTTGCGATAAACTGTTCAATAGATTTATGTGCAGATGTTCTATAATACTCGCTATTTTGGATATGGCTGATGTTGGTTTGATGGGCAAGTTTTAATATTAGTTCTTCATCACATTTACCAAAAAAATCAATTGAAGCTTTTCTGTAACCATTACTTCTGAATTGGCCGACATTTAAATTGTTTATAGCAGTTATAAACCCTATTCGTTTACGACCCATTTTTGCTAGACTTTTCACTTCATTATATATAGCATCAAAATCATCAATTATAACTTTATCACAACTTATTTTGTCAGTAATTCTATCAAGCATCACTAACGGTGTATTATTTAATGTTAAATCTTTTATATGAGAAAATTCATTCTTATTCAGTGTTTCTTCAGAAAGAGCTAGCAATACTCCATCTACTGTTCCTGAACCAATTATTTGCAAATAATCAATTTCTTTTGACATTGATTCTCTTGAAAAAAATGTGATAATATCGTATCCTAATTCTTCTGCTGCTATTTGAACCCCGTACAATACTTTAGCATAAAATCTATTTAAAATATCTGGAAGAATTACACCTAGCGTAAGCGTTTTATTACTCTTTAGGCTTAAGGCAATTTTATTCCTTTTATAGTTCAACTCTGTAGCTAGTTTCTGAACTCTATTAATTGTATCTGTACTAATTTCCTCACTATTGTTCATGGCTTTTGAAACAGTAGACACTGATACATTTAATTCTTTAGCTAGTTGTTTTAAAGTTATCATTATAATTAATTAGTTAAATTAAATGACTTATTTTTCTGAACATCAGAATTACTCCCAATATACACACTAAATTTACCTATTTCAGACTCCCACTTGTCATTTACTGTAAAATATGTTAAAGAAGAGTTATCAATTTGAAACACAACCTCTTTAGTCTCACCTGGGTTTAATTCTATTAACTCAAACCCTTTAAGCTCTTTCACTGGCCTTGCTAAACTACCCGAATGATCTCTAATGTACATTTGAACAACTTCCTTACCTTTAAAATCACCAGAGTTAGTAATATTAATGGATGCCGAAATCATATTTTTTCTATTCATCTTATCACCACTTAATTTTAATTCTGAATAATCAAAATTTGTATAGCTTAATCCATATCCAAAAGGATACAAAGGACTGTTTTCAACATCAGCATAGGTAGACGTTGTAACTTCGGCTGATGAAGCTCCAGGTCTTCCTGTTTTTTTGTAGTTATAATAAATTGGAGATTGACCAACATTTCTTGGAAATGACATAGTTAGCTTACCGCTTGGGTTATAATTCCCGTAAATAACTTCTGCGATTGCGTTTCCTGATTGAGAACCAAGATGCCATGTTTCTAAAATAGTTGGGATGTTTTTATCAGCCCAGGTTAAATTAAGTGGTCTTCCATTCATTAACACTAAAACAATATTCTTATTAACCTTGTAAATTTCTTCTAACAATTCCTGTTGTAACCCAGGGAGACCAAGCTCTGTTCTACTTCTTCCTTCTCCGGATTGAAATCCCTCCTCCCCTAATACCATAACAACGACATCGGCGAATTTAGCTGCAATTTTAGCTTCTTTAAAACCAGTTTTATCAGTATGATTTAAGTTAACTCGGCTATGAAAATTAGTTTCCCCATAATACAAATCCACTCCTTTACTGTAAGTTATAGAGTTCTCTCCATACGCCTCTAAACCTTCTAATACAGTTACCGCAGTATTGCTGTCAGCTGCTCCTCTCCAGTTCCCTAATGGACTGTTGTTGTCATTAGCTAAGTGACCTATTAGTGTGATTTTCTGTCCTTTCTTTTTTAAGGGTAAAAGCTGGTTATTATTTTTTAGTAAAACAATAGATTTCTTTGCCATATCTAAGGCAGCTAATTGGTTTTCTTTACTCCCTATGACATTTTTTTCTCTTTCTTTGTCGCAATACTTAAATGGATTTTCAAATAATCCCAAATCATATTTTACTCCTAATATTCTTCTTGCCGCATCGTCAATCAAAATTTCTTCAACCTTGCCTTCTTTAACTAAACTTTGTAATTCTGTTACATAAAGACTAGATTCCATATCCATATCTGAACCTGCATTAATAGCAAGCTCAGCAGCATGATTTCCGTCTTCCGCGTAACCATGAGGAATCATTTCCCCAATTGATCCCCAATCAGAAACAACAAATCCATCAAACCCCCATTTACCTTTTAAAATTTCACGCTGTAAAAACTTACTTCCAGTTGCTGGAATTTCATTTAAGGTATTAAATGAGTTCATAAAAGTTTTAACTCCGGCATCCAGAGCTGCTTTAAAAGGTGGGAATACATTATTGTATAAGGTATATTTATTTATGTCAGCTGTGTTATAATCTCTTCCTGCTTCTGGAAAGCCATAAGCAGCGAAATGCTTTGCGCATGCAGCTATTGTAGAAAAATCAGACAAATCACTTCCTTGAAACCCTTTTACTCTTGCTGCAGCAATAACACTTCCTAAATAAGTATCTTCCCCAGCACCTTCCATAACTCTACCCCATCTGGCGTCTCTATAAATATCTACCATTGGAGCAAAAGTCCAATTTAATCCAGCAGCAGCAGCTTCTTCAGCAGCTACTCTTGCTGATTTTTCGATAGCTTTAATGTCCCAGCTAGCTGATTCACCTAGTGGTATTGGGCTAATTGTTTTATATCCATGAATTACATCAAAACCAAAAATTAAAGGAATACCTAATCTAGTTTCTTCAACGGCAATTTTTTGTAGTGCATATACATTTTCAACTCCAATAACATTTAACATTGAACCAACCATTCCATTTCTTAAATCATCATATCTGTTTTTTTCATAACCAGCATTTGGAAGAGGTCCAGTTGCATCCCAGAATCCATTATATTGATTCATTTGGCCTATTTTTTCATCTAGAGTCATTTTAGATAATAAATCATCAATAAATACTTCTTTATCAGAATGGTTGCTGTCACAGCTAAAATTGAAAGCTATAAATACAGATAAAATTAATTTTAAAATAGTTGATTTCATTTATTTGATGTTTTATTATTATTTAATTCTCGTAAACCCTAATATAGTCTACTTCCATTGTTGATTCTACAAAATCAGGATTAATATCAAACCAGCTTGCGCCCATAGCTACGTTTAAAATAAAAAATTGTGGAGCATCAAAAGGCCAGTTTTCAATATTTTTAGGAGATGGATTATAAGTGTAATACAGGTTGTCATCAATAAAAAATTGAATTTTTTCATAAGTCCAGTTAATTGAATATACATGAAAATCCGTGTAATCAGACACGTTATAGTGTCCATTAGTCCATGTGTCACCACTACTGTAAGGGGTATGTATAGAACCGGCCACAACAGTTGGGTTATGACCCCAATGTTCCATGATATCTATCTCGCCACAAGCAGGCCATCCAACCGAACTTATATTTTCTCCCAACATCCAAAGTGCTGGCCAAGTTCCGCTACCCATTGGAAGTTTAGCTCTAATTTTTACTCTTCCGTACTGAAATTCAAACTTATCTTTACTAATCAATCTTGATGAAGTGTAATTAAACCCTTGATAGGATTCTGTTTTTGCTGTTATCTTTAACACACCCTCTTCAACTCTAGAGTTTTCTAATCTATTTGTGTAGTATTGAGATTCACCATTTCCCCAACCCCAATTACCATTGCCTATTTCATGAGTCCAATTATTATTATTTACAGCACCCGTTTCATTAAATTCTTCAGACCAAATTAACCCAGCTTCAATACTATCGTCAGTAACATATACATCTATAGATTCAAATTCTACAATATAATTCCCTGTAGATGAGTAAGCATAAACATATACTGTATAATTATTTAACCCAGTTGTGGTATAAGTATATTGAACATTACCTGTAACACTTTCTATAACATCTCCATTACCAAACCTAAATTCATAATTATCGGCATCAATAGCCGATGCAGTACAATATATAACACCACTTCCATCTCCGTGAACATTATCTGTATCCACCCCAAATAGATCTATTGCAAGGGTTAAGTTGGATGGTATAATTTCTTCAGTAATTGGGTTATTACCTCCGTTAGTTGAGGTTTCACTTGAACAAGAAGTTATCGTTAAAACAAAAAAAACAAGTAATCTTACCATATGTAAAATTTTAAGGAAATAAATATAACTAAAAAGAGAGAAATAATTAATTATTTCTCTCTTTTTAAATAGTTAATTAATAATTTTTACTGCTCATTAGTCATTTTAATATACCATGCTAACCCTTCAAAACCTACAGTTTTTAGGTATAAAGTATTAGATGATCTACTAACGATTTTATAGGTATGTGTACCTCCGACATAAAATCCAAAAAATCCATTCCCTGAAAGAGAAATATGTTCTTCACCACCTGGAGCACCAATTGACCAATCAGATATAAAATCTTCAGTAGGGTAATATTCATACTCATTATTACCATTTGCTTCTAAACCTTGATCTCCAATAAACTCATCTGCTAGTGGCGGTGCTTTTCCGAAAATACTACCAAAAGTTTCAACTGTTAAAGTTCCGTCTGTTGAAAATGTATACCTATCGTCATACATTCCGGTATCAACCTTATCAAATGCTGCTGCTTCCCACCAAATTGGCAAATCTTCTTCAACTGGACCAACTCCCATATGACCGAATTCTTCTGCTGTTACCCTCCAGCTTGATGTAAACATTGCTTCTAATAAATCTACTGGAGCTGAATATAGAACCAAAACATCTAATGAAACAGATGTGTTGGAAACAACTCCAGCAGTTCCTATTGCTATTACAGTCACATCATATGTGTTTAAGCCAGTATTAGAGAAATTATAAGTAATCATTCCACTTGGACTCATTGTCTCCACTCCATCTTGGACAAATTTATATGTGATTGCATTGTCAGCGATAGCTGTTAAATGGACAGTACCACTACCATCTCCATTTGGATTATTAGCATCAAAACCAATAATATCTGCTGATACTTGTAGGTTTGTAGGGTTTGTAATATCACCAAATTCGTGGTCATCAGTTTCACATGAAGTGAAAACTAATACAGTAATTACAAATAGCGATTTAAATAAATATTTTATTTTTTTCATTGTTATATTTTTTTAATTAACCAATTTTATTTCATCAAAGTGATATACTCCTTCACCAGTATTTCCAAAGTCATAGAATACTATAAAAGAAACGTAATCTAAATCTGGAGCTAAGCTGAAATCATACGTTAGGGTTTCCCATTGATTTGCAACTGTAGTTGTCATATCAAACTCATAGGTAAGACCATCAACATTTCCTTCTATTGTTTCTAATTTAACTTTTATAACTTTACCAGCTTCAGGTGAATAAGATTGAATTTGAATTTGATTCATTCCAGCAGATGAAAAATTAATAGGGTCCACTGAAATACCCATTCCACCCCATACCTCTGAGCCTTCAGTTTTAGTACATTGCATAACATTTGCAGTTGTATTAGTTCCAGAAACATTAGGGTTTTCTACAATTTGAACTCCTTCAACTCCACCAAATGCAAAGTTACCAGGTAATTCCCCTTCAAAATTTTCTATGGCAATAGATGGTGCTTGTGAAGGAATATATTCACCCATGCCAACCTGGATTTCATCAAAGTGGTATACTCCTGCATTTTGATTTCCAAAATCATAAAATACTATAAAAGAAACATAATCAAGGTCTGGAGCAGCAGAGAAATCATAGGTTAAAACTTCCCACTGATTAGCAACTGTAGTTGTCATATCAAATTCGTATGTCAACCCATCCACGTTTCCTTCAATAGTCTCAAGTTTTACTTTTACAACTTTGCCAGCTTCTGGAGCATAGGAATTAATTTTTATTTGATTTGTTCCGTTAAAGTTAATTATACCATCAACAGCAAATCCCATTCCACCCCATACTTCAGCACCATCAGTTTTAGTAAACTGCATCGCTGTTGAAGTAGTGTTAACTCCAGTTGGATTAGGATTAGAAACTAATTGAACTCCTTCTACTCCGCCAAATGCAAAGTTTCCAGGTAATTCCCCTTGAAAATCTTCAACAGTGGTGAAGTTGGATACTGCAGGTAATGATAATCTAATGTTATCAAAATAATAAGATGTATCATCTCCAACATTTCCAAAATCAAAGAAGATAACTATTCTATCATAATCTTGCGAAAGATCTGATGCGCTAAAATCATATATTAAAGTTTCCCATCCCTGATTTACAGATGTCGTCATATCAACTTCAGTATTAATATCTGGGTTAGCTGAATTTTCAAGTTTTAACTTAACTACCTCTCCAAATTCTGATGTCCAAACATCTACAGCTATATTGTTAAGCGATGAAAAATCAACAGGCTCATCAATAGTTAAAAATGAACCAGCCCATGTTTCAGACCCATTAAACTTAAACGATTGACCAACAGTTGCACTAGTGTTAATAGCACTTGGATCTGGATTAGGAATTACAGTACTTTGTGCGTTTCCAAAGTCAACAAATGAATAATTTAATGATGAATCTTCAAAATCAATTGGCATTAATAATGGATTTGTAATTGTAATCACTTCAATATATTCTGTTGTAGCAGCTCCACCACTTAAGGCAACTACGGTAACAGAATATTCCCCAACAGCTGAGTAAGTGTAAGTCAGTGTTTCTCCGATTTGTAATGGAGTGGGAGCTTCTTCTGGACCTTGATCTCCAAAATAAACTTCAAATGATGCAGCCAAATCTGCAGTTGCAGATACATTTATATCAAATGGATTTCCAGGTACATTATTTATCACAACAACTAAGTTTTCAGGTGCAGAGTAAGATACTACAACCGAAACTACGGTTTCAGTAACTTCTCCATTTAAACCAACAGCAATTATAGTTGCTTCATATGTCCCTTCAGGATATGTGTGAACTACTGAATTACCAGGGTTAATTGATTCTGATTCATTAGAACCATCTCCGAAATCAACTGAATAGCTAACTACTCCTTCACCAGTCGGAGTGATAGTAACTACCCCTGTGTTGTCTTGAGTAATACTAATCATTGCTGAAATATTTGTTGGCACATCTATTGTATCAACAAAATCAATATTGTTCTCTATTTCTTCTACACAAGCAAAAACTAATATTGAAGCTAGAAATATGTTTAATAAATATTTAAATTTTTTCATGTTATATATATTATTTTTTTAGTAACCAGGATTTTGAGTTAAACCAGAAATATCAATTTCTGCTTGAGGTATAGGAAAGACTTCATGCTTTCCTTCAACAAATCCATTAATTGTAGAAGCTGCTTTGTTAGTTCTAACTAAATCAAAAAATCGGTGACCTTCCATAGAAAGTTCAAAATTTCTTTCTGCCCAAATAGCATCAGTTAAAGCAGTTCCAGTAGCAGTTATATCGTGATCTGTATCACCAAAGGCTCTCATTCTTACTTCATTTAAATATTGTTGAGCTAGCGCATCACTTATACCGCCTCTATTATTTGCTTCAGCTGCCATTAATAAAACATCAGCATATCTGATTGCTCTGTAATTATTTAAATAGTTTAGTTCAGTTTGAGCTCCACTTTGTCCAGCTCTAGGGATATATTTATTGTTGTAATATCCAGTATGTTCATAACCTTCAGTATAGTTCGCCCCAGTTGCAGTAGCATATGCAACCATATCAAGAATAGAAGCATCTCTTCTAATATCACCTTCTTCAAAAGATTCATAATGAGAATTTACAGGAACATTAAAACTCCATCCTTGTGCATATTCAGGTCCATCCCATCCTCTAGGACCGTTATGTATAATTCCGAAATTTCCTTCAGAACATTGAGGACAGCCCCAATCGTACCAATTAGATGTATTAGTGTATTGAATTTCAAACACAGATTCTGGTCCATTCTCGCCAAAAGATAAAAATTGACTTCCATAATCAGCAACTAATGAATAAACTCCAATAACTTGATCAAACGCTACTGCTGCTTCTGAAAATTTATCTTGGTATAATAAAACTTTACCAAGAAGTGCATTTGCAGTATACTTATTTACTCTCCCAAGCTGAGATTGTGAATTTGGAAGACTAGAAATTGCATTTTGTAAATCAACTTCAATCTGTGCGTAAACTTCTTCTTTTGGTGTTCTAGATAAAGTCCCCGCATCTGCTGCAGTTAATCTACCATCAACAAATAAAGGAACATCCCCGAAAAATTTCACTAATTCAAAATAGTAGTAAGCTCTTAAAAAATATACTTCTCCATATAAAGCGTTCTTCGCTTCAAAATCAAGTAATGATTTATTCTCTTCCATGTAATTAGCTCTATTAACTCCTTCATAAAGCCATTGCCATATTGATCTTAAATTGTCATTATTTGGATAGTGAGTCATATCATCGATTTGTTGTAAACCAATAACATCTGTAGCACTCTCACCTCCACATAAAGAATTGTCTGAAGCGATATCTCCAATTAATGAGTTTAAATACAACCATTGTAAAACATCATATGTTCCAATTAATGCTGCTTCATAGTCACTTTCATTTTGAAAGTAAACATCTGCTGTGATTGCATAGCCTTCAATTGGTTCATAATCTACGTGATCAGCACATGTGAATGACAGTATGCTAATACTTACTAATAAAAATATTTGTTTTAGTTTTTTCATAATTTCTATTATTAAAATTTAATATTTAATCCCATCGACCAGATTCTTGGCTGCGGGTATGTTCCTATATCTATACCTGTGTTTAGTACACCACCATTTGAGATTTCTGGATCATATCCAGAATATTCAGTAATAGTTAATGCATTTTTTACTTGTGTATAAGCTCTAATCTCATCAAAACCTATTTGCTCTGCAAAAGATTGAGAAAAAGTATATCCTAATTGGATATTTTTAATTCTTAAATAACTCCCGTCTTCTATGTATCTATCTGATGCTCTTCTATTATTGTTAGAGTCAACAAAACTTACTCTTGGCTCAAAATTGCTAGTTCCAGCTCCAGTCCATCTGTCTAAAGTTGAAGCAAATCTGTTTGTGTAGTTCAAGTTTCTTTCATAAGCTCTATAGATATCATTTCCAACAGATGCATATGTAAATACACTAAAATCAAAGTTCTTGTAATCAATTGCTAAATTCCAACCAATAGTAAAATCTGCAAATGGATCACCAATTTCAGTCCTATCATTATCATCAATAACTCCATCACCATTAACATCAGTAAACCTAATATCTCCTGGTGCAGCGCCATTTTGAGTAGCATGAGAATTTACTTCAGATTGATTTTGAAATATTCCATCCGTTTTATATCCAAAGAAGTATCCCGGGCTATAACCCTCTTCAAATCTTACGATGGGAGTATATGGAATTCCATAACCGGCTCCCCAAATGAATTTATCACCATTATTTATAGCTAATACCTCATTGTCTGAAGTTGTAAAATTAACATTTGTGCTTATATTGAAATCTTTACCTATGGTTGTATTATAAGATAAAGATGCATCTATCCCAGTACTTTGAGTTTTTCCAATATTAGTAGTTGGAAAACTTGGGGTTCCTAGATAAAGAGATAAATTAGGACTAAATAATAAATCGTCTACTGTTTTCTTAAAATAATCCACAGTGACAGATAATTTATTATCAAATAATCTTGTATCAATACCAAAATTCATTTGTACTTGGTTTTCCCAAGAAACAGCTTCATTTGGTACAGAACCTAAAGCAGATCCATTAATAATACTTCCATCAAATGTGTAACTTGGGAAAGTAGAAATTAATGCAAATTGTGGGTTTATATTATCATTACCTAAAGAACCATAACTTGCTCTAAATTTTAAATAATCTAAAGGAGCATCTTCGAAAAAATCTTCTTTTGAAATAACCCAACCTAAAGATGCTGATGGAAAAAATCCAAATTTATTATTTGCTCCAAATGATGTAGATCCGTCTACTCTACCAGTAAAGGAGAAGTAATATTTTTGATCAAAATCATACAATAATCTTGAAAAATAAGAAACATTTCTGCCAACATACTGCCATGAACCTGATGTTTGCTGAGTAGCGTTACCAGTAGCAGCACTTATATCTGCATAAGCCCATGAATTAAATGGCACATCTTCATTATAAGCTGAGATATTTTCACCCTTATTTTCTCCAATTGAAAATCCCAATACTGTTTGAAAATTATGATCTTCTTGAATTGTAAAATCATAATTTGCGTATGTTTCAAATGTATAATTAAAGTAGTTTGTTTTTGATTCAGAGATCCTGTTATGTGTAGATACAATTGTACCTTCAGCATCTACTGATACTATTGGACTTAAGTCCTCGTTAGCATTTGTTGCGTTATGTCCTGCTCCATAAAATGCCAATGGTATAAAGTTTTTATTATATATATCAACAAAAGTATATCCGAACCTAGAGGTTACCTTTAAATTATCTAGTAAATTGTGTTGTAATTCAATTTTACCAGTTAATTTGTTTGTATTTCCTTCATTATATGTATTATCGATTTGAGCTAAAGGATTAATAATTTCTTGGGTAATGGTCTCACTAGTACCAAAACTACCATTTTCGTACGGATTAACTGTAGGGTCAAAATTCAATGAATTAGATAAAACACTATTTATTCCATTTTCAGGAAGACCTTTCCCTTTGATATTAGTATAATTTGTATTTATTATTAATTTGGTTTTTTTAGTTAAATCAGTATTGATATTGGATGTAAAGTTAGTTCTATTGAAAAAAGATTTATCAGATGGTCCGACTACTCCATCTTGCCCTAAGTATCCAGCTGACACATAGAAAGATGTTTTATCACTACCACCAGAAGCTGTAATCGAATGATTCACTATTGCAGCATCATTTATAATTTGCTCTTGCCAGTTTGTACCCTTTCCAATACCTGATAAGTTAGGGTATATTAATCCTTCACCAGCGGCCATACTTGCCTCATTTAAAATACCAGCGTATTCACTAGCATTTAAAACGTCTATCATTTTAACTACAGATTGATTTCCAACAGATGTACTAAAGTTAAAAGATGTCTCTGAGTTTCTTTCACCAGATTTAGTTGTAACAACGATTACACCACTACCACCTTTAACACCATATATAGATGCCAAAGCGGCATCTTTTAAAACATTTACAGATTTTATATCACTTGGGTTTAATGAATTTAAATCATCGATAGATTGTGATACACCATCAATTACTACAAGTGGAGAGTTTCCTGCATATGAAGTAATTCCTCTTATTAATACAGTAGGTTTGGATCCGGGAGAACCACTTGATATTATGTTAATACCAGAAGCCTGTCCTTGTAATGCATCTTCTATTCTTACAGGTTTAATAGCTTCAATAGCGCTAGAACTAACTGTTGATACAGCACCTGAAATATCACTCAATTTTTGAGAACCGTAGCCAATTACCACTATCTCATCTAATTCACTTAGGTCTTCTTGCATGACAACAGAAATATCAGTTTGAATACCAACAGTAACTGAATATGGTTGGTACCCCAAATAACTGAAGATTAAATTAGAATCTGAACTTACATTAGAAATGGAAAAATTTCCATCATAATCAGTTACAGCTCCATTGTTAGAGTTATCAACACTAATGTTCACTCCTGCAATTGGGATTGAATTAGCATCTTTTACATTTCCAGAAATACTCTGGCTCTGTATATTAGAAAACATTGTTCCTAATAACAGACACAAACTTAAAAATGATACTTTCATAAATTTATTTTTTAATGAATTTTATTAAATATTGATTCTATTGGATGTGAAATTAAGATATTCATAAAATAGAGATGCAAATTTAAGACATATACAATAGTAAAGTGTCTGTGAGGTGTATTTTTGATGAATTATTATTAATACTGACAAATTATTAATTTATTGTTATCAATATTTAATATCTACTGAGAATAGTACATCCTGGTTACGAAAACGTAATAGTGCTATTAAAAAGCTTCAAAATTGCTATTAATATATCAATAAGTTATAGCTAAAATAAAAAAGCATCCCGATTTCGAGAACGAAAAAGGAAAGCTTTCCACTGGTTTAAAAAAACCTCTAATAAGCCAAAAGCCTATTAGCAACACAACATTATTATAGCGGTCTGGACCGGGCTCGAACCGGCGACCCCCTGCGTGACAGGCAGGTATTCTAACCAACTGAACTACCAGACCGTTGCTTTAATGCCGAGCAAATATACATTGCATTTTCTATATCACAAATCTTTTTTTATGTTTTATTAATTATTTATAAAAAAGATTAATTGCATAGAGTTTTTCAAGTCTATTTAATAAGATTATCTAAAGCCGTTGCATAAGTATCCTTTGGAGCAACACCAACGTGTCTATCCACTAGCTCCCCATTGTTAAAAACCAAAACTGTAGGAATATTTCTTACACCATACTTGGAAGCAAATTCCTGGTTTGAATCAATATCCACCTTTCCAACAACTGCTTTATTCTCGTATTCATTACTAATTTCATCAATGATTGGACCAACCATTCTACAGGGGCCGCACCATGCTGCCCAGAAGTCTACCATAACAGGTTTGTCACTCTTTAATACGGTTTCTTCAAAATTACTATCTGTTATTTCTAAAGCCATAATACTTGTTTTTTTGTGTGTGTGTGATTTATTATAATATTTTCAACAAAATTAATTAAATAAACATGATTATTCTAACGCAGAATAAATTAATTTAATATTACGCACTTTATCAATAATTTCTTCATGAAAATAGCATATACTATTCACTTAATTTTTTTAAATAGTTGTAATGTGCTTTAATCTTGCCTTTAGAAAATCTTGATTTTCGTTTTGCTAGTATATGAAAATCATTTTTCAATTTTAACAAAAGTCCCTTAATCGTAGGATTTAATTCTTTCTCGTTCATTAAAATATTTATTCTCTCAACAAAATGAAGCTGTAATCTTTGCTCAAATAAATCAGGCTGAGATAATTTCTTGACTAAAACTTCAAATAAATTATCAAGTAGCTGATCAACACTAAGGGCTTTGCCTTTCAATGATTTCTGAGCAGATAACATTCTGTTTAATTTTTTTTCATTTAAGAACTTGTTTAAAGCACTTATTTGTAATTCTTGAATGGAATTTAAAACACCTTCACCTTTGATTTGAGAAACAACCTCTTTGTTCATTAACCATTTTTGAGTTTTCCAAAGATTGGTCTCAAGAAAATTTAAAGCTTCTTTTTGATTTGAAATGTCTACATTTAAATAGGTTATAACTCCTTTTTGATTTAAATTATGTGGTGTATTATAAATTCCTCCAATCATATTATGAACATGATAAACATATCTTCTGTACACCGACATAAGCTCTCCATAAATTTCATTTAAATCATTATAATTTTCCGTAGGTTTCGATGTCCATTTCATTAAATTTTCAGCTACTATTTTTAGATTTTTAATGCCATACATACTAGCTTTAACTGGGTCATTACCAATATTTTCTGTTTGTGAATTAGGATCATTACCATAACCACCAAACATATAAATCGGGTCAAGAGATTTAGAGTCCACAATTTCTCTTAGAATTTCTTTTTCTTTTTCAGGACTTTCACCAAAATATCTATAACCCCACTCAATAGAATAATCATCATAAGGTCCAAGTTGCCTAACAAATCTTATGTTTTTATCGCCAGGCTGAGCAACGTAATTATATCTAGCATAATCCATAATTGAAGTTGCTATTCCAAATTTTTGAGTGAAATTTCCAGACCTTAAAGAGTCAACAGCATATGCACTGCTTGCTTTCATGTTGTGAGGAAGACCTAATGCATGACCTATTTCGTGAGAAATAACACGACGCATCATTTCGCCAATCTCCTCTTCTGGCGTATTTAAACTTCTAGCCTTTGGATTAGCAGCACCAGTTTCAATTAAATACCTGTTTCTATAGGATCTTAAATGGTTATGGTACCAAATAATATCACTCTCTAATATTTCCCCTGTTCTTGGATCAGAGACACTAGGACCAACAGCATTTCTTGTTGTAGAAGCTACATACCTTACAGTTGAATATCTAATATCTTCTGCGCTAAAGTTAGGATCTTCTTCTTTTGTTGGAGCATCTTTTGCTATTATAGCATTTTTAAACCCAGCTTTTTCAAAAGTACTGTTCCAATCCTCTATACCCATTTTAAAATATTTTCTCCACTTAAGTGGTGTGGCTGGATCTAAATAATAAACAATAGGCTTAACAGGTTTTACTAACTCCCCTTTTTTATAAGCATCTAAATCAGAAGGTTCTAGCCTCCATCTTCTAATTATACTGAAGTTATCAGATTTTAGTTCCCCAGAACTATAGTTGATTTTTTCTGTAGTGAACCAACCTACTCGTTCATCTTCAAATCTTATTTGCATTAGATCATCCGGAAGGGCAATTATAGAATGATTAATTTGAAAGCTAAATGACTTGGTTTGATTATTTCTAGGTGCTTTATTAGCACTAAATGTGAGTGTGTGTAATATTTCAGTATTTTCAGGAAAACTCTTAGCAGAATCAATAAAACTTCTTTTTTTATCAACCCCCCCAATTTTATAATTCTCTTTGTCTTTAGATCGGATAATATTAAATCCTGGAGAATCGGCCATGAAATAATTTGTAACATCAATTAAATGTCTATTATCATCTGAGTTTTTAATTTCAAATGCTGCTAAAATAGGTTTGAAGTTATTTTCAGACACGCTTATTGAAATAGGATCATCATCATCAGCTATATTAGAATAGCTAACCTCCTTTAATAAAATTTTTTGACCTTGTTTTATGAATTCTACAACATGCTCTGCGGTCTTTGATCCAGCATTCAAATATCCAGAGTAATTTGCAGGAATTTGCGCAAATCTTGTTACAACTAAAAGCTCTCTTCCCAATAAACTTTCACTTATTTCGAAATATAATTCGTTTTTTTTATTTTGATAAGTTGTAATTAACCCTTTGCTGACTTTCATGTCTAACGTGATGGAATCAATTGTTTTAAGTGGATTATCCATACTGGCTTTTTGGCCATATCCACTAATATTAATGCTCAAGTATAAAATTAGTATTAATCTCATTTTATTTTTTTTAATTTAACTTAAAATAAATTTTTTCTTTGTCTAATTCATCTAATAATTCCTGCGAAATATTCACTTTTTTATTTTCACTTAACATATCCAACTTAATTTTCTCTTCAGTATCATAAACTACGAAATTAAGCCTATGATCGCCTTTAAAGCTATCAATTATATTATTTAATCGCTCTAACTTATGATTATCAATTTCATTAAGATTTAATTGTATTGATAATTTTTTTGCAAATGAATCCAAAACATCATGTAGTAATTTAAAACTATTAAATTGTATTCTCGGATCACTTTTCTTTCCTGTTTCTCTGTTCTGCCAACCTTCTTTAATTAATGATTTAATAAAAAGAAAATTATTGATGATTAAAAAATGTTTGAATTTCAAATAATCTTCTCCAAAAATTCTAAACTCATAAGAGTCTAAATAGTCTTCAATAGTGAACGAAGCCCAGCCTTTACCTTGCCTACTGATTCTATGCTCCACTTCTGTAAGAATTCCACCAAATGCTAATTCTTTATTTATGTAATTTTCCATGTTCTTGAAAGCAGTAACATTTGAATTACAAAAAGTATTCATTTCTATTTTAAAATCGTCCAACGGGTGACCTGATATATATATCCCTACAACTTCTTTTTCTCTAGCTAACTTTTCTAATGGGTCCCATTCATTACAACTGGGTATTATTGGTTCTGCAAACTGTATTTCACTAGAGTTTTCAAATAAACTAACCTGTGCTGAATTAATATTTTCTTGATATTTTGAAGCGTGACGAATTGTTTTTTCTAAAAATGTAATTCCATCCCCATCATCATTAAAATATTGAGATCTATGAACATTGCTAAAACAGTCAAAAGCACCAGACGCAGCCAAGTTATCAAAAGCTTTTTTATTTGCAGCTCTAAGATCGATTCTCTTAGCTAAATCAAATATTGAATTATAATTTCCATCTTCTTTTCTGTTAGTGACAATTGTAGCTACCGCATTAGCACCTACGCCTTTTACTGCTCCCATACCGAATCTAATTTCATTTTTTTGATTTACAGAAAACTTATAATAAGATTCATTAACATCAGGTCCTAAAACATTCAACTTCATTCTCTTGCATTCTTCCATGAAAAAAGTAACCGATTTAATATCATTCATGTTATTTGAGAGTACTGCTGCCATATACTCTGCTGGATAGTTAGCTTTTAAGTAAGCTGTTTGGTAAGCAATCCAAGCATAACATGTTGAGTGAGATTTATTAAATGCATAACTTGCAAAAGCTTCCCAATCTTTCCATATTTTCTCTAATTTATCTATATTCAAACCCTTACTAGAGGCTTGATTCAAGAACTTAGGTTTCATTTTATCTAGAACGGATTTTTGTTTTTTACCCATTGCTTTTCTCAACACGTCAGCCTCACCTTTTGTAAAGTCAGCTAATTTTTGTGACAATAGCATCACCTGCTCCTGATAAACTGTTATACCATAAGTTTCTTTTAAATATTCTTCCATTTCTGGCAGATCATAATCTATTTTTTCATCTCCATGTTTTCTGTTAATAAAACTTGGGATATACTCCATTGGTCCAGGTCGATAAAGCGCATTCATAGCAATTAAATCATCAAAAACAGTTGGTTTTAGTTCTTTTAAATGTTTCTGCATTCCAGCAGATTCGTATTGGAATACGCCTACTGTTTCACCTTTTTGGAATAGTTCAAACGTTTTCTCATCATCTAATGGGAAATTGTCAGGATCCAAAGTTACGCTATGTTTCGCTTTAACAATTTTAACAGTACTTTTGATAAGAGATAATGTCTTTAAACCTAAAAAATCCATTTTTAATAAACCAGCTTGTTCGACTACTGAGTTATCAAATTGAGTTACGTAAAGATTAGAGTCTTTAGCGGTAGCTACAGGAACAAAATTCGTAATGTCATCTGGGGTTATAATTACACCACAAGCGTGAGTCCCTACATTCCTTACAGAACCTTCAAGAATTCTTGCTTGAGTAATAGTTTCAGCTTCTAAATCATCTCCTTGAGATATATTTAAAAGTTGATTTACCTTATCTAAATCTTCAGGTCTGAACTCTCCCCTTAGTTTATTTGCATCTGTCTCAAATATTGTTTTTAATTTGGACATATTTGGAACTAGCTTAGCTAATCTATCCGCATCATTTAATGGCAAATCTAACACTCTTGCTGTATCTCTAATAGCAGATTTTGCTGCCATAGTACCATAGGTGATAATTTGAGCAACTTGAGTATCCCCATATTTATCTATCACATAATCCATTACTTTGCCTCTACCCTCATCATCAAAGTCAATATCAATATCAGGCATACTTACCCTGTCTGGATTTAAAAATCTTTCGAAAAGTAAATCGTATTTAATAGGGTCAATATTTGTTATCCATAAACAATATGCTACAACTGAACCAGCAGCTGATCCTCTTCCAGGACCTACGGACACATCCATATTTCTTGCTTCTCGTATAAAGTCTTCTACAATTAGAAAATAACCCGGATATCCGGTTTTTTCAATAGTAGCTAGCTCAAAATCAAGGCGCTCTATCAGTTCTTCTGTTAATTTCGAGTATCTTTTTTTAGCCCCTTCATAAGTTAAATGTCTTAAATAATTATTTTCACCTCGTTTACCTAAATCATCTAAATCATTAAAATCTTCAAATTCACTAGGAATTTCAAATTTAGGAAGCAAAACATCTCGTGCCAATGTATAAGCTTCTGTTTTATCAATAATTTCTTGGATATTAGTTATAGACTCAGAACAGTCTGCAAAAAGAGACTTCATTTCATCTGAAGATTTATAGTAATACTCATGGTTAGGTAATCCGTATCGAAAACCTCTTCCTCTACCTATTGGAGTTGATTGTTTTTCTCCATCTTTTACACACAGTAATATATCATGTGCATTTGCATCTTGTTTCTCGCTGTAATAATTATTATTTGTTGCAATTAATTTTACTTCATGATTTTTCGAAAACTTCTTAATTACCTCATTAACAACTTTTTCGTCTTCTTGATTATGGTTCATTATTTCAAGATAAAAATCACTTCCAAAATTATTTTTCCACCATACTAAAGACTCTTCTGCTTGTTTTTCACCTATATTAAGTATTTTACTTGGAATCTCTCCGTATAGATTTCCACTTAAAACAATAATATCTTTTTTATATTCTAAAATTAAATTTTTATCAATTCTAGGGACGTAGTAAAAACCTTTAGTATAGGCTATAGATGATAACTTAGCTAGGTTTTGATAACCATTTTTGTTTTTAGCCAATAGAACTATCTGATAGCCATAATCTTTATAAGACTTGTTTAAATGGTCTTCGCAAACAAAAAACTCACAACCAAGTATGGGTTTTATTGTTGATTTTTTTTGGTCACTTTCATCTTCTGAAAGTTCAGAATTGTCAATTACAATCTGTTCATTATATCTATTAACTTCATTAACAAATCTAAAAGACCCCATCATATTAGCATGATCAGTTAATGCAACGGCTGGCATGTTATGTTTTGAGGTGGTTTTTATCAACTCCTTAATACTTATGGTAGATTGAAGAACGGAGAATTGAGAATGATTATGTAGGTGGGCAAAATTTGAATTTAAAAGCTCTTTTGATACTTTGAAGTTATCCTGACCAGAACCTAGATTGTTCTTGTTTGATTTTTCTAGTAATAAAGCTGATTTCTTTTTTAGATTAACATGATTAATTCCGATTGGCTGAATTAATGATGTATTTTGTTTTTTAAAATCTAAAAAATATGTCCCTGTTTGTTCTAATTCTTGTAGAGAATAATTTTCAATTCTAATTAGTTCTAAAAAACATCTAGTAGTTGCTTCAACATCAGCTGTTGCATTATGTGCATCTGCAAATGATGTTGAAAATAAATAGGAGTGTAATTCAGTTAGAGTAGGGAATTTATATTTTCCACCCCTACCACCAGGTATTTCACACAAAGTTGCAGTTTTCTCATAACAAGTGTCCAGGATTTTAGAAACTTCTAAATTATTTTTAATCTTTAGTCTATAAAACTCGCAACCCATTATATTTAAATCAAACTTAACGTTGTGACCAATAATAAATTTTGAATTTTTAACAGCTTCATTAAATTGAGTTAAAACCTCAAGTAAATCGTGCCCATCTCTTTCAGCTAATTCTGTAGAAATTCCATGAATCTTTTGAGAATCATAAGGAATATTATATCCGTCTGGTTTAATTAAAAAATCCTTACTCTCAATGCAATTACCTAAATTATCGTGTATCTGCCAAGCTAATTGAACGCAGCGTGGCCAATTATTTATATCTGATATAGGGGCGTTCCATTTTTTAGGTAAACCTGTAGTTTCTGTATCAAATATTAAATACATTAATTAATCTGTTGTTTGAATTAAAGGTAGTCGGTAAAAAATTCCTTGAGAAACATTAACAGTTGACTGACCAGATGAGTCGTATGCGTTAAAAGTAAAAGTTCCACTGATTTTAGAATCTTCTGTTATTTCATTAATAGATATTTCACCATCACTAAAATAAGCAATACTTGCAATTCCATCATTTAAAGTAGAATATTGAATTGTGTCTTGATAAGTAGCTTCTCCAAGAATATTTTCTCTAAAGTCATAAACGCCAATATTAACTGAAGGAAACCTTAAGCTAATTGATGAATTAAATTCACTGCCTGTAATTATACCTTCACCTAATGCATTAGTTGTAACATTAAAATCTACTGCATCCCATGACTTAGCACCATTAATAGTTGCTTGAAAAGCTGGAATTCTGTATTCAATTTCTGACGTACAGCTAGAGATTATCAGAAAAACGGACAATATATAAGCGAATTTTTTCATAAATATTAAATATTTATATAAAAGTAAAACAAAAAAACAAAAGATTTAATTAGAATTGGAAAATATTATTATATTTGCGGTCTCATTAATAACGGAGGTCGAGAACCCCATAAATTAATTATTATGCCAGTAAAAATTAGATTACAAAGACACGGAAAGAAAGGAAAACCTTACTATTGGATTGTTGCAGCCGACACTAGATCAAAAAGAGACGGTAAGTATTTAGAAAAATTAGGTAGTTACAACCCTAATATTAACCCACCATTAATTGAATTAAACATAGACAGTTCGGTAAAGTGGCTTCAAAATGGAGCTCAACCTACTGATACAGCTAGAAATATTTTATCATATAAAGGTGCTATGCTTAAACATCATTTGTTAGGTGGAGTCTCTAAAGGGGCACTTACTACAGAAGAGGCTGAAGCAAAATTAACTACTTGGTTAGAAGAGAAAGGATCTAAAATAGATTCAAAAATAAGTTCCCTTGAAAAGGAAGAAGCTAATGTAAAAGCTAAAGAATTAGAGGCAGAAAAATTAGTTAACAATGCTAGATCTGAAGCGCAAGTAGCTGCTATTCAAGCTGCTGCTGCTGAAGAAGCTCCTGTTGCTGAAGAAGCTCCTGTTGCTGAAGAAGCTCCTGTTGCTGAAAAAGCTCCTGTTGCTGAAAAAGCTCCTGTTGCTGAAAAAGCTCCTGCTGCTGAAGAAAAATAATATATTCCAAAAAACATTTAATACATTTACAACCTGTTAACTAAAATTAACAGGTTTTTTTATATGAAAGATTATTATTATTTAGGGAAAATTACTAAAAAGTATAGTTTTAAAGGTGAACTACTAATCAAAATTGATTCTGATCAAACGGATATTTATAAAAAAATTAAAACTTTATTTATTTATCATAACGATAAATTAAATACGTACAAAATTGAAATTATTAGAATTCACAAAGAAAATGTTCTAAGGGTAAAGTTTGAAGGAGTAAATTGCGAAAATGATACTGATATAATAATCAATTGTGATGTGTATTTACCTCTAAGCCACCTACCAATATTGACGGGTAATAAATTTTACTATCATGAGGTGATTAATTTTTTAATTGTAGATGAAAAGTTTGGAGAGCTTGGGAAAGTTATAAGTATAAGAGAGAACAATGCTCAAGATCTTTTTGTGATTAACAATACAAAAGGAGATGTGCTAATTCCAGTTCATGACGAATTTATAATAAAAGTTGATAGATTAAAGTCAGAAATAATTGTAAAAACTCCGGAGGGCTTGATAGATTTATACATAAATTCATAAAAAAAAATTAACTTGCTTGTATATATATTCAATTATAAATGAATTTAAAATTTAAAATCAATTCAGATATAAGTAAAGCAGAGACTTTGCCTTCAAGCTTTTATAAGAACCCAGAATTATTTGAGCTAATTAAAGAAAATGTGTTTCTAAAAACTTGGCATTGGATTGGAGATGAGAATTTGATTAAAGAAACTAATTCACTCCACCCTTTTGTATTGTTAGAAGGTTATTTAGATGAGCCTTTATTATTATCTAAAGTATCTAATAATAACATTAGATGCTTGTCAAATGTCTGTACCCACAGAGGAAATTTATTAATTCTAGAAGATTGTAAGTCATCAAAAATCAGATGCATGTACCACGGAAGAAGGTTTAAAAATGATGGGGAATTTGAATTTATGCCTGATTTTGAAGAGACCAAAAATTTTCCACGAAAATGCGATAATCTTCAGAATTTTTCAATAAAAAATTGGAACAAGTTGCTTTTTGTTGGATTAAATCCAATCTTTGATATTGAAGAGGTGATTAATACTATGAATAACAGAATTGGATTTTTGCCTCTAGACAAATCAAAGTTTGACCCTTCATTATCTCAAGATTTTAAAATAAATGCACACTGGGCATTATATTGTGACAATTACTTAGAAGGCTTCCATGTACCCTTTGTTCATAAAGATCTAAATGAAATATTAGATTATAATAGCTATGAAACTGAAATTTATAATAATTGTAACCTACAAATTGGATATAGTAATAAAAAAGAAGATTGCTTTATTTTTCCAAAGAATCATATAGATTATGGTAAAAATATTGCAGCATATTACTTCTGGATATTTCCCAATATGATGTTTAATTTTTATCCCTGGGGCTTATCAATAAACATCGTTAAACCAGTTGATTTAAAATTGACAGAAATTGAATTCAGGTCTTATGTGTTCGATAAAACAAAACTAAATCAAGGGGCTGGTAGTAATTTAGAAAAAGTTGAAAAGGAAGATGAGTATGTGGTACAAAATGTTCAGAAAGGAATTAATTCACGCTTTTATAAATCTGGCAGATATTCAGCAACAAAAGAAAAAGGGGTTCACCATTTTCATCATTTATTGTCAGAATTATTAAATTCTTAGACTTAATAATAAATTTCTTTTTTTTATGACAAATACTATAAATTAACAAGCTTTGTTTATTTTTGTATAACATAAAAATATCATTCTATGAAACCAGATTTATTTGAAGCACCTGACTATTATAATTTAGATGAATTACTATCAGAAGAACATTTGTTAGTGCGTGATGCAGCAAGAGAATGGGTAAAAAGAGACGTTAGTCCAATAATTGAAGAATACGCACAAAATGCTGAGTTCCCTACACAAATTGTAAGTGGTTTAGCAAATATCGGAGCTTTTGGGCCTTATATACCAGAAGAATACGGTGGAGCTGGACTTGACTATATATCCTATGGTTTAATTATGCAAGAAATTGAAAGAGGTGATTCAGGCGTTAGGTCGACTGCCTCAGTTCAGTCCTCATTAGTTATGTTTCCAATATGGAAATATGGAAATGAAGAACAAAGAATGAAATTTTTACCAAAACTTGCCTCTGGCGAATGGATGGGCTGTTTTGGGTTAACTGAACCTGACCACGGATCTAATCCATCTGGGATGGTTACAAATTTTAAAGACAAAGGAGACCATTATTTGCTTAACGGAGCTAAAATGTGGATTTCAAACTCTCCAATTGCTCAGGTAGCAATTGTTTGGGCCAAAAATGAAGAAGGCAGAATACACGGGCTAATTGTTGAGAGAGGAATGGAAGGTTTTACAACACCAGAAACACACAATAAGTGGTCTCTAAGAGCAAGCTCTACGGGTGAATTAATTTTTGATAATGTGAAGGTACCAAAGGAAAATATTTTACCTAATAAATCTGGACTTGGCGCTCCATTAGGCTGTTTAGATTCTGCAAGGTACGGAATTGCTTGGGGGGCAATAGGAGCCGCAATGGACTGTTATGATACGGCATTAAGGTACTCTAAAGAGAGGATACAATTTGGCAAACCAATAGGTGGCTTCCAATTACAACAAAAGAAATTAGCTGAAATGGTAACTGAAATCACTAAGGCTCAATTGTTAGCTTGGAGGTTAGGTAATTTAAAAAATCAAGGAAAAGCTACAACTGCTCAAATCTCAATGGCAAAAAGAAATAATGTGGAAATGGCAATTAAAATTGCAAGAGATTCAAGGCAAATTTTAGGTGGTATGGGAATCTCAGGTGAATATTCTATAATGAGACACATGATGAATTTAGAAAGTGTTATAACGTATGAAGGGACGCATGATATTCATTTACTTATTACTGGATTAGATATTACAGGTTTAAATGCATTTAAATAAAACATATGACAGTTGAAAAAATCAACAATTCAATTCTACATTATAGAGAAGAATTACTAAATCATAATTTATATTCAAATATTAAAACAATCCAAGACTTAAGGACTTTTGTTCAAATTCATGTTTTTGCAGTATGGGATTTTATGTCATTATTAAAGTCTCTACAAAGAAAATTAACATGTACATCAACTCCTTGGTTGCCAAATAATAATTCCCAAACAGCATATTTAATTAATGAAATTGTTCTTGCTGAAGAAACAGATATTAATCAAATTGGCCAAAGAAAAAGTCATTACGAGCTATATTTAGAAGCTATCGAAAGTTTTGGAGCAGATACCAATGATATAGATCTATTCTTGACTAAATTAAAGGATGAAGATATTTTTAACACAATTAATTCTTCAAAGATTCCAAAAGAGGTTAAAGATTTTTTAGAATTCACCTTTAAGATAATCGAAGAAGGAAAACCTCATAAAGTTGCAGCAGCTTTTACATTTGGTAGAGAAAATCTAATTCCGAGTATGTTTACAGCAATTTTAAAAAACTTTCAACAGAATTTTCCTGAGCAAGATATTTCAAAATTGATTTACTACTTTGAAAGACATATTGAATTAGATGAAGATGAACATGGACCTATGGCTCTAGAAATGGTCGTAGAATTAGCAGAAAATGATCTAGAAAAATGGAAAGAAATTGAAGAAGTATCTGTAGAATCACTAAAAAAAAGGATTGAATTATGGAATTCAATTGAAAATATTATTGTAGACAAAAAAGTTTTAGTTTAAATGAAAATAATAATCACATATATTATTATTATTAGTGTATATAGTTGTGATATTTTTCAAGACGCAGAAGATATGGGTATTTTTCCAACTAATTACAAAATACTCTCCTTAGGAGATAGTTACACTATTGGTCAAAGTGTTTGCGATGAATGTAACTTTCCTGTTCAATTAAAAGATTCACTTCAAATCGAGTTAAGCATAGATACAGTAAATGTTGAAATTATTGCGGTTACAGGCTGGACAACAACTGCATTAATTAATAGTATTGACCCTGTAATTGAGAATGACAGTCCGGATAATATTTTTCAAAATAATGATATAGTTACCTTATTAATTGGGGTTAATAATCAGTACCAAAATAGACCATTCGAACTGTATGAAAATGAATTTCCTGAGCTAGTAAATAAAGCCATAAGTCTAACAAAATCTCAAAGTAGTAACAACCTAATAGTTATATCAATACCAGATTACGCATATACCCCTTTTGGACAATCAGGACCTAATCCAAGTTTAACCAGTGAAGAGATTGACTTGTACAATAATTTTGCAGAAAATTATTGTATAGAAAATCAAATTAGTTTTATTAATATTACCGATATTACAAGGCTAGGATTAGTTAATCCTGGACTTGTTGCAAGTGATAATTTACATCCCTCTGAACTAGCTTATAAAAAATTTGTAGAAAGGATTTTTCCGGTTGCTCTAGAAAAATTATTAGATTAGCTCTCCGGTGCTATTTTTATTTTTAGATTATCTAAATCTATAGTGATTGGGATTTGACAAGCTAACCTACTATTAGATTGCAAATAAAGAGCTTCCGACAACATAGCTTCCTCATCGTCGGATTTAGGTATTATATTGTGTTGAGACTCAATATAACATTGGCAAGAAGCACACATATTCATACCTCCACATATTCCAATAGTGCCATCATTTTCAAGTTCATGAATTTTTATTAATTCCATTAAATTTATTGACATATCAGTCGGAGCTATCACATCATGTATAACACCTTCCCTATCAGTAATAACTATATTTATGTCATTTTCATTCACTATGAGATAGTTTTAATAACAGATTTTGGAGCTTTTTTATGTGATCCATCAAAACCTTCTACTCCAGAAACTGTAGTATATTTTAATAAGAATTTTTTATTTGGATTTAAGATCTTAAATGCAGATTGACACATTAAAGCAGCTTCATGGAATCCGCATAATATTAACTTAAGCTTCCCTGGATAGGTGTTGACATCTCCAATAGCATAAATTCCAGGAATGTTAGTTTGGTAATCTAATGAGTTATTTACTTTAATTGCGTTTTTTTCAATTTCCAAACCCCAATTAGAAATAGGGCCTAATTTAGGAGAAAGACCAAAAAGAGGGACAAAGTAATCTGTCTGAATATCAGTTTCAGAATTATCAGATGATTTTATTGTAATTGATTCTAAGTTAACTTTTCCATTTAGACTAACAACTTCTGCTGGAGTGATAATATTAATTTTATTCAAGTTTTTTAACTGCTGAACTTTATCTACTGAGTCTAGAGCACCTCTAAATTCACTTCTTCTATGAATTAAAGTAACTTCAGACGCAATTTCACTTAAAACAATTGTCCAGTCTAGTGCAGAATCACCTCCTCCAGCGATCACAACCTTTTTATCTCTAAATAAATTAGGCTCTTTAATAAAGTATTCTAGACCAAACCCTTCAAATCTATCAACATTTTTAATAAGTGGTTTTCTGGGTTCAAAACTACCTAAACCTCCAGCGATCACAACTATTCGAGCACTATGCTTTGTGTACTTGTCTGTTATAACTAAAAAAGAATCATCATCTTGTTTGTCAATAGTCATAGCTCTCTCACCTAATGTGAAGCCAGGTTGAAATTGAGAGCACTGGTCCATAAGCTTATCTATTAAACCATCAGCCAGTATTTCGGGATAAGCTGGAATATCATAAATAGGTTTTTTTGGGTAAATTTCAGAACATTGACCTCCTGGCTTTGGTAAAATATCAATTAAATGACATTTCATTTTTAATAACCCTGCCTCGAAAACAGCAAATAAACCTACAGGTCCTGCACCAATAATTAAAATATCAGACTTTATCATTTATGATTCAATATTAATAACATTTTCAATTTCTGGGGCATGTTTTTTTATAGTCATTTCAACACCCGACTTTAGCGTCATTTGGTTAATACTACAAGTAGAGCATGCTCCTTCAAGTCTAACAGTAACTGTGTTAGCATTAATTTCAAGTAGTGATATGTCACCCCCGTCTCTTTGAAGAAACGGTCTTATTTCGTCTAAGGCATTTTCAACTTTTTCTTTAATATTATCAGACATTTTAATTTATTTATTTATTAACTGCTGAACAACCTGCCATGGTTGTGATTTTAATTGCTTCTGTTATTGGAAGGTTCTTATTCCTTTTCACAACTTCAGATACAACATTCTGTGTAATTAGTTTAAAATCTTTACTTACGATTGTATCCTCTTGCATTGCAACAGGCCTACCGAAATCTCCAGCTTCTCTAACACTTTGAACAATAGGAATATTACCTAAAAAAGGCACTTCTAGATCAACCGCTAAGTTTTTTGCTCCATCTTTTCCAAATAAATAATATTTATTATCTGGTAATTCTTCAGGTGTAAAATAAGACATGTTTTCAATAATACCTAAAACTGGGACATTGATTACTTCTTGCTTAAACATAGCTACACCTTTTTTCGCATCAGCTAATGCAACATTTTGAGGGGTACTAACAATTACAGCACCTGTAATAGGTAATGCCTGTAATATACTTAAGTGAATGTCTCCAGTTCCTGGTGGTAAGTCAATTAACAGAAAGTCTAATTCCCCCCAGTTGGCATCAAAAATCATCTGATTTAAAGCCTTTGAAGCCATTGGGCCCCTCCATATGACAGCCTGATCAGGTTTTGTAAAAAAACCTATAGATAGAACCTTAACTCCATAATTCATTACAGGCTCCATTTTACTTTTACCCTCAATTATTACCGACTTAGGTCTTTCATCTACTATATCAAACATAATTGGTATGGATGGTCCATATATATCCGCATCTAAAAGTCCGACTTTAAATCCCATTTTTGCAAGTGAAACAGATAAATTAGAAGTAACTGTAGACTTACCAACACCACCTTTTCCAGATGCAACTGCAATAATATTTTTAATGCCTGTTATTTTTTTAGACTCTATTTTTTTAGCCTCTTTAACAGTTGAAATTGACTTAAAATTAATCTTAACTTTATAGTTAGAATTTAACTTTGATACAAAAAAGGTATTTATCTCCAATTCAGCTTTTTTCTTTGCTTGTAAAGTTGGATTTGAAATATTTACATCTAAGATAATTTCATCAGAAAAGTTAACAAGATTAACAAAAACACAGTTTTCGATTTTTGCTTCTTGTAGTTTTTTGAGTATTTCGTTTTTACTTATTTTCAAATTCTATTGTTCTTTATGCAAATATAGTGCGAAAACTTGATTTTAATAAATGTATTAGAATTATAGTTCAATGCATGGATCCCAGTACAAAGCATCAAAATTGTGCACTTGATTATTAATAATTATAACATCCTCACTCTCAAGAAGTTTTTTCATTAAATTAGAGCCAAAAAAATGATGCTTTCCAGTTAAAAGACCCACCCTGTTTACTACTCGATGAGCTGGAATGTCTGATTTGTTATGTGAAGAATTCATCGCATAACCAACAGCTCTTGAGCTCTGTGGAGATCCTAAATACTTAGCAATAGAGCCGTAGTTTGTAACTCTTCCATAAGGTATTAATCTAACTACATTATAAACCTTTTCGAAAAAATTATCTTCATTTGACTCCAAAATATTAGATTTTAAATTTAATATATGTAATAGGTTTATCTTCTTTTAAAAATAACGATTCATAATGAGTTTTTATTTCAGTTACTTCTTCTGGACTACCCTCTCTTTTATAAATATCGTGATTAGAATACAGGATTTCAGGCCCTACCATAGCCTGTAAAACACCTAAAGTATAGCCATGTAGGAATTCACTATCAGTTTTTAGATTGATAAAACCATTTTTCTGTAGAATTATTTTGTATTTTTTTAAAAAATCTAGATTTGTTAATCTGTGTTTTGTTCTTTTGTATGTGATTTGAGGGTCTGGAAATGTAATCCAAATTTCAGATACTTCATTTTTATCAAAAAGAAATTCAACAAGCTCAATTTGAGCTCTAATAAATTTAACATTATTAATATTACTCTCAGTTGCTGTTTTTGCGCCTCTCCAAAACCTAGCACCTTTTATATCAATCCCAATAAAATTAATATTAGGGTTTTTTTTTGCAAGCTCTACTGAATACTCACCTTTACCACAACCTAATTCTAAAACAATTGGATTATTATTATTGAAAATACTCTCCGACCATTTTCCTTTAAACTCAAACGAATCAGATAATAAATCATCTCTACTTGGCTGAAATACATTATTAAACGTATCGTTATCCCTGAATTTTTTTAATTTGTTTTTACTACCCAAAATCTAAAATTTTATGTAAAGAAATAATAATAAATTCTTAATAAGAAAATAAAGGTGACTAATTTATATATTTAGATAAAGTAAATGAGAACTCACTTCCAATCCCAAGCTCAGATTCAATATATATGTTTTCATTATGCGCATCAATTATGTGCTTTACGATTGAAAGTCCTAGACCAGAGCCACCTTCTTTTCTAGAACCACTTTGATCAACCCTGTAAAATCTTTCGAAAAGTCGTGACAGGTGTTCTTTCAAAATACCGTCTCCATTATCAGTAATTCTAACTATTAATTTATCATTTGTTAAACTCTCAAAGCTAACTTCTGTTGTACCTTTATCTGTTCCATATTTAATTGAATTGATTACAAGGTTTGTAACTACTTGCTCTATCTTGTCTTTATCTCCATTAACAAATATAGATTCAGGATAATTTTTGTTAAATATTAATTTGATTTCTTTTTTTTGAGCTTGAATTTCTAGTTGTTCGTAAACATCTTGTACAAGTTCATTTATATCAAATGCATCTAACTCTAAATTTAGAGTTCCTGATTCAAACTTAGTTATCATATCTAAATCCTTGATAATATAAATCAATCTTTCTACACTAATTTTCGCTCTATTTAAAAACTTATCTCTAACATCTTCATCGGTTATAGCGCCATCTATTAAATTTTCAATATAACCTTGAATTGTAAAAATTGGAGTTTTCAATTCGTGCGCTACATTACCAATGAATTCTTTTCTAAATTCCTCTCTAATTTTTAAAGTTTCAATTTCTAATTTTTTATCTCTGCTGAATTCATTAATATTTTTCATTAACGAATTCATGTCTGTAGTAACATTAGATTTAGACAATGAAATTGAATCAAGAAGATTTAATTCTTTATACAGATTTTTTATTTTTAAATAAATAAAAGTTTCAATTCTAGATTGAATTATAAAGAAAGATGTTAAAAAAATCAAAACAGACAGACATATAAGTTCAATCAAAAGGTCTTCTAATAAAAAATTAGAGTAATAAAAAAGGCTAACTATAAATGTTATAATTAAAGAAATTGCAATTGATGACTTAAATGCAAATGAATAAGATTTTTTAAATTTAAAGGACATTAGCTTACAAACTTATACCCAACTCCTTTAATAGTTTTAAACGATGAGTCTCCGATTTTTTCTCGTAATTTTCTGATATGCACGTCAATAGTTCGATCTCCTACAATAACGTCCGTACCCCAAACAGCATCTAAAATCTTACTCCTTGTAAAAACAGTGTTAGGACTTGATGTCAACAAATATAACAATTCAAATTCCTTTCTAGGTAATGAAATTTCAATTCCTTTTAGATTAACTAAATATCTTGATCTATCTATAATTAAATCATTAATCTGAATTACTGGAGCATCAATATCAGATTTGTTTCTTCTCAATAGAGCTTTAATCTTACTTAATAACACTTTCGGCCTGATAGGTTTAGTTATATAATCATCTGCACCAGCATCAAAACCAGCAATTTGAGAAAAATCTTCTGATCTAGCAGATAAGAAAGTAATGATTACATTATTTAATTTTGTTGATTTTCTAATTTGTTCACACGCTTCAACTCCATTCATTTCTGGCATCATTAAATCCATAATAATTAGATCTGGTGTTACTTTTTTTGCAATTTCAATAGCCTGAAGTCCATTCTTTGCCTTATAAACACTATAACCTTCATTTTCTAGTGAATATGATATAATTTCTAATATATCTGGCTCATCGTCAACAAGTAGTATTTTATAGTTTATATTCAAAGCATTTGTTTTTCACAAATATATAAAGTAAAGTCATATGAAATTCAAATTATTAATTGATAACGTTATGTTAACAATAACAAATTATTAAATAAGTGTCAATTCTTATGTTAATATTTTATATTTTAAATACTTTTGAATATATGATAAATTATGAGAGTATTTTTAAAATTAAAACTATTGATGACTTTGAATCAATGGCAGTGAAAATATTTAAATATCAATTTGATAATAATAAAATTTATAGGTCATTTTGTGATTTAATAAACAAGAATCCCTCAGATATAACTAATTCAAATCAAATTCCTTTTTTACCAATTAAATTTTTTAAGTCTCATACAGTTTTAAGCTCTAATCAATCAATAGAAAAAAAATTTATTAGTAGCGGAACAACTAATACTAATTTAAGCACACATTATATAACTGATTTAAAACTTTATGAATCAAGCTTCGAAAACTCCTTTAAATATTTTTTTGGAGACATCAAAGAATTTACCATTTTAGCATTATTGCCATCGTATTTAGAAAATAAAAATTCTTCTTTAATATATATGGCAGATAAATTAATTAAAAAAACAAATAGAAAAAATAGTGGATTTTATCTAGATAACTATATCGAATTAAAAGACAAATTAATTGAATTAAAAAAAGAGAAAGTCATATTAATAGGAGTTACATTCGCATTATTAAATTTAATCGAAAAATTTAATTTTAAATTACCTAACCTTACCATAGTTGAAACTGGAGGGATGAAAGGAAGAAGAAAGGAAATGATAAGAAATGAACTTCATACAAAACTAATAAATGGGTTTGGTACAGATCTAATTTGCAGTGAATATGGCATGACGGAGCTACTTTCCCAAGCATATTCAACTAATAATGGCATTTTTCAATGCCCTCCGTGGATGAAGATACACATAAGAGAGCCCCAAGATGCTTTATCTTTCAAAAAAAATGGAATAACTGGTGGAGTTAATGTAATAGACTTAGCAAACATTAATTCATGTTCTTTTATAGCAACTGAAGATTTAGGTAAAAAAAATAATGAAAATAATTTTGAAATACTAGGTAGATTTGACAATTCTGATATTCGTGGGTGCAATCTACTAGTATAATACTTATATAAATTTTATTATATAAGTATTCCTTTTTCCTTTATTAATTATCACGTATTTATCATTAATCAAGTCTTTAGTATCAATTAAATATTCTTCTTTAATTTTAGATTTATTAATTGAAATAGAATTTTCCTTTAGTGATCTTCTTGCCTCAGAGTTAGATTTTAAAAACCCTGTTTTGGATGATAAAGCAGAAATCATATCAACACCTGTAATTAAATTATCTTTAGGCAATTCAACTAACGGAACACCTTCAAATATATCTAAAAAGGTATTTTCATCAATTAATTCAATGTCTCTTTTAAAGCTCTTACTATACAATATAGTTGAAGCTAGTTCTACTTGACTAAACGATTCAACCGAATGAACAATTGTTGTAATTTCTCTAGCTAAAGTCTTTTGAATCAGCCTTTTGTGTGGCTCCGCTCTGTGTATTAATATAAAATCTGTAATCTCTTTTTCAGAAAGAAATGTAAATATTTTTATATACTTTTCAGCATCTAAATCACTAGTATTTAACCAATATTGGTAGAATTTATATACTGAAGTTTTATTTGAATCTAACCAAATATTACCACCTTCTGTTTTACCAAATTTAGTGCCATCAGATTTAGTAATTAAAGGGCATGTTAAGGCATATCCCTTGCCAGAAGAAATTCTTCTTATTAACTCTGTTCCAGTTGTGATGTTGCCCCATTGATCACTACCTCCCATTTGAATAGTGCAATCATGACTTTTATATAAATGCAGGAAATCATAACCTTGGACCAGTTGATAAGTAAATTCAGTAAAACTCATCCCATTTGAAGATTCAGATGAAATTCTATTTTTTACAGAATCTTTAGACATCATATAATTTACAGAAATGTGTTTACCAACATCACGAATAAATTCTAATAAAGAGAAATTTTTCATCCATTCAAGATTGTTTAGTATTAAGGCTGAATTTTGAATTTTTGAATCGAAATTTAAAAACTGAGATAATTGTTTTTTTATAGCTATTTGGTTCTTAAGCAATATTTTTTCGTCTAGTAAGTTTCTTTCAGCAGATTTACCAGAAGGGTCTCCAATCATTCCTGTTGCACCACCGATTAAAGCAATTGGTTTATGCCCTGATCTTTGAAAATGGGCAAGCAGCATTATAGGAACTAAACTTCCGATATGAAGAGAATCAGAGGTTGGGTCAAACCCAATGTATGAAACCCTAGATGAATTACTTAAATGATCATCAATTCCAGGTATCTCATCGTGAATCATTCCTCTCCATCTAATTTCATCTATAAAATTCTTCATCATTTATAAGTTGTTTTTATTTAACAAAATAACTAAAAATATGCAATACTAATTTGTATTAATTAATTTAATTTTAGTGATGCTGTCAATTTTAATGGTATCAATTAATATTTTATTTAATTTACTTTCTTTAATTAGTTTTTTACTCAACTCTCCTGATAGCTTTTTCATTATACCTAAACTATCATTAATGATTTTTTTATTGTGTTCCAATTTGATTTTAACAGCATCAAAAATTGATTGATATATTTTTAAATCAAAAGAGTAATACTCATTGTTTTCCGCAAATATCGTACTGTCAATTGAGTGTTTATTAAAAATATATTGCTCGGGAATAATCCCGTTGTTTTCAAGAATTTTTTTATTAACTCCTTTAGCAACACTGATAAGTGTCATGTCGTAAATAATATCAACCATTTTTTCTTTAGAAATCAAATTCTTTGGTTGAGAAGGTTTTTTAACTAAGCTGTTATTTGTACAGTTCAATAAAAAAAAGATTATAAATATAAAATTTAATTTTCTCATCTTTCAAATGTCAGTCTTTTACCACGAGTAGTATTAACAAATCGAGAGTTATTATATATTAGCTTTCCATTTACAATTGTATGTGAAATTCTAGACTTAAATGATTTCCCTTCAAAGGGTGACCAACCACATTTGTACAATATGTTATCTTTATTTACAGTCCATGGATTATTTAAGTTAAAAATAACTAAATCTGCATAATAACCTTTTTTAATGAACCCTCTTTTTTCGATTTGGAAAAGTATAGCTGGATTATGACACATCTTTTCAACAATTTTTTCAAGTGAAATTTTATTATTGTGATGTGCTTCTAACATTGCAGGTAGAGTATGTTGAACAAGTGGACCTCCCGATGGACAATTTAAATAATTAGATTGTTTTTCCTTCTCGGTATGTGGTGCATGATCACTTGCTATTACATCTATTCTATCATCAAGTAAAGCCTTCCACAAAGCATCTCTGTCTGATGAACTTTTAACTGCTGGATTCCACTTTATTTTTGATCCAAGTTGAGCATAATCAGAATCAGAAAACCATAAGTGATGTATACAGACCTCAGAAGTTATTTTCTTGTCTTTTAGCTTCTTTCTATTAGAAAAAAGCTTAGTCTCCTCTGCAGTTGAAAGATGAAATACATGTAATCTTGCTCCAGTTTTTTTTGCTAATTTAATAGCATTAGAAGATGAGATATAACATGCTTTTCTACTCCTAATTAAAGGATGAAATTTCATAGGTATGTCATCCCCATATTTATCAGTATATTCTTTTAAATTACTCTTAATAGTCGCCTCATCTTCACAATGCACCGAGATAAGCATATCTGTTTTAGAGAATATGTTTTCTAGAACTTCTAAGTTATCAACTAACATATTACCTGTAGAAGAACCTAAAAATAATTTTAAACCAGCAACATTTTTTGTATCAACTTTTAATATTTCGTCTAAGTTGTCATTTGTTCCTCCGAACATAAATGAATAATTTGCAAGAGAGTCTTTTGATGCAATTTCAAATTTTCTATCTAACTCTACTAAAGTAGTAGCTTGAGGTTTAGTGTTTGGCATTTCAATAAATGAAGTGACGCCTCCAGCTACCGCAGCTTTAGACTCTGATTTAATATCTGCTTTATGTGTAAGCCCCGGTTCTCTAAAATGAACTTGGTCATCAATTACTCCAGGAATTACAAAATTATTTTCTGCATCTATAATTTGAACAGATGATGATTTTACACTAATAGAATTAGATATTTCTTGAATAATCTCATCTTCAATAAAAATATCAGACGTGATTATTTTACCTTCATTAATAATTCTTGCGTTTTTTATTAGAATCTGATTCATTATCTAAAATTTGATATTAAATATATTTTTTATCCTCATTGATAATACTCCAATAATTGCTTCGGAAATTATACTACCATTAAGTTTTGATACACCATATTTTCTGTCCGAAAAAATTATTGGCACTTCAATTATTTTAAAGTTTTTTAAATAAGCTTTATACTTCATTTCTATTTGAAATGCATAGCCGGAAAATTTAATAGTATCTAAGTTAATAGATTCTAGAACTGTCTTCTTATAGCACACATATCCAGAAGTTGAATCTTGTATTTTCATTTTTGTAATTATTCTGACATAAATTGAAGCTGTATATGATAAAATTATCCTGCTTAAAGGCCAGTTTACAACATTAATTCCTTTTATATACCTTGAACCAATTGACATGTCGTAATCATTTATCAACATCGGCTCTAGTATTCGTTTGATATCTTTTGGGTTATGAGATAGGTCTGCATCCATTTCAAAAACATAATTAAATTTATTTTTTAAAGCCCATTTAAATCCTTCCACATAAGCTGTACCTAAGCCGTCTTTTTTTAATCTTTTTAATAAAAATAATTGTTTGCTAAATTTTAATTCTAATTCTTGAACTTTCTTATATGTTAAATCTGGAGAATTATCATCAACAATTAGTATGCTAATGTCAGGATATAATTGAAATGTTGAAATAATTATATTTTCAATGTTTTCAATTTCATTATACGTTGGAATTATAATTAAAACATCCTTCATTATTATATAATTTTAGTAAAAATAGTTATTTAGTAGATTATTTTTGTATAATATTCTTCTTAATTTAGCAATAATGGTAAGAGACTATATATTATTTGATGGGTTTACAATTATTATTTTAATGAACATTTTGCTAATTGCAATTACTAAAACATTAAATAATTCAAAATTTAAATACTTTCTTCAAATATATTTGAACAATTCGTTTTTAAAATTCAATTCAAATGAAAGTAGTTACCTGAGCAACTTCAACGTATTGCTTAATATTAATTTTATCGTATCGACAAGCGTGTTTGTCACTATCTTATTGTCTTATCTTTCAATCAACAAGATTAGTTTTGATGCATCAATTTTTTTAAAAATTTTAATTTTGTTGGTTTTATTTATATGCATTAAATACTTGTTTGAGATGTTAATTGGATGGGCATTTGACATAAGTAAGTTTGTTAACTTATTTAATTCACAAAAAACTAGCTTCAATAAATTTATTGGAATAATCATAGTTCTATTAAATTCCTTAGCAATTTATACTTTTCCAAACTCATTAATATTTTTAGAAATAAGTATATTTATTATTGCTAGTCTTTATTTAATCGGGGTTTACAAAGTAATTAGATTGAATGATAAATTGATATTATCAAACATGTTTTATTTTATTTTGTATCTTTGCACTCTTGAAATTGTACCATTTTTATTTTTTATAAATGAATTAATATAGTTTCAATTCTAAAGGTAAGCTATATGAAAGTTAAAACTATTCTTGTTTCACAGACTAAACCTACAATACCAAATTCTCCTTTTTTTGATTTAGAGAAAAGTCAAAACGTCAAAATAGATTTTGAACCTTTCATTCACGTAATGCCAGTCTCGGTAAAAGAAATTAGATTACAAAAAATAGACCTAACAATGTACACTGCTATTATATTAACAAGTAGGTATGCTGTCGATCATTACTTTAGAGTATGTGAAAAAATGAGATATAAAGTCCCGGATTCAATGAAATATTTTTGTCAATCAGAAGCTGTTGCTTTTTATTTGCAAAAATATGTTGTTTATAGAAAAAGGAAGATATATGTAGGTCAAAGGAAGTTTGAAGATTTATGCCCCCTAATTGAAAAATATAGTTCCGAGAAGTTTTTACTTCCTACAACTGATAAATTAAAGGCTGAAGTTCCTATTCTTCTAAATGAATTAAATATCAATTGGAGGCAGTCAGTTTTTTATAGAACTGTAATTAGTGATTTATCTCATTTAGCAGATGTTTCTTATGACATATTAGTTTTTTTCAGTCCAACTGGGATAGACTCATTACTAAAAAATTATCCTGATTTCAAGCAAAACAACACAAGGATCGCCACCTTTGGAGCAATTACTAAAAAAACATGCGAAGACAAAGGTCTTAAAGTAGATATTTCAGCTCCTTCTAAAAATTTTCCATCTATGACTATGGCATTAGAAGATTACATCAAAAAAACGAACAAAAAATAATTAAATTTTATTTTTCACTATTTGGAGCTCCAGATAAAATCTCTTTATTTGAATAAGATTCAAATTGCTTGAAGTTGTTTATAAAAGAGTTCGCTAATTTATAAGCAGTCTTATAGTAATTTACATCATCATTCCATGTCATTCTAGGGCTCAAGGCAGAGGTAGGGACATTTGGACATATTCTAGGTTGATTTAAATTAAACACGGAGTGTGTGTGGTAGTTGTTTTTATTCGCATCTTCCAACTCTCCACTTAGCGCAGCATTTATCATTGCTCTCGTATATTTTAATTGCATCCTTTTACCAATTCCATATGGACCTCCAGTCCAGCCAGTGTTAACCAACCAAACAGTAACTCCTGATTGATTGATTTTTTTAATTAACATCTGAGCGTACTCAGTTGGGTGTAACGGCATGAAAGGTGCTCCAAAACAAGCTGAAAAAGAAGGTTGTGGCTCAATTACCCCATCTTCAGTTCCTGCAACTTTACTTGTATAACCAGAAATGAAATGATAAGCCGCTTGGCTAGGAGTTAATTTCGATATTGGAGGTAAAACCCCAAACGCATCTGCTGTTAGAAAGAATATGTTTTTTGGAGATTCTCCAATTGATGGTTTTCTGATATTTTTAATAAAATCTATTGGATAGCTTACTCTAGTGTTTTGTGTAATAGAAATATCTTTAAAATCAACTTTACCATCCTTGTCTGCAATTATGTTTTCTAATAAAGAACCTTTTTTTATTGCATTATAAATATCCGGTTCACTTTCTTTATTTAGATTAATAACTTTAGCATAACACCCCCCTTCAAAATTAAAAATCTTATGTTCTTTACTCCACCCGTGTTCGTCATCTCCAATTAATTGCCTCCTTGGATCTGCTGATAATGTTGTTTTTCCAGTACCTGACAATCCGAAGAAAATTGCTGTATCTTCTTTTTCACCAACATTAGCACTACAATGCATTGGTAAAATATCTTGATAAACTGGGAGTAAAAAATTCAGTACAGAAAAGATAGATTTTTTAATTTCACCTGTGTAGCCTGTACCCCCAATAATTACTATTTTTTTGGAAAAATTAATGACTGCAAAGTTTTCACTTCTTGTCCCATCTTCTTTTGGGTTTGACTTAAATCCTGGAGCATTAATCAATAACCAATCTTCTTTAAAACCTTGAATAGAGTTATTGTCCAATCTTAAGAACATGTTGTTGGCGAAAAAATCACTACTAGGAAGCTCACATATAGTCCTTACATTAAGCCTAGACGTGTCTAATGAGCAAACATAACTATCTCTAACATAAACATCTTTAGCAGATAAATAATTAGTTATTTTTAAATATAGTTTTTCAAAATTAGATTCCTCAATTGGAATATTAATATCCCCCCACCAAACTTTATTATTGGTGATTTCATCCTTTACAATATATCTGTCTTTTGGGGATCTTCCAGTAAATTTACCAGTGTTTATGGCTAAAGCTTCAGAATCAACTATAAATCCATGTTTTTTGTCTAGTATAATTTTCTGTAATTTGTCTATCGGAGTTTGATAGAAACAATTAGATTTTATTAATCCATATTTGTCTAAATTCATTTATTTGATTTAAATGTATTCATCCAAATGTAAGAATTTATTAAGTAATGTAATATACTTACAGGGCTTAATGATTAAATTATTAAATTTATAGCATAACAACATATATTCATGAGAAAAATATTAATAATTGGTTCTGGAAAATCTTCATCTTATTTGATTAAATACCTGTTAGATAAATCTGAAAAAGAAAATTTATTTATAACAATTGCAGATAAAGATATAACTAACACAAAATTATTATTAAACAACCACTCTAAATCTAAAGCTATTGAACTCGATGTATTTGATGATAATGCTAGAGAGCAAGAGATAGTAAATGCAGATATCGTGATTTCAATGCTTCCAGCAAGGTTTCATTTACTCGTAGCTAAAGATTGTGTTAATCATAGTAAAAATATGCTAACAGCATCCTATATAAGTGATGAAATGCTTGCTTTAAACGAGAGGGCAGTAGAAAAAGGAATTGTGATTATGAATGAAATTGGTTTAGACCCAGGGATTGATCACATGAGTGCAATGAAGGTAATAGATCAAATAAAGGAAAAAGGCGGAAAAGTTATTTTATTTGAATCTTTTACCGGCGGCTTAATCGCACCTGAATCTGATAATAATTTATGGAACTACAAATTTACATGGAATCCTAGAAATGTTGTTCTGGCAGGACAAGGAAGTCCTGCAAAATTTATTCAAGAAGGCTCATACAAATATATCCCTTATAGCAAGCTTTTTAGAAGAACTGAATTTTTAGAAATTGAAAATTACGGTAGATTTGAAGGCTATGCCAATAGAGATTCATTAAAGTACAGAAAGATATATGGACTGGAAGATGTTAAAACTTTATATAGAGGTACAATTAGAAAAGTGGGGTTTAGTAAAGCTTGGAATGTATTTGTTCAATTAGGCATGACAGATGACAGTTACATAATCGAAAACAGCAACAAAATGAAGTTTAGAGATTTTGTAAATTTATTTTTACCCTATCACCCCACAGATTCCGTTGAATTAAAATTAAGACACTCTTTAAAAATAGATCAAGATGATCTTATTTGGAATAAATTACTAGAGCTAGATATCTTTAGTAATCAAAAAACTATTACACTAGAAAAAGCAACACCAGCACAAATATTACAATTCATACTCTGTCAAAGTTGGTCATTAGAACCTAATGACAAAGACATGATAGTAATGTACCATAAGTTTGGGTATGAATTAAATAATAAAAAATATCAAATTGAATCAAATATGGTATGTATGGGTGAAGACCAGACTTATACTGCGATGGCAAAAACAGTTGGTTTGCCGTTAGCCATCGCTACACTAGCAATTTTGAATTCAAAGATAAAAGCAGTGGGTGTTCAACTTCCTATAAATAAAAACATTTATAATCCAATCCTTAAAGAGTTAATTGAGTATGGAATAAAATTTAATGAATATGAAGTTCCATATTATGGGTATAACCCACTTAATCTTTAATTAGAATTTATGAAAAAGGCAAATAATACAATAAAAATTGACGGCATAGATAAAGAAATTATTAGGTCACTTATGAATAATGCCAGAACTCCTATTTTAGAAATAGCAAAAAGAATTGGGGTTTCAGGTGCCGCTATTCATCAAAGGCTTAGAAAGTTAGAAAATTCAGAATTAATAGAAGGCTCTAAAATTATAATTAACCCAAAAGTTCTTGGCTATAAGACTATGGCGTTTATTGGTATTTATTTAGAAAAAGCAGGGGATAATGCAGATGTAGTTCGTGAGTTAAAGAAAATACCTGAAGTAATAGAATCCCATTATACCACAGGTAATTGGAGTATCTTAACAAAGATATTATGTATTGATAATGAAAATTTGATGCAGATATTAAATAAAAAAATTCAGACTATTAATGGTGTTTCCAGGACAGAAACCTATATTTCTTTAGATCAGCAAATAAATAGACAAATTGCTATTTAGAATACTTTTGTGATTTAATTATATAATAAGGCCAAGGAACCGTTAGAGAAATACACCACGCTATAGCTGCAATTTCTTCTGTATATAAAAAGCAAGTAACCGTAAATATTAAAGTTGAATAAAAAGATAGTTTTATAAAAAAACTTTTGAAAAACTTTAAATAATTAACTATGTCAAATTTATCTCTTTCAGTATCTGACATTGTATTGTATCCTGCAAGTATAGATTTAGCATTTTCTGGATTAAGGTAATAAGCTAGTCCTAATAAAATAATATTAACAAAGATTAAAACTGGGATCATACAACTAGGTTAATTATTTTTCCAGGGATGACTATAACTCTTTTTGGAGATTTACCCTCAAGTTTAGATATTACGTCTGGATTAGTTATGATAATTTTCTCAATTTCTTGCTTATTTAAGTCAAGAGACAACTCTAGTTTTAACCTTACTTTACCATTTATTGATATTGGATAAGTCTTAGTAGATTCAACTAGCATACTAGAGTCAAATATTGGGAATGATTCAAAAGTAATTGAATTTGAATTACCTAGCATTTCCCACAACTCTTCACAAATGTGAGGAACATATGGAGATAATAAAATCAGTAGTGGCTCTAATATTTCTTTGCTATTGCATTTTTGAGCTGTTAATTCATTAGTTGCTATCATAAAGCATGAAACTGGTGTATTGAATGAGAAGTTTTCAATATCATTTTCAACTTTTTTAATTGCAGTATGTAGACTCTTTAAATTTTCTTTAGATGGTTTTGAATCAAAATTTCTTATGCCGTTATCATTAGCATATAGTTTCCATAATTTTTTTAAAAAATTATGTACTCCTGATATCCCTGCAGTATTCCATGGTTTGTACTGTTCTAATGGTCCTAAGAACATTTCAAAAAGCCTTAAACTATCCGCGCCATACTGCTCACAAATCAGATCAGGATTTACTACATTATACCATCGTTTTGACATTTTTTCAACTTTCCTATCAGCCTTAAATCTATCATTTACTAAATCAAATTTGGCATTTTCAAATTGGGGTTGCCAAGATTTTAATCTAGCAAGATCAACTTCATCAGAACCATTAATTAAACTTACATCAATATGAATTTCATCGACTTGTTGATTTTTCAATAATTCTTTAGAAATGAATTTTTTGGATTTTGATTCTCTGTATATAATAGCGCTAGAGCCGAGAATCATTCCTTGATTGATAAGTTTTTTAAATGGCTCATCAAAACCTATAAATCCACGATCAAATAAAAACTTAGTCCAGAATCTAGAGTATAGTAAATGCCCTGTAGCATGTTCATTTCCTCCAATATATAAGTCAACATTTTTCCAATAAGACAGACCTTCGTTATTTACTATGGAATTGGATTCTACAGTGTTTGTATATCTCAAAAAATACCAAGAACTACCAGCCCAACCTGGCATTGTGTTTAGCTCAATTGGAAAAATAGTAGTCTCGTTTATTAATGAAGTGTTTACTATTTCGCTATTTACACTATCCCAAGCCCATTCATCTGCTCTACCAAGTGGAGGGTCTCCTTCTTTGGTTGGTAAATACTTTTCTATTTCAGGGAGTTTTAAAGGCAAATGTAACTCTTCAATCATATAAGGAAGTCCTTTTTTGTAATAGACAGGAAAAGGCTCTCCCCAGTACCTCTGTCTGGAAAAAATAGCATCTCTTAATCTGAAATTTATCTTTTTCTTTCCAAAATGATTATCTTCAATATGATTTATACTATGATTGTTTGCCTCATCATATGACATTCCATTTAAAAAACCGCTATCAGACAATGTGAAATTTTCTTTGCTTGTAAAAGCTTCCTTCGAAATATCGACATCTTTAAAAATATTTATGATATCAATATTGTATTTTTTTGCAAAATCATAATCTCTTTGATCACCACACGGGACCGACATAACTGCTCCAGTACCATAGCTTGCTAGTACATAGTCACCAATCCAAATTTCAATTGGATTTTTAGTTATAGGGTGTTTTGCATATGCTCCAGTAAAAACTCCCGTAATAGATTTTACATCAGAGATTCTATCTCTTTCGCTTTTAGTACTTACTTCTTTAACATAAGTCTCTACCTCTTTAATTCTATCAGAGTTAACTATTTTACGGACTAAATCATGCTCTGGAGCTAAGGTCATAAAACTAACTCCAAAAATAGTGTCTGGTCTGGTTGTAAAAACTTCTATTTTTTCTTCGAAGCCAACAATATCAAAAAAAACTGAACAACCAATAGATTTACCTATCCAGTTTTTTTGAGTTTCTTTTATTGAAGAACTCCAGTCGATCTTGCTCAAGTCATTGAGTAATCTATCAGCATAACATGAAATTCTCATATTCCACTGTCGCATTTTTCTTTTTTCAATTGGATAACCTCCTCTTTCAGATACCCCGTTAACTATTTCATCATTAGCTAAAACAGTTCCTAATTCACTACACCAATTAACTTCTGAATCTGCCAAATAAGCAATCCTATAACATAACAGTATTTCTTGTTTTTTTTCTTCAGAAAAAAGATTCCAATTAACTGATGTGAAAGTTTCAATTTCAGTATCATTACTTGTTTTAATATTACTATTTCCTTCAGTTGAGAACGTTATAATTAATTCATCAATACTTTTAGCCGTTTGTGCATCAAAATCGTACCAAGATTCAAATAATTGAATAAAAATCCATTGTGTCCATTTATAATAATTCGGATCACTAGTTTTTAATTCTCTTGACCAATCAAAAGAAAATCCTATTTTATCTAGCTGCCTCCTGTAGGTTTTAATATTATCAAAAGTCGTTTTTTTAGGATGCTGTCCAGTTTGTATTGCATATTGTTCTGCAGGTAATCCAAAGCTGTCATAACCTTGGGGGTGAAGAACATTAAAACCTTTTAATTTTTTATATCTTGAATAAATGTCTGAAGCAATATATCCCAGAGGGTGCCCTACATGAAGACCAGCTCCACTAGGGTATGGAAACATATCAAGAGCATAGAATTTTGGTTTATCAAGATCAATTTCAGATTTATAAGTATTATTTATAGACCAATTAGCTTGCCATTTCTTTTCAATTTTTCGGAAATTGTAACTCATAAATATTAAATAGTAGGTGTGCTAACAAATTTACATTTTCTTGTTATAATAGAAAATCTTTTTAGATGTAGATTTAGTTCTTTATTTTTACGTTAAAATACTCCATAAAATATGAGTGTACATAATAATAAATTAAAAAAAAATAGAATACTATCGTCTTACGTATCGGTAGTGATTAGTATTTCAATGGTGCTATTTTTATTTGGCTTATTATCCTTTAGCATAATAAACATCAAGAATGTTTCTAAAAACTTTAAGGAGTCGTTAACCATGTCTATCTATTTAAAAGATAATGCTAAACTTGTTGATTTAAATCAGATAAAAAACTCGTTGGTAACCTCTCTATATGTTAAGGATTTAAATTATATATCAAAAGAAGAGGCTGTTTCAATTATGAAAACTGAATTTGGAGAAGATTTCATTAATGAACTTGGATATAATCCATTGGTAAATTCATTTGACATCAATTTAATGTCTGAATATGTAGAAGGCAGAAAAATTGATAGCATATCAAACTTAATACAAAAAAATAATTTTATTGACGATATTCAATATGACAGAGATCTTGTGAGCATGATGAACACAAATATGAAAAAAATCACATTATGGATGTTCCCTATCACTATAATTCTTTTTATTATTTCTGTACTTATAATTAATAGTTCTATAAAATTAGCAATTTACTCAAACAGGTTCACCATTAAAACAATGCAATTAGTGGGAGCTACAAAAAAATTCATTAGACGCCCGTTTATTATAAAAAATATTCTCTTAGGTATCTGTAGTTCTGCAATAGCTTCTAGTTTGCTGTATTTTACAATTTTTTACTTAGACAATAAAATACCTTTTATAGATATAATTAACAATGTCTATATTATATATTTGATTTTAGCTGTAACATTTTTAGGGGTTTTAATAACTTGGATAAGCACATATTTTGCAACTCAGAAGCTTTTAAATTTAAACACTGAAAAATTATACAATTAAACATGGGAGAGAAAAAAAGAAAAGATAGAAATAACTTTAATTTTATTTTTAATAAAAGAAACTATAAAATAATGCTTGTAGGCTTAGCTATTATTGCATTTGGATTTATACTAATGTCTGGAGGAGGAAGCGATGATCCAAGTATATTTAGTGCAGATATCTATAGCTTTAGAAGAATAAGAGTTGCGCCTACATTAGTATTACTAGGACTGGGTTTACAGGTCTATGCAATATTGAGTACTAAGTAAGAAAAATAAGTATGGATATTTTAGAAGCTATAGTACTTGGTATAATTCAGGGGTTAACTGAGTTTTTACCAGTTTCGTCCAGCGGACACTTAGAATTAGCAAAAGCAATCTTAGGAGACAGCTCTGTAGCAGAAGAGAGCTTGACTTTTACTGTAGTTTTACATTTCGCTACAGCATTAAGCACCCTCGTTGTTTTCAAAAAAGAAGTTATAGAGATTTTTAAAGGACTATTTCAATTTAGATGGAATACCGAATTTAAATTCTCATTAAAAATTATTATTTCAATGCTACCCGCGGTAATTGTGGGGTTACTTTTTGAGAAAGAATTAGAATCTTTTTTTGGCGGAAGAATATTACTAGTAGGTAGTATGTTATTACTAACCGCTGTGTTATTGCTATTGGCAGACAAAGCAAAAAATACAAAAAAAGAAGTTTCCTTTTTAAATGCTGTATTAATTGGTTTTTCTCAAGCAATAGCAATGCTACCAGGGGTTTCTAGATCAGGAGCAACAATTTCTACTTCTGTTTTATTAGGAATTGACAGGACAAGAGCTGCTAAATTTTCTTTTTTAATGGTAGTTCCATTAATTTTTGGAAAAATAGGAAAAGACCTTTTAAGTGGAGATTTAAACTTACAATCATCAGAAATAATTCCGATTTTGGCAGGTTTTATTGCTGCCTTTTTAGCTGGGCTATTGGCTTGTAAATGGATGATTTCTATAGTAAAGAATAGCAAACTTTCTTACTTCTCAATATACTGCGCAATTATAGGAAGTATTGCAATTGGATATGCACTTTTAAATTAATTTTTTAATAAATTCAAAATACATGGATGAAGAAGATTATAAAAATGGTCAAGTTTTATTGATAGACAAACCACTAAATTGGACATCATTTCAAGTGGTGAATAAAATCCGTTGGCTGATTAAAAATAGTTATAGCATAAAAAAAATTAAAGTTGGACACGCAGGTACTTTAGACCCATTGGCAACAGGGTTATTAATAATTTGTACTGGAAAAATGACAAAAGAAATTTCAAAATTTCAAAGTCAAACAAAAACATACACGGGCACTTTTCTTCTTGGAAGCACCACCCCTTCTTATGATCTAGAAACGGAATCAGACTCCTCATATCCAGTAGAGCATATAACCAAAGAATTAATCATTGAAACTACAGACTATTTTACTGGAAAAATAAATCAAAAACCTCCTATATTTTCAGCTATTAAAAAGGATGGAAAAAGACTATATGAATCTGCTAGATTAGGAGAGAAAGTGAAAATTGATGATCGTGAAATTGAGATATTTGATTTCAATATTTTAAAAATTGATATTCCATATGTTGATTTTGAAGTAAGTTGTAGTAAAGGAACTTATATAAGATCTTTGGCATATGATTTTGGTAAAAAATTAAACTCAGGTGGTACATTAGTGAAATTAAGAAGAACTAAAATTGGAGAGTATTCAATAAATAAATCCATGACAATTGAGGACTTTATAAGCAATCACAGTAAGGAAAAATAAAATTATTAATTCTATCTAAAAGTCAACTTTCTCCGATTCTAAATCAATTTCTTTAGAATAAGGAATTTTTTCTAATATTATTTTAATAGCCTCAGTCCTTGCATTTATTTTTCTGTTTGCTTCAATAATATTCCAAGGGGAATTAGAAGTATTTGTTTTAAGAAACATTTGATCTTTATAATAAGTGTATTTTTTCCATAATTTCTGAGCCTTACTGTCTACACTACTAAATTTCCATTTTTTCAAAGAACTATTTTTAATATCATTAAATCTTTTCAATTGTTCATCTTTAGATATAGAAAAATAGAACTTAATTAAATAGGTGTTTGAATCCGTGATCATTTTTTCAAATTCATTAACTTGATCCATAAAAGACAAATATTCAGCCTCACTACAGAAATCATTTACTGGTTCTACAACAGCTCTATTATACCAACTTCGGTCAAAAAAAACAATATTTCCTTTACTAGGAAAATAATTTACATATCGCTGAAAATACCACTGACTTCTTTCATTTTCTGTAGGCTTAGGAAGAGCCACAACTTTAATTTTTCTTGGATTAAGATGTTCAATAGCTCTTCTTATTGCACCTCCTTTTCCAGCGGAGTCTCTACCTTCAAATATTACTATTACTTTTTTATCATTAATCGAAATCCATTTTTGAAGCTTTATTAGCTCAATTTGTAGTTTTTTTAAATTTATTTCATACTTAACATATCTTAAAGCCTTTGAGATTGTGGTATTAGGCTCGCTTAAAAGGTATATTAATGCCTTTTTTGAACTTAATAACTTCAGGTCTCTAAGTGAATATTTAATCATTTTTTAGGTAATTTAAGAGATGTTTTAATCTTATTACGAGAATATTCAAACATTGATAATACGTGATTAATTGACTCCAGTCTAGAGTGTTGTTTATTGTCACTTTTGATAATAGTCCATGGATTTTTAGTGGTGTGGGTCTGGGAAAGCATTTTTCTTTTATAGTCAGTGTATACATTCCATTTTTTTTGTCCCTCTTTATCTACTACACTAAACTTCCATCTTTTTAATGGGTTAGACAACCTATCATTAAACCTGTCTTTTTGAGTTTTTTTTGTAATTGAAAACCAAAATTTAATCAATATTATATTTTCTTCAGAAATCATTTTTTCAAAATCATTCACTTGATTCATAAAAATATTATACTCTTGATCATTACAAAAGCCCATTACTGGCTCTACAATGGCGCGATTGTACCAACTTCTATCAAAAAATACAATTTCTCCATTGTTAGGGAGTTCCTTTATATATCTCTGAAAGTACCATTGTCCTTTTTCTTTATTAGTTGGCTTTGACAAAGCCACAACCCTTGTGGTTCGAGGGTTTAAATGTTCAGTAAACCTTTTAATAGCACCACCTTTACCAGCAGCATCTCTACCTTCAAATATTATACAAACTTTTTTATTGTTACTATAAATCCAATTTTGGAGGTCAACTAAAGATGATTGTAAATCAAGAAGTTGATTATTATAGTTAACAGTGTTTGTTATAAAATTATACTTACGTTTTGATAACTTATTTTTTAAAATTTTTAAGAAATCAGATTTATCAAAAAAGGTTGAAACATCTTCAGAGTTTAACATAAATTAAAATTTAAATATAATTAGGCTTGAAATAAAAACCACTAATCCAACTAACATAATAATTAGTGTGTATGGTAATATTTCTTTGGCTTTTAATTTAGTTATAGCCAATAATGGTAAAGCCCAAAATGGCTGAAGCATATTGGTGAGTTGATCACCATATGCTAATGCCATTACAACTTTTTGAATTGGCACATTCAACTCGGTAGCTGCTGCAATAACAACTGGCCCTTGGATAACCCATTGACCTCCTCCACTAGGGACAAATATATTTATTATAGCTGCGCTAAAAAAAGTAAATATAGGTAGAGTAAACTCATTTGAAATAGAAATGAAAAAATCTGATATATAAATTATTAAACCTGATTCTTTCATTATTCCCATAATTCCAAAATATAACGGGAATTGTATTAAGATACCTGAAGCTCCATTTATTGACTCTTGGAGTGCAGTTAAAAATGATTTGAAATTAGAATGTAATAAAATAGAAAGACCAAGCATGAAAAAATTAAGGCTATTTGGAGTTATCTTAAAATTAATTAACTGATCAAAATATTGATAGAAAAAAGCTGTCAACAAAATCATCCCAAAAGCAATTGAAAATAATCTTGAGCCTTCTAAACCATTAGATTTAATTCTTGAGGTTAAATATTGATTTTTAATAGGGTTTTTAAGTATATTATTATGATCCTGTGTATTTTTGGATAAAAAGTAAAAAGTAAGAGGTACTAAAACTAACAAGACTACAAAGGTGATTAGATTTGCATTACTTAAAACCGTTAAGTCAAAGTTCAAGCTTACTGGAAGATCCTCGTATAAATACGAATCTTGCCTTGACGACATTAGATTCAATAAGTGATTGTCTTCTGCAACTTTAATAGGTGCCGACCCACTTATTCCTGAGTGCCAAACCATCAGGCCAACATATCCAGCAGCTCCAACTAATGGATAGTTTAATTTAATATTGTTTTCAGCAGAATAATCACCAATTTTCCTAGCCAAAATAGCTCCAAAAATAAGTCCTAATCCCCAATTAAAAAAAGCTACTAACATGACTGAAAAACTGACAATAACTACAGCTTTTTGAGTGCTAGTTGCATATTTAGCAATTGTTAATATTACTTTACTTACAGGAGGACTTAGCACTAAAATATTACCTAAAACCAATATTAGTATCATTTGATAAGCAAATACTAATAAGTCTTTATTCCAAACACCTCTTTCCCATGAAGATAGAATTTCAAAAAATGAAAGAGAAGACTTTGAGTCAACAAAATTAGAAAAAACTACAGCAATAATAATTGTAGTAAAAGTTAAAATTACAGCAATTATAAAAGGAGAAGGTAAAAACCTCTTAAATAGATTTTCAATAAATTTTGTTAGATACATAATTAAAACGGTAAATCATCATGCTCTTCATCATTAACGTCAGTAGTGGTTTCAAAAGAATTTAAAGGAGCTGCAGGAGGTAATTGACTAGAATCAACTTCTTCATTTAGCTTTTCAATACGCCAACCCTGAATAGAATTAAAGTATTTAATTTCACCCTTTGGGTTTGTCCACTCTCTTCCTCTGATATTAATGCTTATTTTAACATCTTGCCCAATATTAAAATTATTCAATAGATCTACCTTGTCTTGAACAAACTCCGTCATTATAGTCTGAGGATATTGCTCATTTGTTGTTATTACTATTTCTCTTTTTTTGAATTTATCATTAATAGCTTGTGTATTTCCAATGATTTTAATTTTTCCTTGTAATTCCATGTTGATATTTAATTAATTAATTATATTTTGATTGACTAAAATAAAGATTTCTTATCATTTATATGTTATTATAGTTTGATATAATTAGATTATATTTAATTATAATTATTACACAGATCTAGTTTTGAATAAAACAAAAAATATATCTAATTGGGTTTTAGTTTTCTTTTCACTGATTACAATCTCTATAATTTTATGGAATACTTTTTTATTTTTCCAGAAATTTAAAGTTGAAGAAAGATCTAAAATGGAAATTTGGTCGTTAGCACAAACTGAATTAACAAAATCATTAGAAAACGATAACATATCCAATCTAACATTAGAAGTTTTAAAAAACAATTCAACGACTCCAATGATTAAGGTCAATAAAAACGGGGAGATTGAATACAATAATATAGAAGACCTCAATGTTAAAGATTCCATTAAAATCAATAAACTTATAAGAAAATTTAAAAGCGAAAATTCTCCTATCAAGATATATTACGATAATAAAGTTATTGAAACTCTATACTACGGGAATTCAGATGTTATAAATAAATTAAAGTATTATCCATTGGCTTTAATCTTAATAATTTTATTATTTATATCATTAATTTACTTTTATTACAAAAGCTCTAAAGTTGCATCACTAAATATGTTATGGACTGGGATGGCGAAAGAAACTGCTCACCAAATTGGGACACCACTAACTTCTTTAATGGGTTGGGTAGAAATATTGAAAAGTAAAAACATTGACTCAAGTTATATAAATGAAATTGAAAAAGATATAGATAGATTAAATATAATAAGTGAGAGGTTCAATAAAATTGGTTCTAAGCCAATTTTAAAAATAACCAACTTAACAAGTTTAACGCAAATATCACTAGACTATTTAAAAACTAGAATTTCTAAAAGAGTTAAAATTGAATTCACCTCATCAAACACAGAATTATATTGTTTTTTGAATGAGCAACTATATAGCTGGACGATCGAAAATATTATAAAAAATAGTGTAGATGCAATTAAAGGAGATGGTGATATTTTAATTAAAATAACTGAAAAAAAGTCAATATTAAAAATTACTATCAATGATAATGGGAGTGGAATAAATAAGAGTGATTTTAAAAAAATTTTTAACCCTGGGTATACAAGTAAAAAGAGAGGGTGGGGTCTTGGCTTATCCTTATCTAAGCGAATTATAGAGGACTATCATAATGGTAAAATCTTTGTAAAATCTTCAGAAAAAAATGTCGAAACTATAATTCAAATTGAATTTGACAAGGCGTAAATAGTATTTATTTTTTTAGCCAATGATTCAAAATATTCATGATTAAATGTTACTTTTTTAACAAACCGCATATCTTCCATGGTTGATATAGGTATTAAATGTACATGTACATGTGGAACTTCCAGGCCAATCAATGACAAACCTATTTTTTCACAAGGAACTACTTGTTTAATTGCTAGAGCTACTTTTCTGGAAAATGACATTAGACTATTGTAGATTTCTTCATCTAGATCTAAGAAGTCGTTCACTTCAACTTTCGGCACACAAAGGGTGTGACCTAAAGAGTTTGGGTTAATATCTAAAAAAGCTATAAAATCTTTGTTTTCCGCTATTTTATAGCAAGGAATTTCTTGAGAAATTATTTTTGAGAAAATAGATTTCACTATCTTGATATTTCAGTTATAATAAATTTAATTATCCCATTAGGAACTTTAATTTCAGCTTCATCTCCTAGAGATTTCCCTAATAAACCTTTACCTATAGGGGAGTTCACAGATAATTTACCCGAAGACAAATCTGCTTCACCATCAGCAACTAAAGTATAACCCATTTCCGCTCCATTAGCTTTATTCTTAATCTTAACTTTTGATAAAACTAAAACTTTAGAGTTGTCTAATTGAGATTCGTCAATTACTCTAGCTCCAGATAATGTTTCTTCAAGTTTAGATATCTTCATTTCTAGCATTCCTTGAGCTTCTTTTGCAGCATCATATTCAGCATTCTCACTTAAATCGCCTTTATCTCTTGCTTCTGCAATAGCATTTGAAGCATTTGGTCGTTCAATATCTTTTAATTGACTTAGCTCATCTCTAAGTTTCTTTAAACCTTCTTCAGTATAATATGAAATACTACTCATACTTTATAATTAATTAAAACATGTTATATAAATACAAAAATCTCGTTCACACGAGATACAAATCAAATATACAAAATATTTAAATGAAAAATGTTTTTGTTGTAATTTCACAAAATGAAGAAAATAATTATATCATTATTAATCTCTTTAATATTTTCATGTGAAAAAGATGAAGTTTTATCTCAATGCACATATTTGGCTAATATTGGAGTTAATTATGAAGTAAATCTAAATCTACCACAATACAATCAATTAAATTTCATTAGCAACTCTGTACATATCCCTAACATAGGTAATGGAGGTGTAATAGTCACTAATTCAGGGACTGGCTATCTGGCTTGGGATGCTAGTGACCCAAATCACATAAACAGCACCTGCTCAACAATGACAATTAATGGACTAGAGAGCAAGTGTAGTTGCTCAGATGAAAACTCATACAGTCTTATTACAGGGCAATCTTTAGGTATAACTCTAGAGTGTGGATTAAAGGCCTATAGAGTTGAAATAAATGGCAATAATCTTTTTATTTCAAATCTATAATTTGAATTTCAACCCTATTAAATAATTTGTTGTTGCTTGAGGGTAATAACCTGCCCCTTCAATAGTAGTAATGCTATTAGGGTTACTCCAAGTGTCATCATACGTATAATAATACCCGTTTGAAACATATTTAATCCCTAAAACATTATTAACTACCGCTGTTAAAACTATTTCATTGAAGAAAAGTGGATTTTTAAAATTATAGTTAAGATTAAAATCTAGGGTTGAGTAGGCATCTAATTTTGAAAAATCAGAATCTGTATTACTCATATATTGATCTCCAACATGCTTAACTAAAAGTGAAAGATCAAGATTTTTATTTGCAGAATACAGTAAATTTATGGATGAAATTAGGTTTGGTGAAAAAGATATATTAGTTCTACCTAAGTTTATTAACTCACCATTTAAGGATGTTACAAAGTTTTTGTTTTTATTTTGACTAAAACTTGAGTTTGCACTTAAGCTAAACTTATTTGAAATTGTAAAGCTAGATTCTATTTCTAATCCCATTCTATGGCTCTCTCCACTATTTTGTCTAACTGGATTTCCTACGTCATCAATTGAACCCGTAAGTACTAATTGATTTTCATATTGCATATAATAAAAATTGGTAGATATAAGAAAATTATTTTTTGAAAAATTCCAACCTAGCTCTAAATCATTTAATTTTTCTGGTTGAATATCTGCATTATTTTCAAAATCACTTCTAGTTGGCTCTCTATTTGCTCTAGCAAAAGAGAAGTATAAATTATTATCACTATTAAATGCGTAATTTAATCCAGCTTTTGGGTTAAAGAAACTATAACTTTTATTTAGTGAAAAATCTAAAATATCTGATGTACTACCAGATGTGTCATATTTAACATTTCTTATTTGAATATCTCCATATAATGAAATATTTGAATTTATCTGGTAAGTAGTTTTTAAGTAATTACTGAAATCTTTTTTAATACCATTTCCATCATAAAATCTATCTCCTACTTCAGTATTTGAAGAGTTTTGAGCCCATATTACTTTTCCAAAATGATCTCCATCATACTCACTGTAAGAAGACCCAAAGTTAATACTAGTTTTTTCGCTTTGATAATTCAAAGAGTAGTTAGCTACTATAAATTGATTATCTAACCATTTTCTAGTTATATAGTCTTGATTGTCATTTTCTTTATATTGCTCATAGTAGCCAAGACCATTAGTTAAGTTAAAAGAAAAATTAGATGTAAAACTAGAATTCAAAATTTCACTCCAATGAAGTTGGTAATGATCTTGTTTATAATTATCAACCTCATTGTTATAAAATTGAACATTTCCGGATTGGTCTATATACATGCCTGAAGGGTTGTATGTTCTGTCACTTTCTAAAGTAGCTCCATCAATTCCGTTCCATGCCTGATAAGTTATTTCATGACCGCCAAAACTCAATGCTTTAATCATTGTAGTGTTTTTTTTATAAGTCCCTTGTAGAAAGTATGATTTTAAATCTGAGTTTGCCCTATCAATATACCCATCGGAATCAATTTTAGAAAGTCTTCCAGAAAATTCAAAATAATCATTAAGCATCCCTGTACTAAATTTAAAAGTATTTTTTATAGTGTTGTAACTACCTACAGAATTAGAGGTTTCAAAATATGATTTTTCAGAAATTAGATCAGTCAATATATTAATGCTAGCTCCAAAGGCACTAGACCCGTTCGTAGAGGTTCCTACTCCCCTCTGTACTTGAAGGTTTTCAACAGACGAAGCAAAGTCAGGTAAGTCCACCCAAAAGGTGCCTAAAGATTCTGCATCATTATATGGAATTCCATTAATAGTTATATTTGTTGATTGTGCATTTACGCCTCTAATTCTAATCCCGGTATATCCTACTCCAGCTCCAGCATCTGAAGTTGTAACTACCGAGGTTAAAGAATTTAATAAAATAGGTAAGTCCTGTCCTAAATTATTTTTAGCTAAATCATCTTTAGTAACATTACTAAAAGCAATTGGTGCATTTTTATCGACTCTTATAGAGGAAACAAGAATTTCTTCTAAATTTTGTACTTCAGCTGGAAGATCTATAGTAGAATTTGGTTCTTGAGAAAAAATTGATGAGTTTACAAAAATTGATAAGAATAATAAAAGGTTTTTCATATGATAAGTTATTATCAAATAAAAAGGGGTCAATTATTTTTTTTAAATAATTAATGGTTAGTTACAAATTCCTAAACAGCATTATCTGTTCTAGGTTCAATGGGTATAATCTCAGCTTAAAAGCACCCCTTTTGAGACATTACAAATGTATAAACTAATATTTAATAATTAAAAGATTATTTAGTGTTATTTAATATTAGTTTATCAATATGATTTATTGCCTCTTTTAGTCTTTTCTCTTTACTGCCTGTTAAGATAACGTAAGGCTTATTGTACTTTTTTAACTCAGATTCAAAAGCATTAAACATAGCAAGTCTTTCCTTTGGTTTATCTCTTAAATCATCTGCTTCCCATGGAATATCTATATAGGTAAGAAAATAAAGGTCATAAGAGTTTTCAATAGCATATTTTTTTAATGTTGGGTCGCAACTTCCTATATAATACGCTTCTGAATATACTTTAGTCTCTAGTAAATCTGTATCACATATCAAGACATTATTAGCTTTTGAAGCTAATTCATTTTCAAGACTAATTTGCCCAATAGCAATTGGGATTAAATCTGTTGGTTCACAAGTTTTCCTTTCATTATTCCATTTATTCTGCAGATACTGTCTAGCGTACTCTCTCACCCATACAGAGTTATAATATCTAGCTAGTTGTCTAGAAAGAGTGGTTTTTCCAGTTGATTCTGGCCCAAATAGAACTATTTTAACACAGTTTGATTTTACTTGACTAAGCTCTTTTTCCATTGATTATATGCTTGAATTGCTAAAATTGTAAAAATTAAATATTGCATTGATAACATTCCTAAACCTCTGTAAGAATATAAAGGTATTGTAATTACATCACCAATTATCCAAAAAATCCAACTTTCTATTTTCTTATTAGCCATAAACCACATAGCAACAAAAAATATCCCTGAAGTTAAAATATCTATATAATTTATCCATTCAATAGTGGGGATATTTACTAGATAGACAGTATATGTAATAATCATTGTAACAAAAAACAATATAATAGCCGTAACCCTTTCTCTATAATTAGTATAAGTAATTTCAATTTTAGAGCTATCATTCTTAATTCTCGACCAGTTCCACCAACCATAAACACTCATTGAAGAGTAATATAGATTCATCATCATATCACCAAAATACTCAGCTTCTAGAAGAATATACATGGTGATAACTGTACAAATAATTCCAGTTGGGTATACTAAAATATTTTCTTTTTTGGCGTAAATAACACTGACAATACCAAATACAAATGCAATTAACTCCAAAAGCATCATGGTAAATGATGTGTTAGAGTAAGCTTCTATAAAAAAGTCAATTATAAAATCCATTAGTTTTCGTTAATTAAATAAACTAGTTTATAACCTTCAAAACTATAGAGATAAGAGTTAAAGCAGGTTATTAAGCCTTTAAAATTTAACCATGAAACAACTGAATCATCATTCTTTGAAAAAGGCAATACTATACATTTTTCTTTAAATATATAGGGTAATTTTTGTTCAGATATTTTATAAATACATTCTTTAATAGACCATATGAAGGTGAGTCTTTCTTTTTCAAAATTAAGATCAGCTAAATATGAATATTCATAATCAATAAACTTTTCTGAAATATTTATAATTTTATCTCTTATATTTTCAACATCTATAGATACTTTAAAATCACTAATTATAACTGCAGAAAATAATTTTGAATGTGTAATTGAAATATTTTTAATTCCTTTTAAAATAGGCTTACCTAACTTATTATAATAAAGGTCATTGTCTGAGTATCCTAATGCAATTATTAAATGTCTTACACTTAATATTTCACATCGTTTACTTTCACTATTTGTGTTTTTTAATTTCTCCAGAGTTAATTTACTTAATGATATTGAAGAGATTAGTTCATTATAACTTTCCTTAATTTTCCACACTTTTATGATTGTTGAGGAGTTCGGGCTATAACTTTTATAAATTGGCATATAATTATATAAACATATTATGTAAATTTGCAGTCTTATATAAGAAACATACCAAATATACAATTATGATTGCAAAAAATACTAAATATACTTCATACAAAGTAAAGGATTTATCACTTGCTGACTGGGGGAGAAAAGAAATGGATTTGGCTGAGTCAGAAATGCCTGGCTTAATGAGTTTGAGAGAGGAATATGGTGATTCTCAACCATTAAAAGGTGCTAGAATAGCAGGGTGTTTACATATGACAATTCAAACTGCAGTTTTAATAGAAACACTGCAAGCTTTAGGTGCAGAAGTCACTTGGAGTTCTTGTAATATTTTCTCTACACAAGATCAAGCTGCTGCTGCAATCGCTGCAACTGGAACCTCTGTTTATGCTTGGAAAGGGATGAACGAAGAGGAATTTGATTGGTGTATTGAACAAACCTTATTTTTTGGTGAAGACAAAAAACCATTAAATATGATTTTAGATGATGGAGGGGATTTAACCAATATGGTTTTAGATCGTTACCCTGAATTATCCGCAGGGATTAATGGTTTATCAGAAGAAACCACCACTGGAGTTCATAGGTTATATGAACGTGTTAAAAATGGAACATTAACAATGCCAGCAATTAATATTAATGATTCTGTAACAAAATCTAAATTTGATAACAAATATGGTTGTAAAGAATCTGCAGTAGATGCAGTTCGTAGAGCAACAGACATTATGTTAGCAGGAAAACGTGTAACGGTTTGTGGTTATGGAGATGTTGGTAAAGGAACTGCAGCTTCATTTGCTGGAGCAGGAAGTATTGTAACTGTAACAGAAATTGATCCTATTTGTGCATTGCAAGCTGCAATGGATGGTTTTGAAGTGAAGAAATTAGAGACTGTTGTTGCAAATTCTGATATTATTATTACAACAACTGGAAACAAAGACATTGTACGAAAAGAACATTTTGAAGCAATGAAAGACAAAGTAATTGTAGCAAATATTGGTCATTTCGATAATGAGATTGATGTTCCTTATTTAAATGCTACTAGTGAAAAAATAGAAATTAAACCACAGGTAGATAAATACAATATCAATGGAAAAGATATTATTTTATTAGCAGAAGGACGTTTAGTGAATTTAGGCTGTGCAACTGGTCATCCAAGTTTTGTAATGTCGAATTCATTTACAAACCAAACTTTAGCTCAAATGGAACTTTGGAACAATGCAAAAGCGTACAAAAATGAAGTGTACATGTTGCCAAAACATTTAGATGAAAAAGTTGCGTATTTACACTTAGCAAAAATTGGTGTTGAACTAACTGAATTACGTAAAGATCAAGCAGATTATATCGGTGTTACCCAAGCTGGACCATACAAACCAGAACACTATAGGTATTAATCTAAAGTTAACTCCATAAAAAAAGCCTTTCTAAATTAGAAAGGCTTTTTTTATAAATATTAAGATAAAATTATGAATCAAATGGTACAATTGAAACAAATGATTTGTTGTTTTTCTTTTTATCAAATTTGACTACCCCGTCTATTCTAGCATGTAAAGTATGATCTTTACCTGCATAAACATTTTCACCTGGGTTATGTACAGTTCCTCTTTGTCTAACAAGAATGTTTCCTGCAATGGCAGCTTGACCACCAAATATCTTAACGCCTAAACGCTTCGATTCTGATTCTCTACCATTTTTGGAACTACCTACTCCTTTTTTATGTGCCATGATTAATAGTTTTTACGTTTAACTTAATGATTTTATTAAATCATCTTTTTTCATTGATGAAATACCTTTAACTCCTTTAGCCTTTGCCATCTCCTTTAAAGTAGCAACAGTTAATTTAGATAAATCTACAGCTTCTTTCTCAATGCTTTTAGATTTAACTTCAGTTTTTACTGGTTTTAAATCGGGTTTAGTTGATTTTTCAACAGTTTTTCCTTTTTTTGCTCCTGAAGATAAAATGTTTTCAATTAGAATTTCAGTTAAAGCCTGTCTATGACCATTTTTAACTCTATATCCTTTTCTTCTTTTTTTCTTAAAGACAATAACTTTATTACCCTTAAAATGTTTTAAGACTTTGGCTCCTACTTGAGCTCCGTCTATAGCTGGGGCGCCTACAGATACTTTTTCATCATTTGCAAGTAAAAGAACGTTATCAAATGTAACTTTACTACCTTCTTTACCTTCCAAGCGATGAACAAATAACTTTTGGTCTTTAACAACTTTAAATTGTTGCCCTGCTATCTCTACAATTGCGTACATAGCTTAATTTTTTTATTAATTTTTTGTTTAAAAACGAGTGCAAATATAAAGTTTATAAGTTAACATACAAAAGTTTTGACCTAAAACTAGCAATCATTAACATACTAAGATAGTATATATATAAATTTTTGTAAATTAGCCTCCCCCCACATAATTTTAATGAATTTTTAACAACTTTAATAAAGTTAAAATATATTTTAGCAAAACAATTAAAAAAAATGAAAATGAAAAATAATATTTTATTGTTTTCTGTAGTATTTCTTGCGAATATTAATTCTTATTCACAACAAGTAGACTTTACAGAATTTGACTTAGATAACGGCCTGCATGTCATCTTACACCAAGACAATGCAGCACCCGTGGTAACCACTTCAGTTATGTATGACGTAGGAGGTAAAGATGGAGACAGAGAAAGAACTGGATTTGCTCACTTTTTTGAACATCTATTATTTGAAGGTTCAGAAAATATAGGCAGAGGTGAATTTATGAAGATTATTCCTGCAAATGGAGGTAGTTTTAATGCTAACACTTCTCAGGACAGAACTTACTATTATGAGACTTTCCCTTCAAACAAACTTGAATTAGGTTTATGGCTTGAATCAGAAAGAATGCTACACCCAGTTATTGATCAGCTTGGAGTTGATACCCAAAATGAGGTTGTAAAAGAAGAAAAAAGACAAAGATATGATGCTCCTTATGGGAAAATATTAAAAGTACTAAATGAGAATTTATTCAAAGTACACCCATATAAAGATGAAAATATTGGTAAAATGGAACACTTAGATGCTGCTACTTTAGAAGAATTTATGGCATATCACGAAACTTTTTATGGTCCAAATAATGCTGTGCTAATTGTTGCTGGGGATATTGATACTGAAAAAACAGAAAAATTAGTTAGAAAGTATTTTGATGAAGTTCCTACTGGCAATCAAGTTGTAAGGAATTTTCCTAAAGAAGAACCAATTACTGAAAATGTGAGAGTAAAAGCATACGATAGAAATATACAAATCCCAATGGTACTATCTACATTTAGAACGCCAGGGTTTGCTTCTAGAGACTCATATGTTTTAGATATGATTTCAACATATTTGAGTGATGGAAAAAGTTCTGTGCTTTACAAAAAACTTGTGGATGATCAAAAACAAGCTTTACAAACACAAGTAATTAATTTAGGTCAAGTAGACTATAGTATTTTTGCTACTCTAGCTCTACCACTTGGAGATGTCCCTCTTGATACGTTAATAGCTGAAATTGAAGAAGAAATAACTCTAGTTCAAAATGAGTTAATCTCTGAAAGATCTTACCAGAAATTATTAAATAAATTTGAAAATCAATTTGTAAATTCTAATTCTAGTATTGCCGGAATTGCTAATTCTTTAGCTAGATATTATTTGCTTTATGGAGATGTTAATCTAATAAACGAGCAGATCAATATATACAGGTCTATAACTAGAGAAGAAATACAGGCAGTTGCTAAAAAGTATTTAAACTCAAACCAAAGAGTTGATATAGAATATTTACCTGAAACTACTGAATAATAATTTTAAAATAATTAAAATGAAAAATAAAATAATATTATTAATATCAATATTTCTTTTGTCATTTGGAGTGAATGCACAACTGGATAGATCTATAATGCCCAAAGGAGGGCCAACTCCAAAAATATCTCTTAAAACTCCTAAGGAGTTTAAGCTTAAAAACGGTATAAAAGTATTGGTTGTAGAAGATCATAAACTTCCGAGAGTATCTTACAGCGTAAGAATTGATAATGGTCCGATTTTAGAAGGTGATAAAGCTGGGGTTCTATCTATTATCTCTGCAATGCTAGGAAATGGAACAACAACAATTTCCAAAGATGAATTTAACGAAGAAATAGATTTTCTTGGAGCTAATGTAAACATTGGATTTGGAGGTAGTTTTGCAAGTTCATTAACCAAACACTCTGATAGAATTTTGGAGCTAATGTCAGATGGAATTATTAATCCTCTATTAACAGAAGAAGAATTTAATAAGCAAAAAGAACAACTAATAGAGGGGCTTAAGTCAGATGAAAAAAGCTTAGATGCAATTTCAGCTCGAGTTGGAAATGCACTTTCTTATGGAAAGAACCATGTTTATGGAGAGTTTATCACGGAGAAATCTTTAGAAGAAGTTAATTTTTCAGATGTATTAGAGTTTCAAAAAAAATACACAAATCCTAACAATGCTTACATAGTCGTAATTGGAGATGTTGATTATAAGGAGGTTAAAAAATCAATTATTGAAAAATTTAGTTCATGGAAAAAAGCTAAAAATATTGAATATTTAACTCCAGAATTTACTTCAAATGTTGAACTGTCCCAGTTTAACTTTATTGATTTACCTACAGCTACTCAATCAAGTATTTCTATCACTAATAATGTGGATTTAAAGATGAATGATGAAGATTATTTTGCTGCACTAATTACCAACAATATTCTTGGTGGTGGTGGCGAAGGGTATCTTTTTAAAAATCTTAGAGAAGATAAAGCCTATACTTATGGAGCTTACTCTAGCTTAGGGTCAAACAGATATGGAGTAGAAAGATTTAAAGCAGGAGCAAAGGTTAGAAATATTGTTACTGATAGCGCTGTTACCGAAATTGTAAATGAAATTGTTAGAATCAGAACTGAGCTTGTTGATGCGCAGCTTCTTAAAAATGCAAAAGCAAAATATGTTGGAAATTTTATTATGAGACTAGAAAGACCACAAACTGTTGCTAATTATGCGTTAAACATAAAGCTAAATAATCTTCCTGAGGATTTTTATGAAACCTATTTAGAAAAAATTAATGCAGTAACTCAAGACGATGTTAAAAGGGTTGCGAATAGGTTTTTTGATATAGGACGATCAAGAATTATAATTGTAGGAAAAGGGAGTGATGTTGTTGCTAATTTAGAGAAAGTTGGTTTTCCAATAAATTATTTTGACAAATACGCAAATCCAGTTGCAAAACCTGTATTCAATAAAGCTATTCCAAAAGGATTAACAGCTTTAGATGTAATGAGTAACTATATAAAATCAATTGGTGGAAAAGAAAAAATTAGTGCTATTAATTCGTTAGTTACTAAAGCAAGCGTTACAATTCCTGGAGCTCCATTTGCTCCTGAAGCAATTTCCAAAAAAATGATGCCAAATAAAACATCTTTTGAGATGAAAGCCAATATGGGTGGGCAAACTATTTCACTTATGAAAAGAAATTTCAGTGGCGAAAAAGGTTATATGGAGCAACAAGGTCAAAAAATAATGATGAGTGAGAAAGAATTAGAAGAAGCTAAAAATGTTCAAGGAATTTTTGAAGAACTTTACTTCACAGAAGATCAACTTGAGTTAGTTAGTATTAACTCTATTGATGGTGAAGATGTTTATAAAGTAAAGGTTACTAAAAATGATAAAGTCTCTTATCGCTTATATAACGTTGAAACTGGTTATTTAATAAGTCTTGAAGAAGAAGATGAAAATAAAAATATTTCATCTACAAAATATGGCGATTATAAAAATGTGAATAGCATAATGGTGCCATACTTTATGCAGGTAAATGCCGGTGGTCAAGAATTAGAATTTAATTTTACTGAAGTATTAATCAATGTGTCACTAAAAGATTCAGATTTTTACTAATAGGTAAATCATTAAATTTATAAAAAGCTCATCTTAATTGATGGGCTTTTTTTTATTAGATAAATAAACTCCAATTATTATCAATACCGTTGCTATGGCTTGAGAAGAATTAAAAAGCTCGCCATCTAATACCCCCCATATAACAGACACAATGAGCATTGAGTAAGTGACCGATGAAGCAAAAACTGGAGAGGAAATTTGAATCAACTTATTAAATAATATTTTTGCCATAGCAGTTCCAAAAAATGACAATAGCAATACATATAAAAGGGACTCATGGATTATTTTATTATTAATAAGATCTATTTTGAAGAAATCAGAGTAGAGTAAAACTATTAAAGAAGGAATAAAAATAACAGAGAATTGACCTGCAGCAATTGCTACTGCATTAACATCATATAAATATTTTTTTATCAAATTAACATTTGTAGCATACAAAATAGAACATATAATTACTAATCCCGAATACATATAATTCTGGTCAGGATTCAAATCAGATCCTGATATTATTAAAACTGCAGTTCCTATAAAACCAATAATCACTCCAATTGATTGCCTTTTAGTTGTAGATATTTTAAACACAGCTAAGCCTATAAGAACTGTATTCATTGGGACTAGTGAGTTTAAAATAGATGCCACTGCACTATCTATTTGAGTTTCTGCATATGCAAATAAAAATGCAGGAAAAAAAGTGCCTATAATTGCTGATACTGCTATCCATTTCCATTTATCCTTTTGAATAGTTTTAATTTTATTAAATCCTATTAAAAAAATTATTATCGATGAGAATACAATTCTCAATGAGCCAACTTGTAAGGGAGACAAGCCAATTAAACTTTTTTTAATAAGTATGAATGAACTACCCCATATTAAGGACAGCCCTAAAAGGTAGAGCCATTTCTTTTCTATATTTATTTTCATTGTTCATTCCAGTTAATGGATTCGATCAAATGATAAATATCATTTTTAAGATAGCTTAAAGATGGTAAGACAGAGTCATACTTGGTCTTAGTCTTTAAATTCAAAATTCCGATTATTAAGTTATTAGTACTGTCTGTGGCATAAAACTGATATGGTGAGGTTACATCTCCCGGAATATTTATTATGGATGCATATACTCTTTTTTGGTCATCAATGAACTCCTGAACTTTGGCAGGAGTTGATGATTTTCTTAAGTGAATGGAGGTGAAATCACTTAAATATTTTAACCTATAAGACAACTTATTGTTTTTAGTTATGCTGTAATATTTTAATAAAATCTCTGCTTTTATCGATTGGTAAATTATATTTTTTGAAAGGAGTGAATCGTTGTCGCCGTCTATTTCTAAATCAAAAACTGAAGTATCTACTTTATTTATTTGAAAATTTATATTTGTATTATCAAAACTCACATATGCATAATTAGGTTCTGGATAATCTAACCTTAGATAAGCATCTGGCTTGGGTAACTCTACAGTTTCACAAGAATTAATAGATATTATAATAAGCAAACACCACCATAATTTTATTTTCATGCAATAGTAACTTTAACTTGTTTAATTCTTTTTTTATCTATGGATTCTATTGTAAATACATAATTTTCAAAAACTACCTTACTATTTATTTTAGGGAAACTTTGTGAAATCTCCAGTATAAAGCCAGCTAAGGTTTCGGAGTCTCCTTTTAACTTATCAAAGAGAATAGAGTCAATATTTAAGATTTTATAAAAATCTTTCATAGATGTTTTGCCTTCAAATATATAATTAGAATTATCAAGTTTAGAGAAAAGTAAACTATCGTCATCAAACTCATCAGAAATATCACCAACAATTTCTTCGATTACATCTTCTAATGAAATTATTCCTGAAGTACCACCATATTCATCCACAACAATAGCTAGGTGTATTTTTTTTTCTTGAAATTCTTGCATTAAATCATCAAGCTTTTTATTTTCTGGAATAAAAAATGGTTTTCTTAAGATTGATAACCACTCAAATTCTTTTTTATCTAAAAAAGGTAACAAATCTTTAACATATAATATTCCAACAATATTATCTAATTCATCTTTATATACCGGGATTCTTGAAAAACTATTTTTTATAATATTTTTTAGAATTTGATCATAACTTAAAGTGTTTTTAAAAGCATGAATATCAATTCTAGGCCTCATCACTTCCCTAGTTTCTGTATTACCGAATGACAAAATTCCTTTTAAAATTTTGTGCTCTTGTTTTGTTGTTTCACCAGGGTTAGTTAGGTCCAATGCATATGAAAGTTGATTAAGACCAATATTAGGTTTTGTAAAGCTAAGTTTGTCTTTAATAAAATTAGATAAATGCTGCATTGGAATGCTAATAGGTGTTAAAAAAATATTCAATAACAATAATGGGTACGCAACTAATTTAGAAAAAGCAAGATTGTTTCTACTTGCGTAGATTTTTGGTAATATTTCACCAAACAGCAATATCAAGAAAGTAGCTAGAATAATTTCTAATGTAAACTTTAACACAGCAGATGTAATACCATCAAATAAATCACTCCCTATCTGAGTAAATAAAATAACTATAGCAATATTTATAAAATTATTAGCTACTAAAATGGTAGCTAGTAATTTATTTGGGTTTAATAATAATTTTTTTATAATCTCAATATAACTAGATTTTTGTTGATTTTGAATCTGAGATTTGGATAGAGAAAAAAGCGCTACTTCGGAACCAGAAATTAATCCTGAAAAAACAAGTAAGATTATTAGTATTAAACTATAATATATTAAAGGGTCATTCAATTAATCAATATTTAATTAAAACGGTAAATCATCATTTAAATCAGCTGAACTAGTATTCGGCTGAATTGTAGCTTTTGTTTCGGCATTTGGGCTTGATGAACTCATTTCATTTTTAGTATTTAAAAAAGTAAATTCTTGACAATTAATCTCAGTTGAATATCTGTCAACTCCCTTATCATCTTGCCACTTACGAGTTTTAATTCTACCTTCTACATAAACCTTGTCTCCTTTGGATAGATATTTTTCACAAATTTCCGCAGCTTTATTTCTAACAACAATGTTATGCCACTCTGTATTTGTTACTTTTTCGTTGGTTTGTTTATTTAAATAAGTTTCATTTGTTGCAAGCGGGAATCTGCCTATACATCCTCCTCCTTCAAAGTTATGAATTTTCACATCATCTCCTAAATGGCCTATAAGTATTACTTTGTTTAATGTACCTGTCATCTTTTTTCGTCTAAATTAAGTTTAATTAATATAATTTAATAAAAAATTATTTAATTGTTTTGAAAATACGACTTAATAAACCGGGTTAATACAATTGGAAATGGAAAATTATCTAAATTTTGAATAGATGTTGAATTTCCATCAATATTTTTTAATCTAATTTCCCAAAATTTAATATACAGTTTTCTATGACTTAGATTATGGACTTGAGGATACACATTAATTAATTTAAGCTGATAAAAAGTTGAAGGAAGTTTTTTTTGAATTTGAGGATTCTGTAAAAGAGCATTAGCGTCTAATTCTTTATCACTTTCTACAAGAGGAAACTGATAAAGCTTTTGCCAAATTCCATTATTATCCCTCCGTTCAATAATAGTTTTGTTGTCGTTAGAAATATATATTAAAAAATTAAAATACTTAATTAATACTGGTTTTTTTTTTGTTTTAACTGGAACTACGTATACTTTACTATTAGCGTAAGCGCCACACTCTTCCTTTAGAATACAAGTGTCACATTTAGCAAGTTTTGGTTTACACACAGTAGATCCAAAATCCATCAAAGCTTGATTATAATCACCAATATTAATTTCAGGGAGTAAATCAAAAGATAATTGTTCGAAATATTTCAATCCTAAGGGTGAATTAATTGGGAAGTCTATATTAAAATATCTAGACAATAATCTAAAAACATTTCCATCTAAAACGGCTTTTCTCTCCTCATAACAAATTGAAGATATAGCACTTGCGGTATATTTCCCTATTCCTGGCAGATTTAGTAACCCAGTATAAGTTGAAGGAAAAACCCCCTCTAAATCCCTTACTATGAGCTTAGCTGTTTTATGTAAATTTCTAGCCCTTGAATAATAACCTAATCCTTCCCATAATTTCAGAATATCTTGTTCAGATGCTTGAGAAAGAGAAAATACATTTGGATATTTATCCATAAACCTTAAGTAATAGGGGAGTCCTTGCTGAATCTTAGTTTGTTGCAGTATTATTTCTGAAAGCCAAACTGAATATGGATTTTTATTAATTCTCCACGGAAGATCTCTTTTGTTTTTTGAATACCAATTAACAATTTTGGTGGTAAAATTCATGTATTGAGAAGATTGAGAGTAAAAATAAAGCTTATAATCAATAAATTAAATTAATTTGGCTTGAAATATTGAATATAAAATACATATATTTGCTGGCGTTGAAAAAATATAAAAAAACAGATAAAATAAATGACAAAAGCTGAAATTGTATCTAATGTTTCTCAAAAACTAGGAATTGAAAAAGCTGATATTCAAGCAACTGTAGAGTCGTTCATGAAAGAAGTGATTACTTCTCTTGAAAACGGTGAAAATGTATATTTAAGAGGATTTGGAAGTTTTGTTGTTAAAACAAGAGCTGAAAAAACCGGTAGAAATATATCAAAAAATACTACAATTAAAATACCTGCTCATAACATTCCTGCTTTTAAACCTGCTAAAACATTTTTAGAAGGAGTGAAATCAAAAGTTCAGGTTAAATAATTTATATTATAAATATTAATTTAAAAAATCAAATTTATGCCAAGTGGTAAAAAAAGAAAAAGACATAAGGTAGCTACGCATAAACGTAAAAAAAGACGTAGAGCTAATCGTCACAAGAAAAAATAGTTATTTTTCTATATAAGTTCCTTGAAATAAGATTCATGTTTAATTTACGATAATTAATTTCGTATTCATGAGTTTGTTGACATACATTAAATTTAATAATCAATTTATGCAAAGCATAGATAAAAAATAACATTATGAATAAAGAACTTATAATACGTTCTAGTTCTAATATTGTTGATTTTGCCTTATTAAAAGATGGAAAATTAGTAGAATTTCAAAAAGACAAAGAGAGTAGCAAATATAGCGTCGGTGATGTGTTTATTGCTAAGGTAAGAAAATCTATTCCTGGATTGAATGCTGCATTTGTAAATGTAGGATATCATAAAGATGGATTTTTACACTATCACGACTTAGGACCTAAACTACCTACGTATTTAAAATTTATCAAAGGAATTATTTCAGGTAAATTAAAAAATCACTCTATTGAGAATTTTACATTTGAAAAAGAAATCGATAAAAATGGCAGTATCAATGAAGCTATAAAACCTAATCAAACAGTATTAGTACAAATAATTAAAGAACCAATTTCTACAAAGGGACCAAGAATAAGTTCCGAGCTATCAATAGCTGGTAGATATTTGGTCTTAGTTCCATTTTCTAGTCGAATTTCAGTCTCACAAAAGATAGATTCTAATGATGAGAAAGATAGATTAAAAAGATTAGTTAAAAGTATTGCTCCAAAAGGATTTGGAGTTATAATTAGAACTGTTGCTGAAGGCAAAAAAGTAGCTGAACTAGACAAAGATTTACAAACATTGCATGAAAGATGGTTAACAATGTGTAAAAAATTGCAAAGAGCCACTTATCCAAGTAAAGTATTAGATGAAATGAATAAATCTTCTTTAATATTAAGAGATTTATTTAATGACACCTTTACTTCAATTGTGGTAGATGATGAAACTCTTTATTATCAATTAAAAGATTATGTGCAAGAAATTGCACCTACCAAAGAATCTATAGTTAAACTACATAAAGACGAATCTCCTATTTTTGAGAAATATGGAGTTGAAAGACAAATAAAAACTTCCTTTGGGCAAAATGTATCAATGGCTAAGGGAGCATATTTAGTTATAGAACATACCGAAGCGTTACATGTTGTTGATGTAAATAGCGGAAATAGATCAAGTAAATCAAATAATCAAGAAGATACCGCTCTTGAAGTTAATTTAATAGCTGCAACTGAAATCGCTAGACAATTAAGACTCCGTGATATGGGAGGGATAATTGTAGTAGATTTTATAGATTTAGGATCTGCAGATAACAGAAAAAAGCTATTTGATCACTTAAAAGATGAAATGAAGGATGACAGGGCTAAACACAAAATTCTTCCTCCGAGTAAATTTGGATTAATTCAAATTACCAGACAAAGAGTTAGGCCTGAAATGACTATAAAAACAAGAGAGCAAAATCCAAATAATAATAATGGAGCAGAAATTGAAGCTCCAATTCTTATTGTTAGAAAAATCGCAGAAGATTTAGAATTAGTATTAAAAAGAGGACATAAAAACGTGAGATTAAATGCTCATCCATTTATTGCTGCTTTTCTTAATAAAGGTCTCTATTCTTTTAGAAATAAGTGGATTTGGCAGTATAAGCAATGGATTAAAATTAATCCAAGAGATGCTTATACTTATCTAGAATATCATTTTACTGATAAAGACGGTAAGAACATTAAATTATAATTAAAAAGCCCTATTGAAAAATAGGGCTTTTTTTATGGAGAAGGGTTAGGTATTTTAGAATGGACCTCATTTATTTTATTTAATATTTCTTCATTCAAATTAACATTAATACTAGAGATATTCTCTTTTAATTGCGTAAGGTTTGTTGCCCCTATTATATTACTAGTTACAAATGGCTGTTGATTTACGAAAGCCAAAGCCATTTGAGTTAAGCTTAAGTTGTTGTCTGATGCAATATTTAAGTATTCCCGAGTAGCATTTGTAGCCTCATTACTACTATACCTAGCGAATCTAGGGAATAAATTTAATCTTGAATTTTTTGATGAAGTTCCATTAATATACTTGCCAGATAAAACACCAAAACCTAGAGGGGAATAAGCAAGTAGTCCTAACCCTTCTCTAATTGAAATTTCTGCAAGATCCCCTTCAAAAGGTCTATTTAATAAAGAGTATGCATTTTGAATTGTAACAATTCTTGGTAAATCTGATTTGTTAGATTCCTCAATATATCTCATAGAACCCCAAGCCTTCTCATTAGATATTCCAATGTGTCTAATCTTCCCTTCTTTAACAAATCGATCTAAGGACTGTAATATTTCGTTGAAATTATCATTCCACTTTTCTTTATAGTTATGCTTGTAATCTCTAATACCGAAAAAATTAGCTGTCCTTTCAGGCCAATGTAATTGGTATAAATCAATATAATCAGTTTGGAGTCTTTTTAAACTTTTATTAATTGCATCTTCAATAGATTTCGGAGAAAAACCTCCTGTTCGGATATGTTTTGTGTACTCTCCAGGACCGGCAATTTTAGTAGCTATAACAAGTTTATCCCTATTGTTTTTTTGTTTTAACCACTGCCCTATTATTTCACTAGTTCTACCACTTGTTTTAGCCTCTGCAGGTACAGGGTAAAGCTCAGCGGTATCAATGAAATTTACACCTCTATCAACAGCAAAATCTAATTGTTCAAAAGCTTCTTTTTTATCATTTTGATTGCCCCATGTCATAGTACCCAAACAAATCTTGCTGACTTTTATATTGGTATGTGGAATAATATTATATTTCATAATTTAAAATTTTAATTCAACAAGAATTGGACAATGATCACTATGTTTTACTACGTTCAATATTTTAGCATCAGAAATATTATTCTTTAAATTCTGAGTTAACATCGCATAATCAATTCTCCACCCTTTATTGTTTTGTCTAGAGTTAGCTCTATAGCTCCACCAACTATACATGTCCGGTAAATTATTTATTTCCCTAAAAGAGTCTACAAAACCTCTAGAGATAAATATATCTAGCCATGATCTTTCTATAGGTAAAAACCCTGACACGTTTTTGTTTCTAACTGGATCATGTATATCAATTGATTTATGGCAAATATTGTAATCTCCAACAATAATTAATTTATCAAATGACATCTTAAGTTTGTCTATATAGTCTTGAAACATATTCATATAGTTTAGTTTATGCTCTAATCTTAATAAGTTAGTTCCAGATGGAAGATATAAACTCATGACAGAAAAATTATCAAAATCAGCACGAATATTCCTTCCCTCAAAATCCATTGATTCAATGCCTGTGCCATACTCCACGTGGTTAGGTTTAGTTTTACTTAGAATCGCCACACCACTATAACCTTTTTTGTTAGCACTAAACCAGTAATTATACTTATAACCAGCATTAATAAACAAATCTAAATCTAACTGTTCCTCAAGCGCTTTAATTTCTTGTAAACAAATTACGTCTGGAGACTCTTCTGACAACCAATCAATAAAACCTTTTTTTACAGCTGCCCGAATTCCATTTACATTGTACGATATTATTTTCATTTTACTAAAATATATAATCAAATAATTAATTACTAGATTAGATCATAAGTTTTAACAAAAAAATAAAATATTTCAAATAATTTAGAGTTTATTCAATAGTATGAAAGGTTTCTTGTATTTGATATTGATGTTTTTTTCGGTTCATGGATTTTCTTCCAATCTAAATTTTTCAAAATCTATTTCTCAAAATAAAAAAACTGTGCTCAATGACAGTCTTTATGTAGAAGAAAAAAATAAGAAAATCAGTAATGATAGTATTGTGTATCCTGATTTTATAACAAGAGAGTATAAGTTTCTAAGTGAAGATCTTATTATTCAAAACACTAACAACCTTGATCGTTTATATAAAGTTTCACAATCTAACATAAAGTCTAGTGGTGATCCCTTCGAAGGATTGAATACCGCGGGAAGTATTTCAAGGGGCATAAACTTAGGAAATAATAGAAATTCTGTGTTGAATAGCGAATTAGATTTGCAAATCTATGGTAAACTAAATGACAAAGTTGAAATAACAGCCTCTATACAAGACGCAAATATACCACTTCAAGACAATGGATATTCACAGACATTGGATGAATTCGATCAAATTTTCATAGAGTTAAAAAGTGACAAATGGAAAATTAGAGCCGGTGATATCGATCTAAAAAATTCTAATACGTATTTTGGAATGTTTAGTAAAAGAATTCAGGGATTATTAATTTCTGCACAAATTAATGATGAAGAAAATGCATATTTATCAGCAGCAATAGTCAAAGGTCAGTTTAAAAGTAGCAATATGACTGCCCAAGATGGTAACCAAGGGCCATATAAAATGCAAGGAGGTAATGGAGAGCTTTATATATTAGTAGTTTCAGATAGTGAGAAAGTATATGTTAACGGTATGCTATTACAAAGAGGAGAGAACAAAGACTACATAATTGATTATAATGCTGGTGAAATTGTGTTTAATACAACTTATCCAATTAGCTCAGAAATGAGAATAAAGGTCGATTATCAAATTAGTGATAGAAATTATTCCAGGTTCATGGCGTATGCGGGTGGAGAAATAAAAACTGAAAAGTTAAATGTTAATGTAATGGTATATAATGAAAGTGATTTAAAAGGTCAGCCGTTACAACAAAGTTTAACTACAGAAAACATAGAAGCATTAACTTTGGCCGGGGATGATACAGATTTAATGCAGTCTTCATCAATAATATCTACAGAATACAATGAAAACAGGATTTTATACAAGAAAGTGATTGAAAATAACATAGAATTTTACGAGTTTTCTAATAACCCAAATGATGAGTTATACTCTATAAAATTTAGTTACGTTGGTGAAAATGAAGGAAATTACTCATTAGCAACTACCAATACTATTTCTAACATTTATAACTACACACAACCTATTTCAGGGGTTAAACAAGGTGATTATCAACCAGTGATTAATCTAATAGCTCCTGAAGAAATTCAAATTGCTATTGTAAGCGGGGATTATGAAATATCTAAAAATTCAAAAATAAATTTTGAGTTAGCAAATAGTAATAATGACAAAAATAAATTTTCTTCAATTGATGACAAAGACAACAATGGATTAGCAGCTAAAATAGAATTAGAGAATTTTTTTACAAGCACTGATAAAATTGAAATTATTAATAGGCTTCAGTTTAAGCATATTAATAAGGATTTTAGATCTATAGAAAATTATTATAATACAGAATTCTTGAGAGATTGGAATTTAGACTCGACTTTATTAAATGTGAACAATCAATTTAATAAAACACAAAACGAAGCTTCTGCTGAGATATTAATCACAAAAAAAAATATAGGCTTTGTGAATTACAGTTATCAGAACTTAGAATTTGTAAATAATTTTAAAGGAACAAAGCATAATACATTATTCAATTATAATAACAATAAAATAAAAATAAATTCCAATAATAGTTTACTAAAATCAAATTCTGAGTTAATAAAATCTGAGTTTTCAAGAAGTTATAATACAGTTAGATTAAAAAATAAGAATAAGTGGTTTGACATTAATTTAGATTATGAAAATAATATTAAGAGAAATAAAAACACAGATTCATTAATCGTTAATAGTCATAAGTTTACATCTTATGGCTTTACAGCAGGAATAGGGGACTCAACAAGTGTTTTTGTAGAACTAGGGCTTAATCAAAGGGTAAATGATAGTGTAGTAAACAATAGAATTCAAAAAGTAAACGCATCTAATAACTTTTCTATAAACTCACGTATAATAAATAATTCAAACACAAAACTTTCCGTTTTTACTAACTACAGAATTCTAAAGAGAGCGAATGAAACAAACAGTGAAAAATTTTTAAATTCTAGAATAAATTATTTCAAAAAAACTTCTGATGATATAATAAAGTTAAACATCGCATATGAATCTAATTCTGGAAATTTAGCACAACAAGAATTTACTTTTATAGAGGTTGACCCAGGGGTAGGAAACTATCGATGGATAGATATTAATAACAATAATATACAAGAGCTAGAAGAGTTTGAGATTGCACAGTTTGAAGATGAAGGAATATATATTAGAGTTTTATTACCTAATCAAAAGTTCATAAAGACCTATCAAAATAAATTTAGTCAGTCATTAAATATTAATTTAAAAAAATGGTCTAAAAGTAGCTTAAAGCTTAAAAAAATACTATCAAAATTTCAAAATCAAAGCCAGTATTTAATTCAAAAAAAGAGTGTAAAAAGAAATAATCAGTTTGATCTAAACCCATTCAAAACATCTGCAAATAGTTTACTAGCCTTAACCATGAACCTAAGAAATAATTTATATTTCAATAGAGGAAAGCAACACTACTCCACTACATATACATTTATTAATAATCGCTCAAAAAATACTCTGTCATTTGGTTATGTCGAGAATGAACTATTAAGTCATCAGATCAATGTAAATCACAAATTAAAAAATATACTTTTTTCGTCATTAATTTCTATTAACAACAGGAAAAGTGAGAGTGAAAATTTTGAAAGCAAAAATTATAATTTTAATGACATAAAATACGGGCCAAAATTTACATATTTCATTGAGAATTCAAACAAAATAGACCTTTATTATCAATACTCAAATACGGAGAATATAATTGGCAATTTTGAAACTCTATCTCAGAATAAATTTGGTATCTCCAGTAACTTTTCAAATAAAAATGCGATATCGATCAATGGAGAGTTGAATTATTATAAGAATAAATTTACGGGTAACCCCAACTCAATCATTGGGTATATTATGATGGAAGGACTACAACCCGGGAATAATTTAACATGGTCATTAAATATTCAAAAGAAAATAACAAAATATGTAGATTTGAACTTGAATTATTTCGCTAGAAAAACTGAAAATAATTCAGTTATTCATAATGGAAATATTCAATTAAAAGCTAATTTTTAATAAAAAAGGAAGCTTTAAAGTAGCTTCCTTTTTTATTAAATTTAATTATATCTTATTTCTTAATCAGCTTATAAGTGTTCTGCTTATTTAATTGTGTGTCAAAAACTTTAAGAAAATAAATTCCTTCAGATAAAGTTGAAAAATCAATTCCGTTAATTGAGTTGTCAAATATACCTTTTATAATAGTTTGACCTGTAATATTAAATATTGAATAATTTAAATCACTATTAGATCCTATATTAATATTTAATATGTTATTTACTGGGTTCGGATATATTGATATGTTTTCAATTTGAATGCTATTTATTGATAAACTCTCAACTATATTAGCCATATAATCTTCAGTTTCACCATAGGTAGTTTCCTCGCATGCATCATCTGGAACTGGTCCATTCCAATTAGATTTAGCTCTCATAATATGTTGCCCAAGAGTAGCATTAGCAGGAACAACTAAGTCCATTGTTTCAGTGTAAGTTCCGGCGGCTCCTCCAGATGCAATAACGTAATTATCTACTACTAATTCATCTAAGGAGAAAATGTAGTCATCATTAAAATCTATCCAAACTCTAATGTATTGATTTCCATAACCAGTTGTAACTGTTAAGTTATGACTTGAACCTTGTTCTAAATCAGTCGATAAATTAGTAAAATCCGCATAACCTTCTCCAGCAGAAGTATTACTAATACCCCCTACTTCAAAAAGTTGAAACCCATCTCCATAGGAAGTATCTGCTGTAGGAGAACAATTAGAATTATTAACTACAATCACTAAAGAATTATTTGATGTATCAGCATCATTATCTTCATATACAAAAACAACAATCTCATACACTCCAAAAGCAGATAAATCTACAGTTTGTGTAAAAGTGTAAGTCATTGAAGTATTACCCTCTAAAGGACCAGGAACAGTTTCAGTAACTGTCTCACCATTAATCTCATATGAAACTTCAAAGTCAGATTGAGATGATGAACCATAATTAGTAATTATAGCAGTAATAGATTCATTAGCTAAAAGGTTTGTTCCAGACGTTGGGCTAGTTATTTCTGAAATACCCAAGTCATTAGGATTAAGATGTGTAACATCTGAATAAACTCCATCATTTTCAGAGTCTTCATCTGCTGAAAGTTCAGTGAAAGAATAAATTTGATAGGTTTGACCTACTGTTGCCATATCAGCTGTTGTAGTAAACGAAAATTGAGATGACTCTCCTGTTAATATTGTAGCTGTAAATGTTTCTGTTATCACAGCTCCTCCATCTATTTGGTAAGAAACATCAAAATTTGATATTGAATTCTCCCCATAATTTGTGATAGTAACTATAATAACTTCATTGGATGTTAGAATTCCATTTATTGGTGAATCTATGCTAGATACACCTGAATCATAAGGAAAACTGGTTAATGTAGGATAAGGATCCATGGTGTCATTTCCTGTTCCTTGAGGGTCTAACCAATCTCTTAATCTTGTAGAAGATGTTCCTGCTCCTTCCCATGAAACTCCAACTCTTCCGTAATAATCATAAGCATCATTATCATTAGTTCCTGCACAAGCAGCACCTCCACCATATAGCTGACCTATAATTCTACCTTCTTGGTCGAATAATGGTGATCCTGACGAGCCAGGCTCAGTAACACCTATTTCCCATCCACCAGGTAGGCCTCCGACTATTTCCCATGTTTGAGCTCCAGCATTTACTTCTTTGGTAGCAGGATCGTCATCTCTACAAACTTTCATAACATCTCCAGATGGATGATGAATACCTACTTGGAATTCAGGAAAATTATCTGATTTATCCCATCCAGCAAAAACTCTATCCCAATCTTCAGGGATATCACTATTAATTTCAACTAATGCAAAATCAGATCCTGCATCCCTTGCTCGTAAAGTAGCGCCACTAATAGTCATGTTCGTAGGTCCGTTACTACTATTTTCAGTGGTAGCACAGACAGGGTTTGGACTAATCCATCCAAATCTAAATGCCCAAGACGCTGGATTACTATAACAATGATCAGCAGTTAGAAAATAAGGTGTACCATCATTTTGAGTATTATTAATTAATGCTCCTGTACAAAATCCAGAACCTCCAGAAAGTAATATACCAACAGATCTTTTATTGTGTTCTTTTAATTCTTCCCAATCATCTCCAATTGAACAATCAACATCTAAATTACAATCTCCAGAATCGTTTAATCCTTTAGCCTGATTAAAAGTATCAGCATTCCTATAACCATGTGTAGCTTTTGCTATATGTAAAGTTCCTTGACCAATAACATTTTGTGGTTCATAATATTCAATCCATACGTAATCACCTTCTACAAGCCATGTGCCTAAAATTCCACCTTCTTGATTTTGATCACTAGTGTAAGCTCCTAATAAATCTGATTTATCATCATTATATAAATATAAAGAAGCTCCCTTAGGAATAAATAAATTATCAAAAACGAAATTGAGAGATAATGCGCTAGGGGAAGAAATTAATATTCTCCAAATTCTGTCACCATTTTCTAATATATCCCATTGACCATCTTCAAAGCCATAATCTACACTGTGCATGTATCCAAACCTCCATGGACTATCAAAAGATAAGTCATTTACTTTATCTTCTTCTTGGACAGATTTAAGATCAAATATAGGTAGTGTTTTAGACTCTACAAGTTCTAAGTCATCTGCTGAATAAGACCAGCTTCTAGGGTTTCCTTCATTTGTTACTTGGGCTAAACTAAATATACTATAAAGTAAAAATAAGGCCAATAATATTTTTGAATTTTTCATTATCTTAAGATTTGTTTGGGAGATCCAAGATAATGAAAATATCACGAAAAATTATTGGCCTTATTAAATTGTCAATAGTTTACTTTACAATAATTTTACCAATTCTATAGCCTATAGAGGAGTTCCCCATTTTGACTAAATAAATCCCTGCAGAAGCATAGGACATATCTAAGTCATAAATGTACTTTTGAGAGTTTTTAGAAATATTATTAAAGACTATTACTTGCCCTGAAACATTATAAACACTAAATGATATATCTTCATTGTATATTGTCGTTAGACTAACATTAAATTGGTTATTATCTTGTGTAATAATTTTAAATTCTGAGCTTACTAAAATACTATCGTCAATTCCTAAGGATTCCACTATATTAACCATGTAATCTTCAGTTTCCCCGTATTGAGTCTCTTCACAAGCATCATCGGGAACTGGTGCATTCCAGTTAGTTTTAGCTCTCATGATGTGCTCTCCTAATGTCCCATCGTCTGGCACAACTAATTGCATTGTTTCTGTGTAAGTACCAGCAGCTGCTCCAACAGCAATAACATAATTGTCAACGACTAATTCATCTAAAGTAAACACAAAATCATCATTAAAATCGACCCAAACTCTGACGTACTGGTTTCCGTAACTTGTTGTAACAGTTAAGTCGTTAGTTGATCCTTGCTCTAAATCTGTAGATAAAGTAGTGAAATCTGAATATCCATCTCCAGCAGAAGTATTATTTATATCTCCTACTTGAAATAATTGAAAACCATCCCCAAATGAATTATCACCAGTTGGTGCGCAATTAACATTATTTACAGTTACACTAATAGTATTGTTTGAATCATCCGAATCATTTTCAATATTAACAGATGTAACTATCTCATAAGATCCAAAGGCAGATAAGTCCAGTGATTGAGAAAAAATATAATCTATAGAAGAGTTTCCTGCTAAAGGACCAGCAACAGTTTCTGTAACTGTGACTCCATTAACTTCATAAGACACTTCAAAATTTGATTGTTCAGCTCCACCAAAATTAGTTATTTCAATAGTAACGAGTTCCGTTGCTGATAGATTTGTTCCAGATACTGGAGATGAAATTCCTGTTATACCCAAGTCGTTAGGATTTAAATGTTGAATCTCAGTACAAAAGTTATCGTTAGAAGAATCCTCATCCCCTGCAAGAGCTGTATATGCGCAAATCCCATAAGTAGTTCCTACAACAGATAAATCTGCCACTGTAGAAAAAGTATGTTGTACAGTTTCTGTTGATGTTACTGTTCCCGTGTATGTTTCCGTAATAACAGTACCTGAGTCTAATTGATAAGAAACATCAAAATTAGAAACGGAATCTTCTCCATAATTAAATATAGAAACTGTTACAGACTCTGAATCTGATAAAAGTCCAGATACTGGAGAATCAACACTAACAACTCCGATATCATTAGCATAATTTGCTGCAATTTGAAAAGTACCTACTAAATCTCTTCTTCCTGGATTAAAATATTCAGAAACAAACCAAAATGTTTTATCATTTGATGGATCAACACTCATGTGTGCATAATCTGCATATCTGGTATTAGGGTTAGTAGCATTACTTTGTGCAATTAAATCTTCTTCAAGAGTCATTTGTCCGACAGGGTCATTAGCGTATCTTCCTGTATAACGAAGTGAAATATTTTCAGATGAACTCATTGATGAGTAACCCATTCCTATATTACCTTGAATATCCATAGCCATACTAGCTCCAAATGCGTGTCTTCCATCAGGGGCTGTGTAAGTCCCTTCTTGATAGATAACCCATGGTTCTCCATCAGCTGACTGTCTAAGCTCGTACCATCTTACCGCAGCAAGTTCATCGGACCCCGATAATACATCTACAACAAAATTTAATACTGCTGAATTGTGAGTTGGAAATTTTCTAAACTGAGCTTGATTCATTACACAAGCCTGCATAGCATCAATATCCGGTCCACTAGATTGAGTTAGATTAGCAAAACTCCCGCCGTCAAATACACTTGTAAAAGAAGATGTGTCTAGCGTGTAAGGAGTTGAGATCGATGAGTTATTTGAATTATCCCAGTCAATATTAATCGTCCAAATTTTTAAATGATCCGTTGGGACTTGATTCCAAGCATCATCCTGCATATAAATCATTGTTGCATTTCCTGCAGATGGATGGTCGTCATTAGTGATATCTAAAACTTGAGCAGAAGCAAATCCACTTGTAATCATTTGAGGTGCATCAAAGCCTTGGATTGATGCAGTTGGATCACCGTTAATAATTTTATCTCTTTCTAGAACATATAAGTTATTGGCAGAGGTGTTAGTAGTACAATAGTATCCATCAGACCAAATCGAATATTTTGGATAATCTGGAAATTGTCCATCTGTACCAAAAGAACTAGCTGAATAAACATGCCAACCATCTAGTATTGGATTATTAGTCTCTGAAATTGCAAAATTAAGTCCACTACCACCCATAGAAGTTATAATATATCTATCTACTTGACTATCATATAATGCTATAGGGTCCCCAGATTCATCATTACCAAACAATGTAGATAAACTTGATGCAGGTGAAGCTGAAGTACCATCTAAATTAAAAAATCTAAATGATGAATTCCAAGATGCCAAATAATAATCTCTACCTATCTCCCCAGTTGGATCTGATGGAGTAGCTGTATTCGCTGTAGTTTCAAAAGTTAATATAGGGTCTCTATTACTTTTAGTAATAACATTTTCTTGCAAATAAAGCAATGGATCATTCCCTTTTGGTAACCCTTTACCTGGAACAACTTTATTTCCATGCCATCTTTTTTCTCTACCTAGTTTTTTATGGGCATCTGTATCAGCTGGGATAAAAGTACCATCCTTAATTTGATCCGATATACTAGGAACAAATTTATAGTCAAGAGTTTCTGACCATGAAGGTTTTTGTGATTCACCAAGTTGTGAATATGAATTATTAAACACAAGTAGTGTCAATAAACAAACAAGAGTTTTAGTAATTTTCAACATTTTAATATGGATTTTTTAATTAAAAGCCTAATTTATATCTTTTCAGTGGAATATTAAAATAACTAGAATAAAAATATGGCTGATGAGATTAGTGTTTTAAAGCATTTTAGACAATGCAGAATTGAAACTAACCTTGTCTTTTATGTAGTTTTCAACTCCCTTTAATGGTATTCTATCTTGTACCATGGTGTCTCTATCTCGAATAGTGATAGTGCTATCTTCTTTTGTCTGATGGTCAATAGTAATACAATAGGGAGTTCCTATCGCATCTTGTCTTCTATATCTTCTACCAACTGCATCTTTTTCATCATAAGTCACATTAAACTCTAACTTTAACTCATTGTAAATGTTTCTTGCAAGTTCGGAAAGACCATCTTTTTTAACCAGTGGTAATATTGCAACTTTATAAGTAGAAAGAAATGATGGTATTTTCAAAACAGTACGTGTAGTATTGTTTTCAAGAGTCTCTTCACATAATGAATTAGAGAAAATTGCCAAGAACATTCTGTCTAAGCCAATGGAAGTTTCAACTACACAAGGTGTGTAGCTTTCATTTAACTCGTGATCGAAGTACTGAAGTTTTTTTCCAGAGAATTCTTGGTGCTGTTTTAAGTCAAAATCAGTCCTAGAGTGTACGCCTTCCAATTCTTTAAAACCAAAGGGGAATTTAAATTCAATATCTGTTGCCGCATCTGCATAATGTGCTAATTTTTCATGATCATGAAAACGATAATTATCTTCACCCATACCTAAAGAAATATGCCATTTCATTCTGGTATCTTTCCATTTCTGATACCAATCATTTTGAGTTCCAGGTTTAACAAAGAATTGCATTTCCATTTGCTCAAATTCTCTCATTCTAAATATAAATTGTCTAGCAACAATTTCATTTCTAAAGGCTTTACCTGTTTGAGCGATTCCAAATGGAATTTTCATTCTTCCTGATTTTTGAACGTTCAAAAAGTTAACAAATATACCTTGTGCAGTTTCAGGCCTTAAATATAAGTCTGTAGCAGTATCTGAAGATGCACCAAGCTTTGTACCAAACATCAAATTAAACTGCTTAACATCAGTCCAGTTTTTACTACCCGCAATAGGACAAACTATGTCTAATTCTATGATTAGATTTTTAACATCTTCTAAATCTTCATTTTCTAAAGACTTACCCAGTCTAGATAAAATAGTGGATATTTTTTCTTTATATCCTACAACACGAGGGTTGGTAATAACAAATTGCTCTTTATCAAACTTTTCACCAAATCGTTTTTTAGCTTTTAGAATCTCTTTATCAATCTTATTTTCAATTTTCGCACAGTAATCCTCTACAAGCACATCTGCACGATATCTTTTTTTGGAATCTTTGTTATCAATCAAGGGGTCGTTAAAAGCATCTACATGACCAGATGCTTTCCAAGTTTTTGGGTGCATTAAGATAGCCGAGTCTATACCAACTATATCGTCGTGCATTTGAACCATTGATTTCCACCAATATTGTCTTATATTATTTTTAAGTTCTACTCCATTTTGAGCATAATCATATACAGCACTTAGTCCATCATAGATCTCACTACTTTGAAATATAAATCCATATTCTTTAGCATGAGAAATAACTCTTTTAAACTTGTCTTCATTTGTACCCATAATGTAAAAATATGAAACCCTTTTGAACTAAAGGAATGGTTTTTTGAAAATTATACGTTAATTTGTAATTAATCAAAAATAAGTGGTGAAAAAAATTATAAATTTAATATTAATTACTGTTATTCTACTTGTAATAGTAAGTTGTGCAAATAGAGGTACTCCAAATGGAGGAGACATAGACGAAACCGCACCTTCAATTATTAAATCTACACCTGAAAATTACACCCTAAATTTTAAAACAAAAGAAATAAGAGTATATTTTGACGAGTATATAAAATTTAAAGACTTACAAAAATATTTAATTATTTCCCCTCCAATAGACCCTATACCTGAGATAACCCCATTAGGTACAGCTAGCAAATTTTTAGAAATTAAATTTCAAGATTCTCTTCAGTCAAATTCTACCTATGTATTTAATTTTGGGGAAAGTATTGTAGATAATAATGCTGGTAACGTTTATTCAAATTATAAATACATTTTATCTACTGGTAAATATATTGATTCACTTAAAATAAGCGGAACTTTAAAAGATGCCTTAGAGAGGCTGTCTCCTGAAGACATTAGTGTCATGTTGTACGAAATAGATAGCACTACTACTGACTCTATTATCTACAAATCTAAACCAAAATATATAACAAAAGTTACTGATAGTACTGGAATATTTAGTTTAGAAAATTTAAAAAATGGAAAGTATTTATTAATTGCATTAAAGGAAGAAAACAAGGATTATATTTATCAAAATGAAAATGATAAAATTGCATTTTACAAGGATATAATAAGCCTACCTAAAGATACTGGAAGTTATAATTTGAAATTATTTAAAGAAAATTTAGATTTTAAATTTAGCAGACCTAAACAGTCTTCTAATAACTCAATTTCTTTTGGGTTTAACGGAGAGTTAGATAACTATAAAATTAAATTGGTTTCTAAGATTGATCCCTCACTAAAAAGCAGGGTTATTATGGGAGAAGCGAAAGATACTTTGTATTACTGGTACAGTAGTAATGTAAAATTAGATTCACTACAATTTGAAGTTAGAAATAATAGTTTGATCGATACATTAAACTTGAGATTAAGAAACCAAGATGTTGATTCTCTGAAAATTAAAGCATTGCAAAATAACTACATTTCATTTCTTGATAGTTTACAATTTCAAGCAAATACTCCATTCGAAAAAATTGATAAAACAAAAATAAAAATCATCAATAAAGATTCTTTAAACGTAGAGTTTAAAACATCCCTGGATACAATAAAAAATATCTATAGTTTTCAGTTTGAAAAACAGCAAGAAGAAGATTATAATTTAAAATTTTTACCTGGCGCTTTTACAGATTTCTACAATATATCAAATGATACTTTAGATTATTCCTATAAAACAAAAACCTATGATGATTATGGGAACTTAAGGCTTCTATTAAGAAACGTAGAGTACCCAGCAATTGTTCAACTGACCACAAAATTAGGAGAAGTTAAATATGAGAAAATCATTTCTGTAAAGGGAAATATTGACTTTAAACACATCACCCCTAGTAAATACTATGTAAGAGTAATCTTTGATGTAAATAAAAATAATAAATTTGACCCAGGAAATTACTTGACTAAATCATTTCCAGAAAGAGTAAGTCATTTAAATGAGGAGTTAGATGTTAGAGCAGGCTGGGATTTAGTCCAAGAATTTATATTAAAATAAAGGCTCTATAAGACTTTAGATTTCATCAACTCTCTATTCATTCTTGCAATATTGTCTAATGATATTCCTTTAGGACACTCTACTTCACAAGCCCCTGTATTTGAGCAGTTACCAAAGCCTTCAAGATCCATTTGATTAATCATATTAGTAACTCTATCTGAGGCTTCGATTTGTCCTTGTGGCAGTAGTGCATACTGAGAAACTTTAGCTCCAACAAACAACATAGCAGAAGAGTTTTTACAAGTAGCGACACATGCTCCACATCCAATACAGGTTGCTGCGTCAAAAGCATCATCAGCATTAGACTTATTTATAGGAATAGAATTTGCATCCTGAGTATTCCCAGAAGTGTTAATTGAGATATAACCACCTGCATGCTGAATTCTATCAAAGGCACTTCTATCTATAACCAAATCTTTTATAACGGGAAACGCACTAGCTCTAAATGGTTCTACAAATATTGTGTCGCCATCTTTAAACTTTCTCATGTGAAGTTGACATGTAGTAATCCCACGATCAGGTCCGTGTGGTTCCCCATTTATATACAATGAGCATGAGCCACAAATTCCTTCTCTACAATCATGATCAAAAGAAACAGGATTTTGATCATTTACAATAAGCTTGTTATTTAACAAATCTAGCATCTCCAAAAAGGACATGTCAGGTGAAATATTATCAATATCGTAGTCAACCATCTGACCTTTTGAATCAGAATCTTTTTGACGCCATATTTTTAATTTTAACTTCATATGAAAATTATTTATAACTTCTTTCTTTAACTTCAATATTACTAAAACTTAATTCTTCTTTGTGAAGAATTGCATCTTTTGGTTCACCTTTAAATTCCCATGCTGAAACAAATTGATAATCTTTATTCCTTACAGCTTCACCTTCCTTTGTTTGGTGTTCATCTCTAAAGTGTCCTCCACAGGATTCTTCTCTAGTTAGAGCGTCCTTGGCGAATAATTCTCCTAATTCTAAAAAATCTGCCACACGTCCAGCTTTTGCTAACTCTTCATTAAACTCATTTACTGAACCTGGGACTTTTACATCTTTCCAAAATTCTGCCCTTAAGGCAGATATTTCTTCAATTGCTTCTTTTAATTCTTTAGAATTTCTAGCCATGCCACATTTATTCCACATGATTTTTCCAAGTTTTTTATGGAAGTAATCTACTGAATGTTTACCCCCATTACTTATGAAATAATTTAACTTTTCTTCTACATTTTTTTGAGCATCCTCAAATTCAATTGAATCTGTAGGAATCGGACCTGTTGATATGTCTTTTGAAAGATAATCTCCAATTGTGTATGGTAATACAAAATATCCGTCTGCTAAACCTTGCATAAGTGCAGATGCTCCTAGTCTATTAGCTCCATGATCAGAAAAGTTAGCCTCTCCTATTGCGTATAGTCCTGGCACTGTAGTCATTAAATTATAGTCTACCCAAATTCCTCCCATCGTATAATGTACCGCAGGGTAAATCATCATTGGTGTTTGATATGGATTTTGATCTACAATTTTTTCATACATCTGAAATAAATTTCCATATTTATTTTTTACAACCTCAGTTCCAAGTTTAATAAGAAGGTTTGAATCATTCTCATCTAACCCCTTTATATGAGCTTGTTCTTTTCCGTATCTAAGTATTGCTGAGGCAAAATCTAAGTACACTGCTTCACCTGTTGCATTTACACCAAATCCTGCGTCACACCTTTCTTTTGCTGCTCTAGAAGCTACATCTCTTGGTACTAAATTACCAAAAGCAGGATACCTTCTTTCTAAGTAATAGTCTCTGTTTTCTTCAGAAATATCCGTTGGCTTTAATGTGCCCTTTCTAACCGATGCAACATCTTTTATGTTTTTAGGCACCCATATTCTCCCATCATTTCTTAATGATTCAGACATTAAAGTCAATTTAGATTGATGATCCCCAGAAACAGGAATACAAGTGGGATGTATTTGAGTATAACATGGATTCGCCATAAAAGCACCTCTTTTGTGAGCTTTCCAAGCTGCAGTGACATTACTACCCATTGCATTAGTGGACAGATAAAAAACATTACCATAACCACCTGTTCCTAAAACTACAGCATGAGCTGAATGTTTTTCAACTTCACCAGTAACTAAATTTCTTGCAATAATTCCTCTTGCTTTACCATCAACGATAACAACATCTAACATTTCATGTCTGTTGTACATTTTTATTTTCCCACGTCCAATTTGTCTATTCATTGCAGAATAAGCACCAAGCAATAGTTGTTGACCAGTTTGCCCTTTTGCATAAAAAGTTCTTGAAACAAGTACGCCTCCAAAAGACCTGTTGTCTAATAAACCTCCATAATCTCTTGCAAATGGAACCCCCTGAGCAACACATTGATCAATTATATTAGTAGAAACCTCTGCTAATCTATAAACGTTTGATTCTCTAGATCGGTAATCCCCACCCTTAACAGTATCATAAAACAATCTATATGTTGAGTCTCCGTCTCCTTGATAATTCTTAGCTGCATTGATACCACCTTGAGCTGCTATAGAGTGAGCTCTTCTAGGTGAATCTTGAAAACAAAATGCTTTAACATTGTAACCCAATTCCGCTAAAGTAGCTGCAGCAGAGCCTCCTGCAAGACCTGTTCCAACAACAATTATATCAATTAATCTTTTATTAG
>CAJJDI010000013.1 GCA_905182835.1 uncultured Flavobacteriaceae bacterium | reverse complement strand
CCTGTTTTCCAAGGGCAGATATTTGAATTATTTTATACTCTTGAAGGCCACTGGAATCTGATTTTATCTACAGCCTTTTTATTAGCTGCAGTAGGGCTTATCGAGTCTCTAATGACTCTTAACTTAGTTGATGAAGTTACCCAAACTCGTGGAAGCGGAAATCGTGAATGTTTAGCTCAAGGTGGAGCTAATTTTTTAAATGGACTTTTTGGTGGAATGGGTGGATGCGCCATGATTGGTCAATCAATTATTAATGTAAACTCGGGCGGAAGAGGTCGTTTATCTGGAATTGTAGCTTCAGTTTCTTTGTTATTGTTCATTCTTTTTGGGTCAAGTATCATTGAACAAATTCCAATCGCTGCACTTGTAGGAGTGATGTTCATGGTTGTAGTTGGAACTTTTGCTTGGAGTAGCTTTAGAATTTTGCATAAAATTCCTAAATCTGATGCTTTCGTTCTTATCACTGTATCTGCGATAACTGTTTGGCAAGATTTAGCTATTGCAGTAATTGCTGGAGTGATTATCTCAGCATTGGTATTTGCATGGGAAAATGCAACTATGATTAGAGCTAGAAAACGCACTAAAGAAGATGGAACTAAGGTTTATGAAATTTGGGGTCCTTTATTTTTTGGTTCCATTCAGAACTTTAGTTCTAAGTTTAATTTTAAGAATGATCCGAAGAAAATAGAAATTGATTTTATAGAATCAAGAGTAAGTGATCACTCTGGAATTGAATCTTTAGAAAATTTAATTCAGAAGTATAGAAACTTAAATAAAAAAGTAACGCTAACCCATCTTAGTCCCGAATGTAAAATATTACTACTTAAGGCTAACCCATCACTCAAAAGAAACATAGAAGATTCTATAGATGACCCTAGGTATTATGTTGTGACCGATTTAATTGATCGTGAAGTTTAAACATTTAAAAAAGGTGGTTTTTTAAATAATGTATTTCCGAAGATAATTTTCTTTACTCTTAGTGCCATTATTTTGCTATATTCATTGAGAATTTAAATTCATGTTTTATGCCTTTTACAAATGATGCTATAGTTTTTGGGATTTTAATGATTTCTCTTGGGTTTGTTTTTTTTACAGAATCAAAAACAACTGGATTTTGGCATAAATTTTACAAGATAGTCCCAGGTTTACTTATGTGTTATTTTATTCCAGCAATATTTAATTCCTTAGGTATAATATCTTCCGAAGAAACTCAAACATATCATATAGCCAGTAGATATTTATTACCAGCTTCATTAGTATTAATGACCTTAAGTATTGATTTAAAAGCAATTTACAATCTCGGTTACAAAGCACTGATAATGTTTTTCACTGGAACAATAGGGATTATTATTGGAGGTCCTTTAGCAATTTTACTATTATCATTCTTTTTCCCTGAATTATTTAATGGGGCTGGTCCTGATGCAATATGGAGAGGTCTTTCAACACTTGCAGGGAGCTGGATTGGTGGAGGTGCAAACCAAGCAGCAATGTTAGAAATATTTGAGTATAATCCTCAAAAATATGGCGGGATGGTCTTGGTAGATATTATTGTTGCCAATATTTGGATGGCTATTATTCTCTTCGGGATTGGTAAAAAAGATTCGATAAATAAGTGGCTTAAAGCAGACACCAGTGCAATAGAGGAGTTAAAAAAGAAAGTTGCCTTATTTGCTAATAACTCCAAGAGAAATCCTACTCTAACTGATTATATGGTTCTATTGTCTGTTGCTTTTGGAACAGTCGGAATATCTCACTTAGGTGCTGAATTAATATCAGAGTTTTTAATTGAAAACTTTGAATCCGTTGCGGATAAATCTTCAGGATTGTCCTCCTTTGGTTCTAAATTCTTTTGGATGATCACTATTGCAACATTTGTAGGGATTGGACTTTCTTTTACAAAGGCTCGAAATTATGAAGGAATTGGCGCTAGTAAAATTGGAAGTGTATTTATATATATACTTGTAGCCACAATAGGAATGAAAATGGATTTAGGGTCTATTTTAGATGAGCCAAAACTAATGTTAATTGGTGTTATATGGATGACAATTCACGCTAGCTTATTAATCATAACTGCAAAAATAATTAGAGCTCCTTATTTCTTTTTAGCAGTTGGTAGTCAAGCAAATGTTGGCGGAGCGGCATCTGCCCCGGTAGTTGCAGCTGCATTCCATCCTTCGCTTGCTACCGTTGGAGTTCTTTTGGCTGTTTTTGGATATGTTGTAGGAACTTATGGAGCAATGATTTGCACTTACTTAATGGAATTTACCTCTAATTTATAAAAATGGAAAAAAAAATTACTCAAATACACAGAAAAGAAAAAGGCCAGATAGTTGTAGAAGGGCCTGTGCATTTAACCGATATGGATGGAAATGTAATTGAACACGGAAACAGGTTCACATTATGTGGGTGTTCAAAATCTCAAAATCTGCCTTTTTGCGATGGATCACATAAAAATTAATTAGTGGAAGAAACTAAAGAGGAGGAATTCTGGAACACCCTTACACATTTTATTGGACTAATTCTCAGCATAGTAGGTCTACCAATTTTACTGTTTTATAACCAAAACCTTACGGATTATAGTTTTGAAAGTATTTTGTTTTTTGAGTTTGGGATGATTTGTCTTTATACTGCATCAACTTTATATCATTACACAACGGACATAAATCTAAAACGTAAATTTAGAGTCTTTGACCACGTGAGTATCTTCTACTTAATTGCAGGGTCTTACGCTCCAATTTGCTTAATAACTTTATACAATGACTCCGGAATACAAATTTTTAGTGGTGTTCTTATAATTGCTCTAATAGGAACTCTGTTTAAACTTTTTTTCACTGGTAAATTTGAAAAGTTATCTCTTGCTCTTTATCTAGCAATGGGCTGGCTAGTTGTTCTAGATTTCAATAGTGTACTTAATTCTCTTAATTTAAACGCCATCTTCTTACTTGTTTTAAGTGGTCTATTTTATTCTTTTGGAATTATTTTTTATAGACTTGAGAAAATGAAGTATTCACATGCTATCTGGCATTTGTTTGTTTTGGGAGGGACCATTACTCACTATTTTTTAGTTTTATTTTATATTATATAAATATTAAATTTAAAGCATCTTAAAAAAATCATATTTTTTAATAAAATACTTTACAATCAATTGATAATTTGTTAAAATTTTGAGGTTTTATTAATTATTATTAAATTTTAAGGCATTATTATTAATAATAATAGTGTTTTAAAAGTCATTTTTTTATAAATTATTATTGAGTTAACAGATTATATACATATATTGTATTCTTATAATACTAACTAACTACAAATTATGAGAACAATTCTTAAAATTTTTATGATGTGTTTTTGTGTAATTTCTTACGCACAAACTACAATTAACGGAAGTGTAACCGATCAAAATAGTCAGCCCCTTACTGGTGCTAATGTTATTGTTGACGGTACTTCTACTGGAGCAATGACTGATTTTGATGGGAACTATTCTATCACAGTTAACGCAGAAGGTTCAGTAACAGTTACTGCAAGTATGATGGGTTTCAAATCATCATCTCAAAGTGCTGATTCTTCTAGTACGCTTAATTTTTCGCTGGAAGATGGAACTTTTTTAGATGAAGTTGTTGTTTCTGCATCTAGAACACCACAAAGAATATTTGAATCTCCTGTTACTATCGAAAGATTCGGAGTTAAAGAGATTGCAAATACTGCATCATCCGATTTCTATGATGGATTAGAAAACATGAAAGGAGTTGATATAAACGTAAACAGTTTAACATTTAAAGCAATTAATACTAGAGGTTTTGCAACATTTGCAAACACTAGATTTGTACAACTTGTTGACGGAATGGACAACTCTGCTCCTGCATTAAACTTTCCATTAGGAAATTTACTTGGGATGACAGAAACAGATGTATTAAGTGTTGAATTGTTACCTGGAGCATCTTCTGCTTTATATGGTGCAAATGCATTTAATGGAATTCTTCTTATGACAAGTAAAAGTCCTTTTGACCATACAGGTCTAAGTGGACAATACAAACAAGGAATAACTTCACAAGAAGCTGCTGGAGACAATACTTATAGAGATTTAAGTTTAAGATTTGGACACAAGTTTAGTGACAAGTTTGCTATAAAAGCAAACTTTGGATACTTACTTGGTACGGATTGGGTAGCGGATAGTCAGGAAGATAAATTTGGAAGAGGATTAACTAGAGCTGACCACGATCATGACGGAATTAATATCT
>CAJJDI010000012.1 GCA_905182835.1 uncultured Flavobacteriaceae bacterium | reverse complement strand
GAAAACCAGATTGATTTTGACACACAGGAAACAGTTGTGTAGCACGTCTCTAATTTAGATAAAGGAAAATTTAGGACTTAGCTTTTTAAAATTAAATATCTCTTTTCAATTTGTTCAAAGCCATAATAAAGTATTGCAGAAAAGAAAAGATCAGCAATTATAGAGTTAGTAAAAAACGGTATTGCCATTGTGTAGCATAACACTAATCCTTCAATACTTTTTGGATAACCACCCATTAACCATACTCCAAAATTTGTGATAATAAAAAATATAACACTACTTAAGATTATGTTTTTAATGCTATATTTTTTAATGAATGAGCTGTATGTAATGATTAAAATAAAAGCAAGGTAGACAAACAGTGAAATAGAATAAAACCCAATAAATAAATCTGAAATTAACATTATTGATATAGGAATTGCGTATGCTATTTTAATGTTGTTTAACTTTACTCCTGCAAAAATTGCAATAGCTGTAATAGGAACAAAATTAGGAGGATGAGGGATTAACCTCATTAACGCCGCAACAGTTATAAATAATGTTATAAATAATATTTTTTTATTTTTTTCTTTCATAGGATTTTCTAAATTTAGTATAATTTTCTATAAAAAAATACATTTCTTTATCTAAAATATTAAAAGCGTCACTGTCGCTAACTAAATCTAATTCTATATTAAAACTCTCTCTGTATTTGTCTGGATATATTTGGCTTAATGCTAAAGATAAAAGAGGTTCATTTACATCTCCAATAATTCCTAGGTTCGAGGAGCTTTCTTCAGCTAGAATATCAGGATTTAATCCATTATAATAGTCTGTTGTGCCTTGAGAGTTTAGAGTTTTTAATACTAGGGGCTGCAGAGCATATGTATGAGATGAGTTAACTCCATTTAATGAGAAATCAGGCGAGTCGTATAAAGTGACTGATGCTTGATACTTTCCGTAAGTGTTAGTGCCAATTTGTATTACATCAATATATGGTTTTAAGCAATTAATAACTAACTCACTAGCTGATGCGGAACTTCTTGAAGTTATTATAAACACCCTATTTAAATTTAAGCTATTTGCATTACTCAAAAACCTATTTATTAGGTACTCAGGATCATTGTTAAGCCAGTAATTTTGTATCTCGCTATTCCATTGTTCAGTACTAAAAACTTGATCAGTAAACTGCCCAGTTATTAAACTAGAGATTAAAATAGCAGAGTTTACTGACCCACCTGAATTATACCTTAAATCTAAAATAAGATTATCGATATTGTTAGATTTGAAATTCGCAAACACTTGATTTAACTCATCGTCAAATGCAGATGTAAACTGATTGTACATTAAATATCCAGACTTTCCGTCAGAATCATCAATTATATTGGTGTAGAAAATTGGATTTTTTTCCAAAGACACTTTGTATAAATCTTTGTTAATATCATTGCTAACTACAGAGTCGTCAATTATATCAGTAGTATTATTGTCATTATAATTAGCGAAATTAACTGTATAGTTTTCCAAAGAAAGCAAAGACGAATAGTTTTCCAGATTTAAACTGTTGTCGTTAATTCCAAAGAAAATATCCCCTCTTTGTATATTTTCCAGGTCTGATATTGACCCTGGATGTACATACCTTACATATCCATATACATTGAAGTTACTCCCAGGTATATATCTTAGTCCATATTCCATTCCATTGCTGTTAGAAACACCTTCAAAATACTGCTGTAATTCAATGTAATTATTTACGATTAGACTATGTTTGTCAATAGTTCCTCTCTCATAAATTAGACTTTCAAATAAGTATTCTGGATTCTCGTACGAGTTTAAATAGTTAGCATAATCATTATCAGAAGAAAATCTATTATTTGATAAATCAGAGATATTATCTTTATATAAATAAGCTAGATTCATTCCTTTCCAGACAAAATCATTTATTTCACTTGCAAAGGCACCATTATCATCTATATCCTCATAGCAGCTATATAAAACTAAGCTGCTTAAGGAAATTAACATAATTTTATGTCTGAGTTTTCTTAAATTTTTCATTTTTTCAACTAATTTTATAAGTTAATATATAATTATGAAATTTAATATAACAATATTCTTTCTAATATTCAATATTAGTTTGTTTTCTCAAACTGACTTTACAATAGCATCACAAGAAGACGTGTCTAAATTTCAAATTGGCTCAAAGGTATTTGATTTAATGTCAAAATTTGAAATAACTTTTGGTGACATAGATACTCAAGAGATTGTAGATCAACTAAAAAAGCTAACTAGTATTACTTCTTATTCTAGTAATACCTTACTAGGGTTATCCAATATTGAGTCATCTTTTAACGAATACATACTAGGGTCTGAATTAACTCAGTTAATAGAATTTGAGGAAGATGGCTATATAGTTAACATCTACACTCTTGAAAATGAAGATTCAGTTATTGAAGAAATATCAATGCTTGTGAAAAAATCAAATAATTTAAACACTATTTATTTGCAAATAAAAGGAGAGATAGATCTTATGAAAATAGTCAAAGTAGTTAACAAGTTAGATGTTCCAGGTGGCGTTTATTTAAAAAAACTGAATTAAATACCTGTATAATTATGAGGAGTTAATACTCTCAACTCGTTTTTAATAGATTCAGACACCTCTAATGTCTCTATAAAACTAGATATAGAATCTTTGTTTATTTTTTCATTTGTCCTAGTCAGATTTTTTAAAGCCTCGTATGGGTTTGGATAATTTTCTCTTCTTAAAATGGTTTGTATGGCCTCTGCAATAACAGCCCAATTATCTTCTAAATCTGAATTTAATTTTTCTTTATTAAGTATTAATTTATTTAAACCTTTAAGAGTTGATTTAAATGCTATTATTGAGTGAGCTACAGGTACACCTATGTTTCTTAAAACAGTACTATCTGTAAGGTCTCTTTGTAGTCTAGATATAGGTAGTTTACTTGAAAGATGGTTAAATATTGCATTAGCAATACCTAGGTTCCCTTCACTATTCTCAAAGTCTATTGGATTAACTTTGTGTGGCATAGCAGAACTTCCTATTTCTCCTTTTTTAATTATTTGCTTGAAATAATCCATTGAAATATAGGTCCAAAAATCTCTATTTAAGTCTATTAATATTGTATTGATTCTACTTAAATTATCAAAAGTTGCAGCCATATTGTCATAATGTTCTACCTGAGTAGTAGGGAAGGAGTAGTTTAATCCTAATCGATCTTCCGTAAATTTTTTCGCAAAACTCTTCCAGTCTATTTTAGGATAAGCTAGATGATGTGCATTAAAATTCCCAGTAGCTCCACCAAATTTTGTTGAATTTGGTATTAAGTTCAATAAATTAAGCTGTTGTTCTAATCTAGTTATAAAAACCTGAACTTCTTTACCAAGTTTAGTGGGTGATGCAGCTTGACCATGAGTCCTTGCAAGCATTGGTATATCATTCCATTTACCTTTTAATTCTTTAAGTTTATCGATTAACTCTAATAAATCTGATAAATAAACATTTTCAATAGCTTCTTTTAAGCTCAGAGGTATAGCTGTGTTATTTATATCCTGAGATGTTAATCCAAAGTGAATAAATTCTTTATACTCAGATAATTTTAATTCGTCAAATTTATTTTTTAAAAAATACTCAACCGCTTTAACATCGTGATTTGTAGTTTTTTCAATTTCCTTTATTGAAATAGAATCTTGAAAGGAAAATTCTTTATAGATAGACCTTAACTTATCAAAGTTAGTCTTGTCGAAATTTTCTAAATGGGGGAGTGGAATTTCACATAAAGAAATAAAGTATTCAACCTCCACTATTACTCTATTTTTAATTAATCCGTGTTCAGAGAAATATTCCGATAATTGAGAAACTTTATTTTTATATCTACCATCAATTGGAGATATAGCATTAAGTGAAAATGTTGACATATTTTTAAAATTAGAATAATTAACAAAGATAGTTATTTCATTTAATTTTTTTGTTTATGTTAATTATAAAAGTATTTTTGAATAAAATATATTATTTATGAAAGAGAATTCTCAAATAATGACAGATGCTAAAGAGTCACTTCATGGTAAATGGCCTTTAGCAATTGGAACATTAGTAATACTTTTCTTGATCTCAATTGGATTATCTCTGATCCCATACTTTGGTCAAATTGCTTCACTTATAATTACTGGCCCTCTAGTTGTTGGAGCTTCCTTTTTTGCATTAAAAATTTCTAGAGATTTAGATGCTAAAACTGATGATTTATTTTATGCATTTAATAATAATTTCGGTAATTCAATTTTAGCTTATTTGTTGATTGTTATATTTGTTTTTTTAAGATTATTACTTTTGATTATTCCAGGAATAATCGCAAGTTTAGCTTATTCTCAGACTTGGTTTATTTTATCTGAAGATTCATCCATAGATTCCTATGATGCTATATTGAAGAGTAAAAAAATGATGGATGGTTATAAATGGAAATTATTTAAAATTCAATTAAGATTATTTGGTCTTGGGATATTATGTCTATTTACTCTTGGTATAGGTTTTTTATGGCTAATGCCATATCAATATGTAGTTTACGCTAAATTTTATGATGAATTAAAAAGTTCAAGTATTTAATACTTAACAGTTTTATTTAATACCTTATATTCTTCGTAACACTCGCTAATTGCATCAAGTAATTGTAAGTCGTTAGCTTTTCTGATAAACTCATCTGAGTAGTTACATTCACTAATTAAGAACTCTAAATCTGCTTTTTCTAGCTGAAGTAAAACCATCAGCATTTCTCTATCGAATCTATTTGACAGTATGTCTCTGATTTGCTCATCTCTTTTCATTTTCCTCAGCTTTCTTAGCTGATTTGGTTCTTTACCAAAAACTTTATGTAAAAAATCAAGAGGGTTGAATATGGCATTTAATGCTTGCGTAACTGCACTTGAAGGTCTTGTTGCAGATTCATAACCCATATTTCGTAATCCAGAAATACTATATCTAAAATTATTATTAATTGGAACCTGTTTTATATCAACCTCTAAGTATCCGGTAAGTTTTATTTGACTAACGACTACCTCTTCAAGAGCTAGTGCTAGTTCAGTCAATTCAATAGTTGTTGCCGTTCCAAATTTGACCCAATCGTTAGTCACTTTTATTTTTAAAGATTTAAACCCTAAATATGAAAAATGAAGAGTGTCATTTGCTTTTACATCAATCGAAAACTCACCCTTTTTATTTGTAGAGGTTCCAATAACTTGACTTAGGTTAACAATATTAACATTCTCTAAAGGAGTGTTATTATTAGCATTTATAATAGCTCCTTTAACAGTTGTTATTTCTTGTGAAAAACAAAAGCTAGATAAAATAAATATGAAGTTAAAAAGGTGTCTTTTAATCATTTTTATTGTTTAATACTAAATATAATAAACTTAAGCATTTATATATATTTAATATCAGAGAGTTAACTCATTTTTAACATATATATTACTTTCTTCTATCTCTTCTGGGTCTTGAAGAGCTATCTGCATTAAAAGACTTTGATCTTCTAGGGCTTGAATTACCTTCTGATCCTCTTGATTCTGATCTTCTAGGGCTTGAATTACCTTCTGACTCTCTTGTTCCTGATCTTCTAGATCCAGATCCCCCTCCATAATCTCTTGAACCAGAACTTCTTGAATTTGATTTATTAAAATCTCTACTCGAGTTGGATTTTCTAAATCCGCCACCACCTCGTCTGTCTCCTCCTCTGTTAGATCTTCCTTTTCCACTATTCCTTTTTATATCTTGAGATATTTCAACATTCACAAATCTACCGTTTTGTTTAAAGTCAGTAAAAAATGCGAGAACCTTTTCTTTTAACCCTTCCTCAGTATTGAAAAACGAAAAACTTTCTTTTACATCGACTTTAAAAACCTCATCTTTTCCTAGTTCAAGAACTTCTTTTAGAAAATCTTTTAAGCTCATCCAATCGTAGCCGTCTTTTTGACCGACATTTATGAAAAATCTAGCAGAATTAGAATCTTCAGAATCAGAAAAATCAGAATAGCTATGTTGATTACCACCCTCAATATTTAAATTTTTTGATTTTTTATAATAATCAAAATACCTATTGAACTCTACAGAGAAGAATTTTTTGATTAAATCTGCTTTCTTTGTTTTCTTAAATAAGTTATTTATATCATCAATATACTCATCAATATTAGTGTTTACTTCTGTTTCATTTACCTTATTTGCTAATGTAAATAGCTGAACTTTACATATCTCTTCGCTACTAGGTATATCTTTTTTTATAAATTCTTTTTTGATTTTCTTTTGAATATGTCCAATCTTTCTTATCTCACTCTTAGACACAATCACCAATGATATTCCTGTTTTACCAGCTCTACCCGTTCTTCCACTTCTGTGAGTATATGTTTCAATTTCGTCTGGTAATTGGTAGTTTATAACATGAGTTATGTTGTCTACATCAATTCCCCTAGCAGCTACATCTGTAGCTACTAAAAATTGTATTTGTTTATTTCTAAATGATTTCATTACTAAGTCTCTTTGACCTTGACTTAAGTCGCCATGTAATGCGCCGGCATTGTAGCCATCTTCAATAAGTTTTTCTGCAACCTTTTGTGTATCTCTTTTGGTTCTACAGAAAATAACAGAAAAAATATGTGGGTTAGCATCTACAAGCCTTTTAAGAGCAACATATCTATCGCTAGATTTAACAAGATAATATTCATGTGAAACCTGATCACTTCCAACATTTTTAGTACCTACCGTAATTTCAATAGGATTATTCATGAATTTCTTAGCTATAGAAGAGACTTCTTTAGGCATAGTAGCTGAAAACAGCCATGTATTTTTTTCATCAGGAGTACCTGATAAAATATCAGTGATATCTTCATAGAAACCCATGTTTAACATTTCATCTGCTTCATCTAAAACACTATACTTGATTTGAGAAATGTCTACTAATCTCCTTTTAATCATGTCTTTCATTCTGCCAGGAGTTGCAACAATTATTTGAGCACCTCTTTTTACAGATCTAGCTTGATCTGTAATACTTGCTCCGCCGTATATGGCAGTAACATTTAACCCTTTGTAAAATTGACCGTACTGTTTTATTTCATTAGTTATTTGCAAACACAACTCTCTAGTAGGTGATAAGATAAGACCTTGAGTTGTTTTACTATTAACATCAATTTTTTGTATCATAGGAAGACCAAATGCAGCAGTTTTTCCAGTTCCTGTTTGAGCTAGAGCGACTAAATCTGTGTCTTTTTCTAATAGTATTGGTATCGTTTTGATTTGGACTTCACTTGGAGTTTCAAACCCCATTTTTTCAACGGCTAGAATTAAGTTTTCTTCTAATCCAATTTTTTTGAATTCACTCATAATTTTATTTAAATATTCGATTTATAATTGTGCTTACGAAGTTGTAATCGACATACTTAAACTGAGACTTCAAAAACACGACCTTATCCATTAAGGTTTTTAAAAGTGCAAATATAGTGTTATTTAATGGATATTTTTTTAGATAAAAATTCTATTAGTTTATTTACTGCTTTGGCTCTATGTCCAATTTTATTTTTTATTTCTAAATCCATCTCTGCAAATGTGTATTTGCGACCAGTTGGCTTGAATATAGGATCATATCCAAATCCTTTTTCTCCCTTTTTCTCAGTAATTATTTCTCCTGCACATAACCCTGTAAAAGTTGTTAACTCTCCTTTATAAATTAATGCTATAACTGTCTTAAATTTTCCTTTTCTATTTTCTGAAAATTCCATCAATTTTAAAAGTTTGTCCATGTTTTTGTTTGAAGTAGAGTCTGCTCCGGAAAATCTTTTAGACATAACTCCAGGTTGCCCATTTAAAGATTCTACCTCTAATCCTGTATCATCTGCAAAACAATCAACCTTATAATTATCATATATATATTTGGCCTTTAAAATTGCATTACCTTCAATAGTGTCCCTGTTTTCTATAATATCTTCAAAACAGTTTATTTCTTCAAGGCTTTGTATGTTAAATTTATTATTTAATAGAGCTTGAACCTCAATTATTTTATTTTTATTATTAGTTGCGAATATTAACTTCATATTTATTGATGATGATATGGTTCGTTATTTAAAATGCTAAAAGCTCTATATAATTGTTCAGTGAAAAATAATCTAACCATTTCGTGAGAGAAAGTCATTTTAGATAGAGATAATTGTTGTTTTGACATAGCTTTTACTTCATCAGAAAACCCATATGGCCCACCCACAATAAAAGTTAATGTTTTCATTCCTGAGTTTAACTTCTTCTGAATAAATTTTGAAAACCCAACAGAAGAAAGTTGTTCTCCATTTTCATCTAGTAAAATAATAAAATCATTTTTTTTTAAAATAGATAATATCTTTTCACCCTCTTTTTTTATTTGAACATTTTGCTGTAGTTTTTTCCTCTCATCTTTTAATACTACCAACTCAAATTTTATATAGTGTTTTAACTTACTAATATATTGATTAACTAGTTGTTTTAAATCCTTGTTATTAGTTTCCCCAATTACTATTAGTTTTATATTCATTGATAAAATTTAATTGTATTTTTATAAATATATTCCTTTTATTTTTATGTTTAAACAACAATCAAACAAAATTCTTGACAACTACTTTATAGGTTTAATTGTTAATTTGTTGAAAAAAATTCGTTTATCATTTTCAAATCAATTTTCATTGTATGATTTATTAGAACTTTACATTATTGGTATTGTAAAAGGAGCATTAACAACTAGAGCTAGCTCTATAACTCTTAGTTTTTTTATGGCAATATTCCCCTTTGTCATTTTTATAATTGCTATTATACCATACATACCTGTAGAAAACTTTAGGTCTGATTTTTTTAATTTTTTAGATTCTGTATTGCCTCCTACAACCTCTGAATTTTTCGTAGCAAACATTTTTGATAATATTTATTCTTCAGATAATGGAGGGTTGCTGTCCACAACATTTTTAATATCATTGTTTTTGATGGCAAATGGAATTAATTCTATTTTTTATGGTTTTCAAAACTCTTTTCACCCAACATTAAATCGAAACTTTTTTAAACAGTATATAATATCCTTAATTATTGCTGTTGTATTTTCTTTAATATTAATTTTTTCTATTTTGACAATTGGGTTTATTAATATATATATTATTAATAATTTGGAACTTTATGGATTAATAGAGATTAGTCAAGCAACATCAGGACTAATTTTGGTGAAAAATGTATTTATTATTTCTATGGTTTATACAGCTAGTACTACTTTATACTATATGGGCGTTAAAGACAATAATTACAGTAAAATATTTTCTGTAGGAGCGATTATGACAACTGTGTTAATCTTATTAAATTCTAAATTATTCAGTATTTATATAACAAACTTTTCCTCCTATAATGAATTGTATGGTTCTATTGGTGCATTATTAGTATTGCTTCTTTATATTTGGCTAAATGCAAATATTTTACTTCTTGGATTTGAATTAAATGCTTCAATTAATTTTATTAAAAAAAGTAGTAAATAAATTAATGTCATATGAGTATTTAGTATGAGTTATTATATAAATGTAATCTTGCCAGTACCGATTGATCAGTACTTTTCTTACGAAATTACAGACAGTGAATTTAAATTCATTAAAGTTGGATCTCGTGTTGCTGTTCCATTTGGAAAAAACAGAATTATTACAGGAATTGTTTCTAAACTACATCAGGAAGCTCCAAGCTCTTATGATGTTAAGCCTATACATCAAATTATCGATGAGGCACCAATAATAAATAACAATCAGCTAGATTTTTGGGAATGGATTTCCAAATATTATATGTGTCCGATTGGAGATGTGATGAAAGCTTCTGTCCCTTCAGTTTTGCTTATAGAAAGTGAAACTATCATTAGTTTAAATAAAAACTCAGAAATTGATCAAGTTGTTTTGACTGATGAGGAGTTTTTGATTTTCGAAGCTTTATTAAGCGCTAGCGAATTGACAATTAATGAGATATCAGAAATTTTAAATAAAAAAAATGTTTTTAAATTCATTAAATCACTTAATGAAAAACATGTTATTGAAATTGATGAAAAGTTATACTCTAAGTATAAACCTAAATTAAAAAGATGTGTAGAGTTAAATAAGATTTATTCAGATGAAGATAACATTTCTGATACTAAAGAGAGTTTAAAAAGATCACCAAAACAATCAGAACTATTTCTCCAATTTTTGAACTTAAATTTAAATGATTTTATTTCAATTGAAGATTTGAAAAAAAGGATCAATTGTAGTTCTAATTTAATTAAGCAATTAATAGATAAAAATATTTTCATTGAACATTATGTTGAAATTAATCGTTTTGAAACCTCCAATCTTGAAATACAACCAATCAATAAACTAAGTGATGGACAAGAAAGAGCCTATAATGAAATTATTAAATCCTTTAAGATTGAAAAACCAGCTTTGCTTCATGGTGTTACTTCTTCAGGAAAAACAGAAGTTTATGTCAAACTAATTAAACAAGCTTTAGACCAAAAAGGTCAAGTACTTTATTTAGTCCCTGAGATTGCCTTAACAACTCAGGTTGTTAAAAGGTTAACAGATTTTTTTGGAGATAAAGTTTTAGTTTATCACTCCGGTTATTCGATCAACCAAAGGGTAGAGGTCTGGAGTAAAATTTCAACTAACAACTCTTCTCAACTGATAATTGGAGCTAGATCTTCATTACTCATGCCATTTAAAAACCTTAAACTAATTATTGTTGATGAAGAGCACGAGCAGTCATATAAGCAACAAGAGCCATCTCCAAGGTATCACGCAAGAGACGCTTCCTTAATTTTGTCAAGAATTTTTAAAGCTAATATTTTATTGGGCTCTGCCACACCAAGCGTAGAGTCATACAATAATGCTGTTAATTTGAATAAGTATACCCTTGTTGAATTAAAAAACAGATTTAATAATGTTTTGATGCCAATTGTAGAGTTAGTTGACTTGAAATTCAAATATGCTAGAAAATTGATGAATGGGCATTTCAGTGATTCGTTAATTAATGAAATATTTAATACTGTAAGTAATCATAAGCAAGTTATTTTATATCAAAATAGAAGGGGTTTTTCACCGATCGTTGAATGTGAAGATTGCGGAGTCTCTCCGCACTGTGTAAATTGTGATGTAAGTTTGACCTTTCATTTAAACACAAATTCTTTAAAGTGCCATTATTGTGGTTTTGGGGTGCCGTTAATTAAATCTTGTAGATCATGTAATTCAAATAACATTATTACTGTTGGTTTTGGTACTGAACAGGTAGAAGAGGAGGTGAAGGCCTTATTTCCTAATTTTAGAGTAGAAAGATTGGACTATGATACTACAAGAAAGAAAAATAGTTTCGAAAAATTAATTTCAGATTTTGAAGACCAAAAAATTGATATACTAATTGGGACTCAAATGATAACAAAAGGTTTAGATTTTAAAAACGTAAAATTGGTAGGTATTCTAAATGCTGATAATTCCTTGAATTTTCCAGACTTTAGAGCATATGAAAGAAGTTTTCAGCTAATACAACAGGTCGCGGGTAGGGCAGGGAGATCGTCCGAAAGGGGTAAGGTCTGTGTTCAGACTTACAATCCTAAACATAAGATTTTACAAAACATAATTGAGGATGATTACTTATCAATGTTTGAAGGCGAAATTTTGGATAGAGTGAAATATAATTACCCGCCAAATTGCAAGCTTATTAAGATAACTTTAAAACATAAAGATTATTTAGTTATTAACGAATCTTCAGATTGGTTAGGTAAATATTTAAGACAATTTTTTAGTAAAAACATTTTAGGTCCTGAATTTCCACATATAATAAGAGTAAGGAATAAATTCCAAAAAAATATTTTGATAAAAATTCAGAAAAATCAATCTTTAATTCAAACAAAAAATATTATTATTAAATCAAAAGATAGCCTTAATAGTATTGCTAAATTCAGATCTGTTCAGGTGATAATAAATGTTGATAGTTATTAATTGTGCTTTAGGTTTAAAACTGCGTCCAATTCTGTTTTTTTATTACGACTAATTGGTATTTCCCCAGAATCAATAAACACACACTTATTGTTATATGTTTCTATCCTATCAAGATTAACTATAAAAGATTTGTGAATTCTCATAAATTTCCCCTTAGGTAATTCTTTTTCAAAAGATTTTAATGACGAGAGTATAATTATATTATCGGAGGTTGTGATTAATTTTATATAATCTCCTAATGCTTCAATCCATTTAATGTTAGTTAAATATATTTTTCTCTTTTTTAATTTACTTTTTACATAAATATGATTTCCATTATTATTTTTTGAATATTGATTAATTACTTTATTAATAGCCTTTTTAAGTCTATCAGTTTGAATCGGTTTTTTTAAGTAATCTATACAATTGTAATTAAATGATCGAAAAGCAAATTCTGTATCATAGCTTGTGAATATTATTTTCAAGTTTTCTGTTAAGGAATCTAGAAAGCTAAAGCAATTTTCATGTTCTAAGCCAACTTCAATTATGATTAGATCTACTGAGTTTTTAACAATGTATAATTTTGCGTCAATGTAGTTTGAAAACTTACCAACTACCTGTAAACTTGAAAAATCGTTTAGTTTAGAATCTATTAATTTTAGATCTTCAATGTTTTCATCAATAATTATACAGTTCATTTCATTATTTTTACTAAAATTAACAAATATCAATCAATTTTAAAAACACTTTATTTTTAAATAATTAAGTTTAAATAATTGTAGATATGATATAAAATAACTATTTTCGCACCCGTTTAATAAAACAAAAAAAAATTTTTATGAATCATTATGAAACTGTTTTCATCTTAAATCCCGTTTTATCTGAAGATCAGATAAAGGAAACAGTGAAGAAATACGAAAGTTTTCTTACCTCAAAAGGAGCAAAGATGATATTTATTGAAAATTGGGGCCTTAAAAAATTAGCCTACCCAATTCAAAACAAAAAAAGTGGCTTTTACCATATGTTTGAGTACCAATCAGATGGAACTGTTGTTAACCCTCTAGAAACTGAGTTCAAAAGAGATGAAAGATTTATGCGTTTTTTAACTGTAAAGATGGATAAGCATGCTATTTCTTGGGCTGAAAGAAGAAGAGAAAAATTAAAAGTAAAATCTTAAATTATGGGAACACTAGAGCAACAAGCAAAAGGAAAAAAAGACGGTGAGATAAGATATCTTACTCCTCTTCAAATTGATACAAATAAAGCAAAAAAATATTGTAGATTTAAAAAGTCTGGTATTAAGTATATTGATTATAAAGATCCAGATTTTTTAATAAAATTCGTAAATGAGCAAGGGAAACTATTGCCAAGAAGACTGACAGGGACTTCTTTGAAATTTCAAAGAAAAGTATCTGTTGCTGTTAAAAGAGCAAGACATCTAGCAATTATGCCTTACGTAGCTGATTTAATGAAATAAAAAATATTCAACATGGAATTAATATTAAAAATAGACGTTGAAGGTGTCGGATTTAAAGACGATCTTGTCAACGTTAAAAATGGTTTTGGTAGAAATTTTTTAATACCAAATGGTTCTGCTATTTTAGCTACTTCATCAGCTAAAAAAGTATTAGCAGAGAACTTAAAACAACGAGCTTTTAAGGAGAAAAAAATAGTAGATGATGCTAATAAACTTTCGAAAAAATTATTAGCTTTAGAAATAAAAATTAAATCTAAGGTTGGTCAAGGTGTTAAGTTGTTTGGGTCTATTAATAATTTAGACGTTCAAAAATCTCTTGAAACTAATGGTTTTGAAATTGATAAAAAGCAAATAATTATTCCTGGTGGTTCAATAAGACAATTAGGTAAATATAATGCTAACATTCGTTTACATAGAGATGTTAGTGTTGAATTACCGTTTGAAATTATCCCAGACAGTAAATAATATATATTTTCAAAATAACACAAACCCCAATACTTATTGGGGTTTTTTTTATTATTAATTATGAAATATTCAAGGTTAACTAAAGATCAATTTGTTGAGCTTCATACAGAATTTATTGAATTTCTTTCTTCAAATTCTATTACTCACGAGGATTGGAAAATTTTAAAGCAAAACAATGATGATAAAACTGAAGGAATCTTAGATTTGTTTAGTGACATTGTTTGGAAAAAAGTTTTAGAGAAAACCAATTTCTTAGAAAATATTTCTAAAAATCATATTTATTTATTTTCATTTGATAAATCTCAAATGAGATTCATCGCTATTTACACAGAGCTCTCTGAAATAGATTTCACTACTACTCAAGGTTTTTCTTGGTTAAGAGATAATTTACTTGATGATAACGTAAAAATTTATAACTCTTCGAAAGATTATTCTGAAGATAAATTAGTTGATAAATTTGATTTAATTCTAAAAGGTGGTCTTATTACTAAGGGAGAATTATTTAATTATTTTAATGAATTAATTATTCACTAGTTATTAAATTAATTAATAATTGTATATATTTCTATTATGAAAGCTAAAGCCTTAACATCCAAGGGTACAAGAGATTTTAACTCTATTCAAGTATTTAAAAGAGATTACATTATTAATACTATAAAATCTAGTTTTAACAAATTTGGTTTCTCTCCTATTGAAACACCTAGTTTTGAGAACACAGAGACCTTATTGGGTAAATACGGAGATGAAGGTGATCGACTCATCTTTAAAATCTTGAAATCTGGAAACTTCAAAAAAAACATATCAGATTCAACACTTCTTTCTGATAATCTTAATTTGATTTCTACAAATATTTCTGACAAGGCTTTAAGGTATGACCTTACAATTCCATTTGCTAGGTTTGTTGTGCAAAATCAAAATGAAATTAATTTACCATTCAAGAGGTATCAGATCCAATTGGTTTGGAGAGCTGATAGGCCTCAAAAAGGTAGATTTAGAGAGTTTCTTCAATGTGATGCTGATGTTATTGGATCTAAGTCTTTACTGCAAGAAGTTGATTTTATTCATTTGTTTTCTGATGTTTTTAATAGTTTAAAAATACCTAATTGTAAAATTAGAATTAATCACAGAAAAATATTAATTGGTTTATCTGAAGTCTTAAATTTAAAAGATGAACTTGTAGATTTAACTGTAGTTTTAGATAAAATTGATAAAATCGGAAATGAAAAGGTTATTAATGAGATAATTAAGATAGGTCTTGAAGAGTCTTTAAAGCCAATTTTAATTGATTATTTATCTATTAGTGGAGATTTTAAATCAAGATTAGATTCTTTAAAAAAACTATTCAAGTCAAGTGTTATAGGTTTAGAAGGGGTAAGTGATCTATTTAGTATTTATGACCTTATAATATTAGATGATTTAAATAGCTCTGAACTAATACTGGACACTTCATTAGCTAGGGGCTTGAGCTACTATACAGGCGCTATATTTGAAGTAAACGCTAGTGATGATATAGATATTGGTTCTATTGCTGCGGGTGGCCGTTATGACGACCTTACCTCGTTATTTGGTCTAAATGATGTTAGTGGTGTAGGAATTAGTTTTGGATTAGATAGAATTTTTATAGTAATGGATAGTTTGAACCTCTTTCCTAAAACAAATAACTCAACCATTAAAGTACTTTTTACCAATACAAACTCTAAATATATTAAGTACATCACCAGTGCTGTAAGTTATTTAAGAAAAAACAATATTAATACAGATTTTTACCCAGATACAAATAGTTTAAAAAAGCAGTTGAAGTACGCAAATAATATACAGGTTCCGTATGTTGTTATTGTTGAAGAAAATGAATTTGAGTCGTCATCATTTTGTTTAAAAAACATGAGTATTGGTAATCAACAGGTTGTTTCATTGGAAGAATTGGTGAAAATCTTAAAAAAATAAAATCAAAAGAGAAATAGTAGCGAGACCGAGAATTGAACTCGGGACCTCCGGGTTATGAATCCGACGCTCTAACCATCTGAGCTATCTCGCCATATTTAAGGTGGTGCAAATATAAAATTAAAATTATATAGAACAATAATTGTTTAGTGAATATTTATATTTTTTTTTATAATAAAACTTCACAATTAATGTATATATTACACCTGTTAATACAAAAATAATGAGTGAAAAAATAAAATACGAAATTGAATTTCCAATTCAGGCATCTGAAAAACTTCTTTTTCAATATATATCCTCTCCATCAGGTCTTTCTGAGTGGTTTGCTGATAACGTGAATTCAAGAGGTGAGATTTTTATTTTTATATGGGAAGGTGCTGAAGAAAGTGCAAAACTTTTGACAAAAAGAAACAACGAGAGAATTCGCTTTAAATGGCTTGAAGATGATCAGTCTAATTCGTATTTTGAATTTAAAATTCAATTTGATGAAATAACAAAAGATGTTTCTCTAATTGTAACTGATTTTGCTGAAGAAGACGAAATGGAAGAGTCTAAAATGCTTTGGACAAATCAAATTTTTGATTTAAAGAAAATATTAGGATCATCATAGTTTAGTTATGGTAAATATTAATGGAAAGTTCTTTCCTAAAGAAGAAGCATTTATATCTTTGTTTAATACCAGTATTGTAACTGGAGATTTCATATTCGAAAACATAATTGTAAGTAAAGAAAATGTCTTCTTTTATGAAGACCACTATTTCAATCTTCTTTCATCTATGAGAATTTTGAAGATGAAAATACCCATGTCTTTTACACCTGAGTACTTAGAGAGTCAGTTAAGAGAACTATATGTTAACTCAGGGTTTATCTCAGCTACTAAATTAATGAGGATTATGATTAGTAACTCTGAAACTAACGCAGTAAGTATCGATTTAGTAAATCATTACATTTGTACAGTTGGAGATGTTGATTATTCTAATTTTAACACTGAAAAATACACTCTAGATGTTTTTAAAGACTATTTCAAAAACTTAGGTTTATTGTCTAATTTGAATACAAATAATCAATTAATCAACAGAATAGGCTCAAGGTATTGTATAGAAAATGATTTTAATGATTGTGTCGTTTTAAATAATTCTAAGACTATCTCAGAAACTCTAAATGGTAATATTTTTTTGTTAGTTAATGATAAAATATTAACTCCTCCATTAAAAGATGGTTGTAATAATAATGTAATTAGATCTAAAATTATTGATATAATCAATAATGATATTGAAGGATTTTCTCTGGTAGAGCAATCATTGTCAGTTTACGATATACAGAAGTCAGATGAATTATTTATTTCAAATATAACTTTCGGTATACAATCAATTGGTAAGTTTAGAAAGAAAGATTTTGCTGTGACTGTAACAAATATTATAAGAAACAAGCTTTGTTTGCTAGTTGTGTAAAGGGTTTTCTGGTGCATTTGACCATAGCAAATACTCTCCGCCAAGTTCAATCATTTTAACCTTCCACAAGTTTTTCATTTCTGTAAAAACACTTCCAGAACTAATTATTTTATTAGACTTTATCCAATTTTCACTTTTTATTTCATCTATTAATTGTTTTGCAGACCAACCTGTGTAACCTAGGCAAAACTTAATATCCTCACAAGTAATTTGTTTAGTGTTTACTAGATTTACAACGGTTTTAAAATCTCCGCTCCAATAAAGTGATTCGTTTATCTTAATACTATTTGGTATTAACTGATTTTTAGTATGAATAAAATATAAGTTGTCCTTATTTACTGGTCCTCCATCAAAAATCTTAAAATTTATTTTTATTTCTGGAATTATATCTTGTAGTTTATAATTTAAAGGTTTGTTGATTATTAAGCCAACAATTTCATCTTCTATTGAACTGGAGGTAATGATTATAATTGATCTATTAAACTGATCATCATTAATTATACTTGGGTCAGCGATTAAAAAATCACCTTTTTTTAGCTTAATCATTATTAAAGAAACCTTGAGTTTACATCAAATTTAAAACCATTTATTAAATCTGAAATTTTCATTCTTTTTTTCCCCTGGATCTTTAATTCTAATGGAATTAAAAAACCTTTTTTAGTTGCAATTTTGATGTATTTTTTTTCACAGATGATTTTGCCATTATCAAAATCATGTTTTTCTATCTCCGTTCTTGAACTATAAATAATAACTTTCAAATCTTGATTAAAGTTACTTAAAATACATGAAGCTCCAGGGTAGGGACTAAGTCCTCTAATTTTATTATAAATACTATATAGATCAGCCGCCCAATCGATTTTGCAATTGTCTTTATTAAGTTTTGTTGCAGAGTTTATTTTTTTTGATAAATTTATTTGTGGTTTTAAGCTAAAATCATTTGATATAATTTTTTGCACGGTCTTTATTACTAAGTTAGCTCCTGTATTTTTTAATTTATCATGTAATTCACCCGCATTTTCTTCTACGCCAACTTCAACTGTATCTTGATCAATTATATCTCCTGTATCAATATCTTCATTTATAAAAAATGTTGTTACACCTGTTATGATTTCTCCGTTAATAATAGCCCAATTAATTGGTGCTGCACCTCTGTAATTTGGCAGTAGTGAAGCGTGAAGATTGATTGTGCCAAATTTAGGAATACTCCAGACAGACTTTGGTAACATTCTGAACGCTACGACTACAAAAAGATCACAATTTAATAACTCTAGCTCGTTGATAAATGAATCACTCTTTAAATTTGAAGGCTGAAGAGTGTTTAATTTATTGTCTTTAGAATAAATTTTTACTGCAGATTCTCTTATTCTCAATCCCCTACCTGCTGGTTTATCTTCAGAAGTAACGACAGCTTTTATGTTAAAATGATCTTTCAGTAAACTCAATGTTTCTACTGCAAAATCAGTTGTACCAAAAAAAACAATTTTAAAATCTTTTGACATAAGTTCTTATAATTTATTTATCATTTTCAATATAAATTCTAATCTATTTTTAATTGATGTCTTTGGGATTTCAATAATTTTATAATTAAGACTTGTGTATGTATTATAAATGAAGTTATCAATTTTAACTAACTCTTTATAACTTTCATATCTCTGCGTGTCATTTATGTAGATTTCTTCCCATGGCCTTAGCATGAATACAATGTCATATTTATGTTTTTTACAAGCATTTAAAAAACTCTCACCATATCCTATCTCTTTAAAATCTAAATAAGCTATTACATCTGGAATACCTCTGTCAAAAAAAACTTCATCATTTTTAGTATTATTAGAATCTAAATATTGTTCAATTCTAGAATTAAGCAATAATTCACTAAATAGTAAGGGTTTGCTCAAAAAAAGTTGATCGACACCTTTTTTCTTGTAAGAACTAGTTATTTCTCTAGATTTTTCCTCAAAACAAATAAATCCTTCACTAATTAATTCATTAATTAATGCTGTTTTTCCTGTGCCAGGTCCACCAGTGATTAGTATTTTTTTTGACATACTTCAATAATTATTCAGTAAAAATCGGCATTAATGAGTAATATAAAAAATATTAATTACCACTATATTTAATTAATTACCTAATTTTACTTTTATATGAGTAAATCAGATGATTTTTATAATAAATTAATTGGCCAACTAGAATCTACAAATACTTGGCCTAATTATTATCTATTTAAGTTTATAATTAAATCAGAATCTAATAGTCTGGATTTAATAAAAATAATTTTTTCTGACTTAAAACCAGACTTAAACGTCAAGTCGTCTAAAAACAATAAATATTCAAGTATTTCAATAAAAGTTTTTATGAATTCTCCCTTAGATATTATCAATAAATACAAAGAAATTGGAGAAAAAATACCAGATGTAATATCTTTATAAATTCTAACTAATTGATTTTTATTTTGTATTTTGCTGCTTAATATAACTTCACTAGTAAAATAATTTAATTTTTATAATTTTGATCGATAATATAGAGTACAATACTGAAAGAGAGTTTTTGATAATTCCTGAATATGGAAGACATGTTCAAAAAATGATTAACCACGCTACTTCTAGAGAATCTAAAGAAGAACGAAATAAGGTTGCTAAAGCTATTATTTCTGTTATGGGTAATATGCAGCCGCATTTAAGGGATGTAGCTGATTTTCAACATAAGTTATGGGATCAGTTATTTATTATGTCAGATTTTAAATTAGATGCAGATTCTCCTTATGAAAAACCATCTAGAGAACAATTGGAGGCTAGACCATCTCCACTAAATTATCCTCAGAACTTCCCTAAATATCGTTACTATGGAAACAATATCAAAACGATGATAGATGTTGCTATTACTTGGGACAATGGTGAGATGAAAGAAGCCTTAATGTATACAATTGCAAATCACATGAAAAAATGTTTTTTAAATTGGAATAAAGATACAGTTACTGACTTAGTTATTTTCAACCAATTATTTGAACTTTCAGACGGAAAAATTGATTTAAGAAGTTCAGATGAAAAATTACAAGATTCAGAAGTCTTATTGAAAGACAGAAAAAAATTCCCTGTGAATAAGAAGCCATTCAAAAAGAATAATAAACCTAGAAAAAGATACTAATTACTCATGCAATCATTTAAAATAGAGGGTGGCCACAAGTTAAAAGGAGAGATACATCCCCAAGGAGCTAAAAATGAGGCTTTACAAATACTATGTGCAGTTTTGTTAACAGATCATAAAATTAAAATCAATAATATACCTAATATTATTGATGTCAATAAGCTTATAAGCTTGTTGACAAAACTTGGAGTGAAAGTAATTAAAATTGATAATAACTCTTACACTTTTCAAAGCGATGAAATTAATTTAGACTATCTAGAGTCCGATGAATTTAAAATTGACGGTAAAGGGTTAAGAGGCTCTATTATGATTGTAGGTCCTTTGTTAGCAAGATTTGGCAAAGGTTATATCCCAAAGCCAGGTGGTGATAAAATTGGAAGAAGAAGGTTAGATACACATTTTGAAGGTCTTATTAAATTAGGCGCAAAATTTAGATATAGAAAAGAAGATCACTTTTATGGAGTTGAATCAAATCAACTTAAAGGTGCATACATATTATTAGACGAAGCTTCTGTAACTGGTACAGCAAATATTTTGATGGCAGCAGTTTTAGCAAAAGGAAGAACATCTATTTATAATGCTGCATGTGAACCTTATATTCAGCAGTTATGTAAAATGTTAAATAGGATGGGAGCAAATATCTCAGGAATTGGTTCTAATCTATTAATCATTGAAGGGGTTAAAATTTTGACTGGTACTGAACACACTATGCTCCCTGATATGATTGAAATCGGTAGCTGGATTGGTTTAGCAGCTATGACTAAAAGTGAGTTGACTATTAAAAATGTTAGTTGGGAGAATCTGGGCCAAATTCCTTTTGTATTTAAAAAATTAGGAATTAATATTGAAAAAAAGAATGATGACATATTTGTTTCGAATCATGAAAATGGTTATGAAATTCAAAATTATATTGATGGTTCAATCTTAACTATTTCTGATGCACCATGGCCAGGATTTACTCCTGATCTTTTAAGTATTATACTAGTTGTTGCTACTCAAGCAAGAGGCAGTGTATTAATACATCAAAAAATGTTTGAGAGTAGACTTTTTTTTGTTGATAAGCTTATCGATATGGGAGCTAAGATTATTTTATGTGACCCACACAGAGCTTCTGTAATTGGCCACGACTTTAAGTCAATGCTGAAAGCTACTACAATGACATCACCCGATATTAGAGCCGGTATTTCCTTGCTAATTGCAGCATTATCAGCTACAGGAACATCGACTATTCATAACATTGAACAGATTGACAGAGGTTATGAAAATATAGATGAGAGATTACGTTCTATAGGTGCCAAAATCGAACGAGTTTAATTATCGTTCACAGGCGGTGGTCCTTTTGGAACCATTGCTTCGTAAACTTCATCTCCTTTTCTTTCTTGGTATTCTTTTTTAACTTTGTTGACTAATTTAGAATCTTGAAATAAGTCAGACATTGTCATTGCCATCGCTTTTGAAGCATGTAACATTCCTTTGTGTCCAATACTCATACCTCCACATGCAACAACCGCCCATGAATGCCATGGTGTGCCTAGAGGTGCTGTTGCTACTCCTAAATTAATATTAGCAACATTCCAACTAACATCTCCTACATCTGTTGATCCACCGCCTGGATGTTCTCTTGTTTCTTTTAATGGTCTTATCTCCCTATCCATTCCTAGTTGTGGTTTTGAAGTTTCTTCTTGTATTTTTTTTGCGAATGTAATTTCTTCCTGAGAATATGTTATTGGACCTAATACTTCTAAGTTTTTTTGCATAATTTCTCCTCCAGCTCTGTTAACTAAAACTTCATAGATACCGGAAATCAGAGAAACTTTGAAATCTACATCTGCTAAAATTGCAGCTCCTTCAGCCATTTCCACAACGCGTTCATAAACGGGATTCATCCCAGATCGTTTTGTGTCTCTCACTCTCATCCATAACTTTGAATAATCAGGAACAACATTGACTACCTGTCCACCATCTTGAATATGATAATGCATTCTCACTGTTGGTTTAACATGTTCTCTGTAATAATTTACTCCAGTGGTATAAAGTTCTAATGCATCAGATGCACTTCTGCCATTCCAAGGGTCCATTGATGCATGTGCAGCTTGTCCAAAAAACTCAATTTTAAAATCAATTAATGCTAGTGAACTTTGTACATCTGCAGCTGTCTGCGCAGAAGGATGCCAGCTAATATTTACATCTACATCATCCCATAAACCTGCTTTAACCATCCATATTTTACCGAAATATTTTTCTTCACTTGGGGTTCCAAAAAATTTAACTGTACCGCTAATTTTCCCACTTTCTATTAATTCTTTGATTGCAATTGCAGCACCTAGACTACCGGCTCCAAATAAATTATGACCACACCCATGTCCAGCTCCTCCGTCAATAAGAGGTGACTTAACTGGTTTAGTTTCTTGTGAAATACCCGGCAGAGCATCAAACTCACCCAAAACACTAATCACAGGCTTACCTTGACCATAAGTAGCTACAAAAGCAGTTGGCATACCTGCAACACCCATTTCGACGTTAAATCCGTTCTTAGTGGCGTAATCTGCTAATATTTTAGAAGATTCATGTTCATTAAATGCAGTCTCTGCTAGATTCCAGATTTCATCACTTATACCGATAAGATTAGAAGAGTGTTTTTCAATTGACTTTAAGATGTCTTTATTTATTTCTGAAATGTTTGATTGAGAAAAAATCATATTCAATGAAAAAATAAATAAGAAAGAAAGGGTAATGTGCTTTTTCATAATTAAGGAGATTAGAAACTAAATATAGAAATTATTAAGAACTTATTCTAAACCTTTCTTGTATGTTTCTAAACATCTTTGCCTAGCAAACTTGTGATCTACTATAGGATCAGGGTAGTTTAGATCATTTAAGTCCTCTACCCATTTATTTATATACTTCAAATTTTTATCAAATTTTAATGCTTGAGTAGTAGGGTTGAATATTCTAAAATAAGGCGCTGCATCTACACCAGTTCCAGCTGCCCATTGCCAATTTCCAATATTGCTAGATAATTCATAATCATATAATTTTTTAGCAAAATATGCTTCACCCCATCTCCAATCAATTAATAAATGTTTACATAAAAAACTAGCAGTAACCATTCTTACTCGATTATGCATGTATCCAGTAGAATTTAATTCTCTCATCCCAGCATCTACTATTGGATACCCAGTTTTACCTTCACACCACTTTGTAAATAACAGTTCATCGTTTAGCCACTGCACCTTTTCATATTTACTTTTAAAACATCTAGTTTGAGTATTGGGGTAAAACCATAAAATTTGCATAAAGAACTCTCTCCATATTAATTCTTGCAAAAATACTTCATTTTTACAATTAATTGTTTCCAGTACAATTCTTCTAATACTCACTGTTCCAAACCTTAAATGAGGCCCAATTCTAGTTGTAGAGTCTAAAGCAGGAAAGTCTCTCTCTGCTTGGTAATTTTCAATGATATCATCACTAATTCTGTAATTGGGTATTTTTTTGTTGGATTTTTTAAACCCAAAGTATTCCAACTCATTCCAATTAAAATCTTCATTATTAGTACGAAAATTATTGATCAAGTTGTTGTTCTTATGTTTGTCTAAATTTATGCTATGTAGTTTTACTTTCCATTTTTTCATAAATGGAGTGTAGACAACGTACGCAGATTTATCATCTTTAGTAATTTCATTTTTTTCAAAAATAACTTGATCTTTAAAACTAAGAAATCTAATATCTCTAGTTTTTAAAAAATCAAACACTTTTTGATCTCTACTAATAGCATACGGTTCATAATCATTATTAGTGTAAACAGCCTGAGTATCATACTTAGTAACCAAATCTTTGATAACCTCTAGGGGCTTTCCTTTTAATACTAAAAGTTTAGAGTTGTATTCAGAATTTATTTTACTATTAATCAGTTTTAATTGATCGTAGATAAAATTAATTCTTGGGTCATCTACATCAAGTTCATCTGTAATATCTTCATCAAAAATAAATAAAGGTATTATTTTATGATCACTACTTAATGCTTCAGTAAGCCCGATATTATCTTCAATTCTTAAATCTCTTCTAAACCAAAAAAAACTTATTTTTTCTTTCATCATTTGAATTCGCCAAAAAGATCAATTAATTTTTGTTTTCTATAATCGAAGATTTCATTAAGTTTAGGTTTAACTAATATTGGATTTGCTATTCTTCCAATTAATCCCAATGGAATTTTATAATCTATTATATCTAGCATTTCTACCCCACCATCTACTTCTTTTATAAAATGCTTGTGATGCCAGAGGCTATAAGGGCCAAACCTTTGCTCATCAACAAAATAACTCTTGTCTTTTACATGTGTAATTTCAGTAACCCATTTAGTTGGTATGCCAAGTATTGGAGTAACTATGTATTGAATAATCTGTCCAGCATACATTTTTGTATCCTCTTTTTCAATTATATTAAAACCCATGTAATCTGGAGTGATTTTTTTTAAGTTTTTAGAATCGCTTAAGAAATCCCAAGCTGTATCAATTGATATCGGCAATAATTGACTTTTAGTGAATCTGTAAATTTTCATTAGTTATAAATAGCTATGTAAAGGTTTAGTGAAGTTGCGATTAAAAGCCATATGAAATATGGTAATATTAGTATTGAATAGGACTTCATAATTGGTAAGTACTTAAATAAAATTAACGCAACTATAATTGTCAGTAATAATATGTCAATCAAACCTAAAATAATCTCTTGTTGATTAAAGAAAATATAATTCCATATTATATTTAGAATATACTGAACGATTACAAGAACAATAAGTTTTTTAGAATTGCTCATCTGTGAAAGTTTCGCAAGATAAACAGCAAAGCAGATCATTAAAAAAGTCCAGGCGAACCCAAAGACCCAACCATCAGGAGTCCATGGTGCTTTTTGAAGATTTAAATACCATTCAGAGGTAGCTCCATTGCCCATTAGTACATTTCCAACATATAAGACAAGCACAAAGTTTATAAAAAGAAATAGTAAACTTCTAGTTATTGTTTTCATTCTAAATATTTGGTAATTTTTTCACTCATTGGCTTAGTTAAAGAATACCAATAATCAACTAAACCACCATCTTGATTCACTAAATATTTTTGAAAATTCCATTTAACACTTGAGTTACTTATTTTATTAAGATCTTTGTTTGTCAGCCATTTATATAATGGGTGCTGCTCACTTCCTTTAACTTTCGTTTTTTCTGCCATCACAAAACTTACGTCATATTTTTCAGAACAAAATGTAGCAATTTCTAGAGAACCTCCTGGTTCTTGTCCGCCAAACTCATTGCTTGGAACCCCTACAACAACTAATTTTGATTTATATTTTTCATATAACTCCTGAAGTCCCTCGTATTGACCTGTAAAGCCACATTTTGAAGCAACATTAACAAATAAAATGTACTTATTTTTAAATTCCGATATTTTAATTTCTTCACCATCTAAACCAGTAAGTGAAATATCATAAATTGAGTTTTGACTATTCATAACTTGAAAATTTAGGGTTAAGGTAATTAAGAATAATAATGTTTTAATTGTTTTCATAAAAATTAAATTTTAAAGGAGACTATTCCAGCATCTAAGTTGAATGTTTGTCCAGAAATAGCAGAAGCATCTTCTGAAATTAGAAATTTTGCCATTTTAGCAACATCTTTAGGGTCAAGTATCTTTTTTAAGGGGTGTCTTTCTACCATGCTATCAATTGCTTTTTCATTTCTAAGTAGTTTTGAAGCTAAATCAGTATTGGTTATAGTTGGTGCTATTGCATTTACTCTTATTCCAGGTGCTAATTCAGCACCTAATGTTTTAACTAATCCATCAACTGCTGACTTAGATACAGCTACGCTTGAATGATATGGCATTCCTAGTTTAGTTGCCACAGTACTAAAAAGAAGAATTGAGGCGTTAGTAGCTCTTTTTAAATTTGAAATGTATTTTTGAATTACTTTTATTGATCCAATAACATTTATTTCAAAATCTTCTCTAAATTCATCTAGTGAAAACCTTCCTATTGGTTTTAGATTTATACTACCTGGGCAATATATAATCGTAGAAACATCCTTAATCTCTGGAAGATCATCTTTAAGTACATCTATTGTGAAGTGGGTTAGATTTGCGTGAGATATTTCAGGGACTGTTCTACTGTAATTTATAATTTCATTATCACTTATGAGCTCATTAATTATTTGTCTTCCTATTCCTTTACTACCTCCAATTATAAGAATTTTATTCATAAATTAAGAATCAGGTCTCCCTTTTAATCGTTTTTCAATTTTTCTTTTTATCACGGTCAGTCTCTTCATAAGATCCATAATTTCCGCATCTTTATTTTCTTTATAGATCTCATTTAGGTCTAGAATAAGGGCTTTGACAATCCTGGAAGCTACAATTCTCTCATTTGTTGTTTTATAAGAAGTTTTTCTAGTTTCAAATTCTAGTGCTCTTTCAATTAATTCCATTTTTCAATTTAAATTTAGATTATATCTGATTAAGATAAGTAAATATATTATTCTAATTGACATTAATTAGAATATAGGGGATAAATCTACAAAAAGGTATACAAAATAATCTTATAGTTAAAGAAATATTAACATTTATTTTTTTTGCTTCAGTAATATACTTGCTTTAGGTCTTTGGTACCCTTTTCTATTTTTTAATTTTGGTATCGAATAACCATCTAGGCCAGTCACAGTTGCGACATTAGCTTTTCCTAGATTTAGGTAACCGTCTTTGTCTATAATTTTATTTTCAACATACAGATTAACTATTTTACCTAATACAAGAGTTGTATTATTTTCTTTAATATAATACTCACTAACATATTGCATCTGCATTTGTACTGGTGATCCTTTGACAAATGGAGTTGTAATTTCTTTTTTGTATTCTGCTTCTAAGTTGGTTGCATCAAATTCTGATATATCTTCATTATATCTTGCTGAAGTGTGATGTGCACCTTCTGTGATAGATTCAAAAACGTGATTGATAGTATAATGTCCTGTTTCTTTAATGTTTGTATATGTATTTCGTGGCACTTCTCCAGATGGTCTTACTACAAAACCTAGTAAAGGGGGATTTGACCCTATGTGAACTACTGAGCTAAATATTGCAACATTTTCCACACCATTTTTTGAAACAGTAGCGATCAAATTAGCTGGCTTATAGCCCGAGCAACTATTAATTAAATTAATTTTATAAATATTGTTTAACCTATCTAACTTCTCTTGATCAAAATGAATCATTAATTATTTTCTTTTAAATATAATTTAAACATATAAGCAGCAAAAACACCACTAATAATTGTTATCGAAATATAATATGGACTAAATAGAAGAGACATATTACTTCCTTCTCCATTAAGTAAATTAAATAAAGATGGTCCAATTGAAATAGCAGGATTTAAAACAGAACTTGATATTTCACCAATAGAATACTGACTAGTCATTACTGATAAACCTATTACTGCACCATAGAATTGATTTCCTTTGAGTTTAGGATGGGTACCGACAAATAAAATAGTGATTACTAATAGAAAAGTAAAAATAAATTCGGCTATTAAAAATTGAGACAATGAAGTGTCGCTACTAGGTTGAATTTCAAAAACATCATTCGTTATTAAAAAATACACAAACGAAGCAACAACAGCACCCAAAACTTGAGATAGAATGAATTTACCACATTCGACCTTATTTATTTCGCCCCTTATTACCATTGCTATACTAACAGCTGGGTTGTAATGAGCTCCAGAAATATGCCCACCTATATAACATAATACGGCAAGGCCAACTCCAATTGCTATAGGATTATCAGCAAGAGCACTAATAAGCAATAAAAAAAACGTTCCTAAAAATTCAATAGAGTATTTTTTCATATTTTTAAACTTTGTTAATTTATATATAAAAACAATTGTGTTACAAAATTAATATTTTAACTTCATTTTTTATTAAATAATCCAACCTAATTAAATTTATTATGAAAAATAACTTATTATCATTACTGCTAATTATAATTACATTGACACTAACTTCTTGTATGAATGATGTTACTAAAGATAGCAATGAAGTAGAGGTAGTACCTCAAATTCAAACTCCAGCTCCAAGTCCAACTGCAAAAATCGAACAAAAAGTAGGCTTAACAGATGTTGCCATACAATATGCTAGACCTTCAGTTAGAAATAGAGTCGTTTATGGGAATTTAGTTCCTTATAACAAGCTATGGAGAACCGGAGCAAATGAAAATAGTGTTATATCATTTAGTACTTCAGTTAAAATTGATGAAACTACTGTGCCTGCAGGGAAGTATTCAATATATACTATTCCAGGTGTTGATAGTTGGGATGTTATTTTATATTCTGATTCCAATAATTGGGGGTTACCTTCTGAGTGGGACGAGAATAAAGTGATTGTTAAAACTAAAGTGTCATCTATGGAATTACCTTTTAAAGTTGAATCATTCCAATTATCCATTGATAATGTTAGTAATAATTCTTTTACTTTAGGTATTGCTTGGGATCATGTTTATGTTCCTGTTAAAGTTAACTTACCTACAGCAGATTTAGTAATGAAAAGTATAAAAGAAGCTTTAAAAACTCCAAAGTCATCTGACTTATATAAAGCAGCTGTTTATTTATTACAAGAAAACAGAGAGCTAGAAAAAGCTAAATCTTGGATGAACCAATCATTAGAAATGATGGAAGACCCTAAGTTTTATCAGTTAAGACAACAATCTTTAATTTATGCTGCTTTAGAAGATTATGAAAATGCCATTGCTATTGCTAAAGTTTCTTTAGAGAAATCAATAAAGGCTGGAAACTCTGATTACGAAAAAATGAATTTAGATTCTATAGAAAATTGGGGTAAAATGTAACGGTTATTTTTTCATGTTATTAAATAGTTGTAACGCATATGAGATTATTATTACAGTGAGTGTCCCAAGAAGATTTAACCATAAGTATGGCATAAAATCATTGTACCAAACGTATATAATTATTAGTTGAGTTATTAATGCTCCTAAAAATACTGCATTTGATTTTATATATTTTATAAAAAAGGCAATAAGAAAAATACCTAGTACATTTCCATAAAATATAGAACCAATTATATTTACTAATTGAATCAAGTTATCTGCTAAGTATGCAACACAGGCTATTCCTATAGCAAAAGCTCCCCATAAAACTGTAAACATCTTAGTAGCATTAACTGTTTGCATCTCAGTTGATTTAGTCTTTTTATTTCTATTGTAAAGATCTATAGTAGTTGTTGTTGCTAATGCATTTAATTCACTTGCAGTTGAAGACATAGCTGCACTTAAGATTACAGCGATTAACAAACCAACTAAACCTTTAGGAAGATTATTCAAAATAAAACTGATAAACACATAATCTTTATCATTTGATTCTGTTTTTTTTGCAGAATTTCTTGAAACCTCATCAATGATTTTCTTTGCATTGTCTCTTATTTCTTTTTCTCTTTCATTAAGGTTTTTAATCTCTTCGATCAAAAACTCCTTATTATCTTTTAAATACTCATTAGTAACTTCATTTTTTAAATAATACACCTCTTCTAGTGATGACTTAAGTTCAGAATATTCTTTAGCCTTGTTAGATT
>CAJJDI010000011.1 GCA_905182835.1 uncultured Flavobacteriaceae bacterium | reverse complement strand
TGTTCAAATAAAAAAATTAGAAGTGAATAACTATATAGTAATTAGTAAAAGTTTTAAAAACAATTATCCTAATACATCTTGCTCTATAACTAAGCATGGCTCAAAAAAATTTGAAGAATTTTTTAAGACACTTATGTCTTTAAGAAAATAAATCTACTATAATTTGTATTAACTAGTACTTTGCTTTGCATAGTACCAAAATTTATTTATATTCGCTTAAATTATTATTAATCAAATTATTAAATCATGAATAAAATATTACTGATCTTATTGATAACTTTCACCTTCACTTCATGTCGTTTAGATGTTAGTCCTAATGTTACCGTAAAAAATGATATCAATTTAACAATTGATGGAGAAAACTTAGATGGAGTACAAGGGGAGTGGATTATTACAAGTGAAGACATGAACAAAAATGGGAAAGATATAATTGTAATCACCATTAAAAAAAATGAACTAGATTAATTATTAACTAAACAGATTCATGAAAAAAACATTTTTAATTTCAATATTTATTTCTCTAATATTTTCTTCTTGTACAACCTCTTGTAGTACAGGTGATGATGTAGATGTGAACCAAAAAAATGGAATTGAAATAACTATCGATTAATTTTAATCTACTAATAAATATTATAATGAAGTCAGATAATACAAAAGCACAGATGCGAAAAGGGATCCTTGAGCTATGTATTTTATCTATACTTAGTAAAGAGCCCAAATATTCTTTTGAAATTTTAATGACATTAAAAGAGTCTAAGTTAATTGTTGTCGAAGGGACTATATACCCTTTGCTCACAAGATTGAAAAATAGTAATTTATTAGAGTATAATTGGAAAGAATCTAAAAATGGTCCCCCTAGAAAATATTATAATATTACAGATGAGGGAAAAGACTTTTTAAATGATCTTAATGAATCATGGCTAGAGTTATCTAATGCAGTAACTAAAATTAGAAATAAATAAATATGAATATTACAAAAGACATACATTTATCTCATGTTAAATTCACAATGGATGATGAGGCTTATAAAATTCTTAAATCTTATTTAGATAAGTTAACTATCGCATTTAGTTCTAATTCTAGTAAAAACGAAATATTAGAGGACATAGAGTCTCATATCGCAGAATTATTTTCTAAAAATAATTCTATTAACCGTGTAATTTCTGTATCAGAAGTAAATAATGCAATTGAGATTTTAGGAACCCCTGAAGAATTAGCTGATGATGAAAATGAACAGGAACCATCTAAAAAAAAGAGTAATACTACTAAAAAGTTATTTAGGGATACAGATAATAGTTATGTTGGTGGAGTAGCGAGTGGATTAGCTCATTATTTTGGGATATCCTCTGCATGGATTAGAGTTTTATTTATTTTATCTTTCTTTATCCCTATTCCATTTACGACTTTAGCTTATATAATTTTATGGGTAGTTGTACCTGCTGCTAAAACTAGTGCAGATAAAATTAGAATGACCGGAGAAGCAGTAAGTGTAGCTTCCATTAAAAAAAAAGTTGAGAGTGTATTGCCAGAGATTGAAAAAGAAATCCTAAATTTTGATAAAGAATACGCAAACGGCTTATGGGAAAAAGTAAAGTATTATTTAAAAAAAACAATTAATTTTTTGCTAGTTACTTCCTCTAAACTATTAAAAATAATTTCAATTATTTTTGGTTATATTTTAATGTTTTACTCATTTATAGGAGGTTTTATTACATCTTTAATTGTTTTGTTTTTAGGTAGTATAAACTCTGCAATTACAAATTCTACTTCGTCTGAAATTGTAATTAATGGTACTACAATCTATGAGATAAATGATTTTTTGAGATTTGACATTTTGGATGTTGTCAGTTCAATTGGCGTGATTTCAATATTGTTATTTGGATTATTGATTTTAATTCCTTGTATTATTTTATTTATTATTGGTTTAAAGTTAGCTTTTAGAAATAGTTATGTGATAAATAAAATAACCATGTACATTTTAGCATCTATATGGGTTATATCTTTCATGTATTTTTCCTACCAGATTGGAGTTGAATTAATTACAGATAATTTTCCCTATTAATTTATGAAGTATTTAACAAAAAACTAAAGAGTAGTAATTATTATGAATAAAATAGTATACATTATTTTTAATTTCTTTTTTATCTCAGTATTCTCAACTGATAATCAGAATTTAAAAAAAACATATTATCCAATTGAAATTAATTCTACTGATGCTCCAAAAATAGATGGATTAATAGATGACTCTATATGGTCTAAAGCGCAATGGGAAAATGGATTTGTTGAACTAGAGCCAAATGAAAATACTATTCCTAGTTATGATACAAGTTTTAAAATCTTATATGATAAAAAACATCTATATATAGCGATAAAAGCAATAGATTCATTACCAGACCAAATAGTTAATAGACTCTCTAGAAGAGATCAGTTTGATGGGGATAAATTAATGGTTGCAATTGATAGTTATCATGATTTAAGAACAGCATATATGTTTGGTGTTTCCGTGGCGGGAGTTAAAATGGATATGATAGCATCTGATAATGGGCAAGATGAAGATATCAGCTGGGATCCAATATGGGATGTTAAAACCCATATCGATAAGGAAGCTTGGTATGCGGAATATAAAATTCCATTTAACCAAGTTAGGTTTGATAATTCAGAAAACAATGTTTGGGGATTCAATATAATGAGGGAAATCTTTAGAGAGAACGAGAAGTCTGTCTGGAATAGAGTACCTGCAGACTCCCCTGGATGGGTAAGTGAAAGCGGAGAATTAAAAGGCCTAAATAATATAAGTAATGAAAAGCAAATTGATATAAGACCTTTTTTAACCTCAAAGTTAGACACCTATGAAAAGCAATTAGGAAACCCATATAAAGATGGAAATGATTTCACTTTAAATGCAGGTTTAGATGCTAAATTTGGGATCACTAATAATTTAACTTTAGACATAACTATCAACCCTGATTTTGGTCAGATAGAGGCTGATCCTTCACAAATTTCATTAGATGGATTTGAAATTTTTTTAGAGGAAAGAAGACCGTTTTTTGTAGAAAGTAAAAACATATTTAACTACAGATTAACTAATAGAGATAATTTATTTTTTTCAAGAAGACTAGGAAGAGCTCCTCAAGGTAGACCAAATACAATACAAGGGGAGTATTATGATCAGCCCACAATAACTAAAATTCTGGGTGCAGCAAAATTTTCAGGAAAAACTAATAATGGCTGGTCTATAGGAATATTAGAAAGTATTACTTCAAATGAATATGCTAAGATCAGCAATGATCTTGAGAATAGAAGAGACAAAGTTGAGCCAATGACTAATTATTTTGTAGGTAGAATTCAAAAAGATTTTAATGAAAATTCATCTTTAGGAGGAATATTTACTTCAACTAATAGATCAAAATTATCCGATAATTTGAATTTTTTACATAAATCAGCATATAGTGCTGGAGTTGATTTTAAGCATCAATGGAGAAATAAAAAATATTTTATTGACAGTAAAATTGTTATTAGTAAAGTAAACGGAAGTCGAGAGTCAATCCTTAACACACAAACCTCCATCACACATTTATTCCAAAGAATAGATGCTTCACATATAGATGTTGATCCTACAAAAACTTCATTAACCGGTACAAATGGTATCATAGATATTGGAAAACAATCTGAAGGGAATTGGACATACGGAGCAGGTTTTAATTGGTATTCCCCTGAATTAGAAATTAATGATATAGGTTATTTGAGACAAGCTGATTTAAAAATGCAAACTTCATTTATAGGTTATAAAACTCTCAAATCAATAGGAAAGCTTAGGTCTTTTAGAGGAACTTTTGAACAGTTTACGACATATGATTTTGAAGGAAACCATAATAGAACTCAATATAGTTTTGATTCATCTCTGACGCTTAATAATAACATGAGCTTCAATATGGGAGTAACTCACAAGCCAAGAATTTTTATAAACACTTACTTGCAAGGCGGACCAAGGTTTAGGTATTCTGAAGAGAACTATATATTTGTAAATTTCAGAACTGATCATCGTAAAAAATTTAGATTTGGTATTGGTAGTGTTTATAGTCAGGCTAAGGAAAATAATTTTTCACTATTTAGAACTGATCTTACATTTAGTTACCAACCAAATAGTTCCTTATCCTTATCAATTCAGCCAAGTTATTCAAATCATCCAAATCAAACACAATACGTTACAACATTAAATCTTAATCAAGCCCCTAGGTATATACTTGGTAGGCTTGATAATGAAATTTTAAGTGCTTCTATTCGGTTGGATTATATATTAAACCCTAGCTTGTCTATTCAGTACTATGGACAGCCTTTTATTTTCAAGGCTACATATGACCAATTTAAATATGTCACAAACCCTATCGCTGATAAATTAGAGGATAGATTTAATAAGTTTGAAAATAATCAACTAGAATATACTAATAGCATTTATTCTGTTGATGAAGACTTAGATAGCGTTATAGATTATAGTTTCAATAACCCTAATTTTTCAACAGTTCAATTTAAATCAAACCTAGTTCTCAAGTGGGAATATCAACCTGGATCTGAGTTGTATTTTATATGGGCTCAAGGAATAAATTCTTATATAGAAAATACAGAAAATTTGATTGAAGGTTTGGGAGTAGGATTGAAAGATAAAAAACCTAATAATACTTTTTTAATTAAGGCAACGTATAGGTTATAATACTTGACAAATGAATTGTTCAACAAAAAAATAATTAATTAGCAAATAATTAACATAATGTTGGGATGTTATTTTTATTAAAAAATGGAAATTTGTATAAATATATTGACTTATGCTAGAAATTAAAAACTTAAATAAATCCTATAAAATGGGGGACTCAAGTCTTCATGTTTTAAAGGGTATAGATTTATATGCTAAAAGTGGTGAAATGGTAGCTATCATGGGTTCTTCTGGATCTGGAAAATCTACCTTATTAAATATTATCGGAATTTTAGATGAAGCGGATTCGGGTGATTATATTTTAGACGGAGTTGAAATTAAAAATCTTAATGAGAAAAAAGCAGCTAATTATAGAAATCAATTTTTAGGATTTGTATTTCAGTCCTTTAACTTAATAAACTATAAAAATGCAATGGAAAATGTTGCACTACCCTTATATTATCAAGGTTTGAAGAGAAAAGAAAGACAAGAAAAAGCAATGTTTCATTTAGAGAAAGTAGGTTTAGCGGATTGGGCTAAACATTTACCTAGTGAACTTTCAGGTGGTCAAAAACAAAGAGTTGCAATAGCTAGAGCTCTTGCTTCTGAGCCTAAATTATTATTAGCTGATGAGCCAACAGGAGCATTAGATACAACAACTTCAAGTGAAATAATGCAATTTTTACAACAATTAAATGATGAAGGAAAAACTATTTTATTAGTGACTCATGAAGAGGATATTGCACAAATGTGTAAAAGAATTGTTAGACTAAGAGATGGTGTTATAATTGAAGATACCAAAATTAAACAAGTAAGAGTATAAGATATGTTTGATTTAGACCTTTGGCGAGAAATATTTCAGAGTATAAGCAAAAATAAGCTTCGTACTCTACTGTCTGGTGGAACAGTAATTTTTGCCATAATGCTTTTTGCAATTTTATTTGGACTTGCAAATGGACTTCAAAATACCTTTAATGAAGGAATGGGTGGGGATGCTGAAAATACTATTTTCATTAATTCTGGTAGAACCGCTAAAGCAGGTAAAGGAAATCAAGTTGGAAGAAGAATACAATTTGATAATGCACTTCTTTCCACTTTAAAAGATGAGTTTAAAGAGGATATAGAATTTATAACAGCAAGAGTTAATAAAAATGTAACTGCATCCTATAAAGGAGAAAAAAACAACTACACTTTAAGAGCAGTAAATCCAGACCATCAGTTTATTGAGAAATCTGAACTAATTAGTGGGAGATTTATTAATCAAAGAGATTTACAGCAGTCCACTAAAGTAATAGTAATTGGTAGGTTAGTAAAAGAAGATCTTTTCAAAACACAAAAAGTGTTGGGCGAGTATATTGATCTTAATAATATTCAATATAAAGTTGTGGGAGTTTATCAAGATATTGGAGATGATAACGAAGAAAGAATTATTTATATGCCCTTAACAACTGCTCAAAGAATTTATGGAAATAACGACTATATTGATCAAATTAACTTAACATATAATCTAAATATGGGACTGGATAATGCAATCGCATTAGGAATCAATATTGAAAAAAGAATAAAAAAAATATTTAATATTGAACCCTCAGACCAAAGAGCTGTACGTTTAAGAAATAGAGCAACATCGGCTAATCAAATTAATCAATTTAATGCCATTTTAGCCATTTTAGTCTTAATAATTGGATTAGGAACACTAATTGCAGGTATTGTAGGTATTAGTAATATTATGATTTTTATTGTGAAAGAAAGAACGAAAGAAATTGGAATAAGAAAAGCGCTTGGAGCTCCGCCGAGCTCTATAGTATCTATAATAATAATAGAATCAGTGATGATTACTTCAATATCTGGTTATTTAGGATTAGTACTTGGAATTGGAATTTTGGAAGCTTATGGCCCATCGCTCGATAAATATTTTATTACAGACCCGAGTGTAAGTACCTTTTTGGTAGCTATGGCTACTTTAACTCTAATTACAGCTGGTTTTATCGCTGCTTGGTTGCCAGCTAAAAAAGCATCAAAAATTAAACCAATAATAGCTTTAAGAGACGAATAATATGTTTAAATTTTTATTTGATATAGATACATGGCAAGAAGTTTCTGACAGTCTAACCAAAAATAAGGTTAGAACTGTGATTACTATGATTGGTGTTTGGTGGGGTATATTACTTCTTATAGGATTACTAGGATCTGCAAGAGGAATTGAAAATAAATTTAATTCTGAATTTGGAGACTTTGCCACGAATAGTGTATTTATTTGGGCACAATCGACTAGTAGACCATTTAAAGGATTTCAAGAAGGTAGAAGACCAAGATTAAAATTTTCTCAATTAGATAATATAAGAAATAATGTACCAGGTATTGAATTAGTTGTTCCTAGAAATCAGAATCAAGCCCAAGTGGTTAGAAAATTTTTATCTGGTAATTTTGGAGTTAGTGGAGATTTTCCAATTTTAGATAAAATTCAAAAAAAGAACTTAATTAGCGGTAGATGGATTAATCAAAATGATATTGATTTAAACAAGAAAATTGTAGTTATCAATGATGATGTTTATAAGCAAATCTTTGAAAAAGATGAAAATGCTATTGGAGAATACATAACTATTAATAATATAAACTTCAAAGTAGTTGGTGTATTTAAGCAAGGGAATTTTGATTTTGGAGGAGCAATGCATATTCCCTTTACCACTTTTCAACAAATTTATAACCAGGGCGATAATATTGGCTGGCTAACTATTACAGGTAAACCTGAATATAGCATTAAACAGATAGAGAATGATGCTAAGTTAATTCTTAGAAATATGAATCAAATTCACCCCAAAGATAACAGAGCTTTTGGTAGTTTTAATTTAGGAGAAAGGTTTGAGCAATTTAAAGGGTTTTTAACTGGAATGCAGTTTTTAACATGGTTTGTGGGGATTGCTACATTAATAGCTGGAGTTTTTGCAATTGGAAACATATTGCTTATTACAGTAAAAGAACGAACGAAAGAAATTGGAATTAGACGAGCCCTTGGAGCAACTCCATTTGAAATTAAAAGACAAATAGTTTTGGAAGCTGTGTTTCTTACTATTATTGCAGGAATATTTGGAATTATTTCTGGAGGATGGATTTTAATAGCATTAGATAGCTTTTTTGGACAAGGAGCTGAAGCAACATTAGTCAATCCATCTGTATCCATACTTATAGTGTTTATATCACTAATTATACTAGTGATATTTGGAACACTTATAGGTTTAATACCAGCTGGTAGAGCTACAAGTATTAAACCAATTGAAGCATTAAGAGAAGAATAATTTTTTAAAAATAAAATAGAATGAATAAACCAACTAGAATTACTTTAATTGCTGCTACGTTAGTCGCACTACTTTTTGTATTAAAATACTTTAACGATGCAAATTCTGAATCAATTATTGACTATGACACTCAGACTCCATTTTATACTTCATTAAACACTAATGTTGTTGCCACTGGAAAATTAAATCCTGAAGATGAGATTGAGTTAAAACCTCAAGTAACTGGCATTGTAGATATGATTTATGTTGAAGAAGGAGACATGATACAAAAGGGAGATTTAATTGCTAAAATAAGAGTTGTTCCAAATGAGCAAAGTTTAGTTAGCGCAAATAGTAGAATCAACTCCTCCAAGTTATCGTTTGACAATTCAAAGAGACTATTCGATAGAAGTAAAGAGTTGTTTAGCAAAGGAGTTATCTCAAAACAAGACTTTGAAAATGCGGAATTATCTTTAAATCAAGCACGAGAGTCTTTGACACAAGCAGAGAATGATTTTAAAATAATTAAACAAGGCTCGCTTTCTGGAGGTGGTTCGGCAAACACAAATATAATAGCTCAAATTTCTGGTACTATTTTAGAAATTCCAGTTAGAGAAGGAAATCAAGTAATTGAAAGTAATAACTTTAATGCTGGTACTACGATAGCAACTGTAGCTGACATGAGTATTATGATTTTCGAAGGGCAAGTTGATGAAGCAGAAGTTGGAAAATTAGAGGAAGGTAAAGATATTAAGGTTGTTCTTGGTGCTTTAGGAGAAGAAGAGTTTCCGTCTAAATTAACTTTTGTTGCTCCAAAAGGAATTGAAGCAAATGGAGCTGTACAATTTAAAATTAAAGCTTCTGTTGAAATTCCAACTTCTAAAGTTAGAGCTGGCTATAGCGCTAATGCAATAATAGAAATTGAAAATACAGAAAACTCTTTATGTATTAAAGAATCTTTAATTCAGTTTAACAGGTTTACTGAAAAACCATTTGTAGAAATTCTAAATGATGATGGAGTATTTGTTAAAAAAGATATCACCATTGGTATTTCTGACGGAATAAGTGTTGAAGTGTTAGAAGGAATCAAGGAAGATGATAAAATTAAAGTTTGGAATAAAGTTTTAGAAGAAGATGAAGGTGGTGACGACGAAACTAGACCTAACTCTAATGATTAATATTAATTAATAAAGATTATGAAATATATATATATAATAGTAGTAAGTGTATTATCTATTACAACTTCTATAAGTCAAGAAAAGTTTTGGGATCTGCAAGAGTGCGTTGATTACGCATTAGAAAATAACATTTCCATTTTACAGGCTCAAAATACAATTCTTTCCAATGATCAAGATATAATTGCATCTAAGGGGAATTTTTTACCATCGCTTAGTTCTAACTTAAATCAGTCAATGAGTTTAGGTACTGTTGAGCTATACCCAGGAAGCTTTGCAGATAGAAGGTTTAATTCTTCTAGTTTGGGGTTAAATTTATCTCAAACTGTTTTTAACGGTTTTAGAAACCTAAATATTCTAAAACAATCTAAAATAGCTTTAGAAAGAAGTGAAAATGAGTTAAACAAGATTAAGGATGATGTTTCTCTTAATGTTGCTAATTATTATTTAAATATATTGTTTAATAAAGAAAACCTAGCTCTAGCTAAATCTCAGTACGAGTTCTCATACAAGCAATTAAAACAGGTGGAAAGTTTAGTTAACGCAGGAGTCCAACCACAAGCAAACATTATTGATGCTGAAGCTACTCTTAGTCTAGATGAACAAAACTTAACAACTGCTCAAAATAACTATAGACTTGCATTATTGAATTTAACTCAGTTGTTGCAAATTCCATTAGAAGGTTTTAATGTCGTTGCAATTGACGTTGAAGCCCCTTCTGAGAGTCTTTTATATACAGATATTAAACCTATTATCAATTATGCTTTAGAAAATAGAAATGAAATAAAGGTTGCTAATAATAATATTGACTTAGCTAAATTTAGTACTAAAATTTCTGAAAGTTCTTATCTACCAAGTGTTTCATTTGGTTACGGTTTTAATGCAAGTGCAAATTTTTCAAATTTATCTTCAAGTAACTCTTTTTTTCAACAAATCAATGATAATAAAGGGCATAGTCTTAACATGAATATCAGTGTTCCTATTTTTTCTAGGAATCAAATAAAAACTAATGTAGCTAAATCAAAAATTCAAGAAGATAATTCTGATTTAGGATTAATTCAAGCTCAGCTAAATGTTGAGGCTACAGTTCAAAGAGCATTTACAGATGCAAAAGCAGCACTTAAGTCTTATCAAGCTGCCAAAAAATCATTGCAATCACAAGAGCTGGCTTTTGAAAACTCACAGCAAAGATATCAGTTAGGTACAATTAATACTATTGATTTAGAGCAAGTGAGAATTAGATTGTTGAACGCTGAATCATCGCTTATTAATTCGAAGTATGATTTTATTTTTAAAACCAAGGTTTTAGATTTTTATATGGGTAAATAACTGAACGTTGAATTATATATTAAACATAGAAACCTCTACAACAAACTGCTCTGTTTCCTTATTTAAAGGATCAGAACGAATTATGGTCATGGAGGAGAATGATGAAAATTATTCTCATTCAAAAAGATTACATGTTTTTATTAATGAGTTATTAGAAAAATCTAATGTACCTCCCAAAGATCTTTCTGCTATTAGTGTAAGTAAAGGGCCTGGTTCTTATACTGGCCTTCGAATAGGTGTTTCGTCTGCTAAAGGTTTGTGCTTTGCCCTTGGAATTCCTTTAATTTCTATAGATACACTCGATGCATTTGCACATCAAATTGAAATTTCTGATGGATTTATAATACCATTAATTGATGCAAGAAGAATGGAAGTTTATTCCTCTGTATATGATAATAATTTTATAAAAATTAGAGAGACTAAGGCTGAAATTTTATCTAAAAATTCTTTTGAAGATTATTTAAAAAAAAGCAAGGTCTATTTTTTAGGAAACTCTAATGATAAAACAAAAAGTATTATAGATAATCCTAATGCTTTTTTTATTGATGACAAACTCCCTTCTTCTATACAAGTTGGAAAGCTAGCTTATGAGAAATTCATGTCAAACGATTTTGAAAATACAGCAGATTTCGAACCTTTTTACTTAAAAGAGTTTATCGGGAACAAATTAAAGACTAATTAAGTAAGTCTAGAGCTTCTTCAGAGGTTTTTACAGGTAGTTTACAAGCCTTTTTCACACATACGTATATAAACGTGTCATTATTGACATATCTATTCTTTAACAAAGGAAGATCACTATCATTTAAGCTTCCTATAATTAATTTATTTGGTTTAAAACTTTTATTAATCTCTATTGTCTTGCTAACTGCATCTTCTCCAACTATTGCAACCTCATAAAATGAATCACTTATTTTTAACATAAGATCTAGCCAGTTTGAAAAGCCATTAGGATAGGGGTCAATCTCTGGAGATACATTATTCAGCATTTTAATAGCAGTTTCAAGGTAATCTTGGTTATCAAAATAATGTGAAAGCAAAAATAAATTATTAGCCATTATAGAATTACTGGATGGAATTACATCATCCCTAAATTCCACAGTTCTTGATAAAAGTTTCTCATCTAAATCAGATGTAAAATAGAACATCTTGGTTTTTTCATTATAAAAATGTTTGTAAACATATTCCGTTAATTGTTTAGAATATTTAAGCCATTTCTCATCAAGTGTTACTTCGTGCAAAGAAAGAAAGCCACTAATAATCGCGGAATAATCTTCTAAATATCCATTGATATTACTTTTTCCATTTTTATAATTACGTAATAACTGTCCATCTTCGCTATATAAATTTTTCACTATAAACTCTGCGTTGTCTATTGCAGAATTTAAAAATTCAGGTTTATTAAAAGCTTTATAGGAGTCAACAAAACCTTTTATCATTAGACCATTCCATGAAGTTAAAATTTTATCGTCAAGTCTTGGTTTGCCTCTTTTATTTCGAACTTTAATTAACTTCGAGTTACAGTTTTTAATTATTTGTTCTAACTCTAATACTGATAAATTATGTATTGTAGCAATCTTTTGGGCATCTTCACTCCTTATTAAAACATAGTTGTCATCTTCCCAATATCCATAAGGATTTATATTATAATAATTCGAGAATACAGTATAGTCATCTTTTAATGTATCCTTAAGCTCCTCTGCAGTCCATACATAGAATGCTCCCTCTTCTAAAGCCCCATTAATAGTTTTACTGTCTGCATCTAAGGAAGAATAATAACCACCACTTTCATCTTTTAATTCGGAATTCACAAAGTCAATTGTTTTATACACAACCTTTCTGTATAACTCGTTCTTAGTGGCTTTATATGCGTCTGAATACAAACTAACTAATTGTGCATTATCATAAAGCATTTTTTCAAAGTGCGGAATGTGCCACTTGTTATCAACAGAATACCTAGAGAAACCACCTCCAATTTGATCATAGACACCTCCAAATGCCATTTTCTTTAGAGTGAGATTTACAAAATCCTGAATTTCCGTATTATTTGTTTGATAAGAATATTTTAATAAAAAATGTAAATTATTAGGCATCATAAACTTAGGCATTCCTGCTAATCCGCCGTATTCCAAGTCAAACTTCTTTGACCAATTATTTAAATATTCTTTCATTATATCTAAATTGAAATTGGCTTTAGATTTGTTAAGTTCAATAATATCTAAAGATTTAACCCCTTCTTCTAATTGATCTGCATAGCTAATAAGTCTTCCTGGATCTTTTTCATAAAGTTTTGAAATTTGATCTAATGCGTTTATCCATTGATCTTTTGAAAAATAAGTACCTCCCCAAATTGGTCTACCATCTGGAAGAGTTACCACATTCAATGGCCATCCTCCACTACCTGTCATTAACTGTACGGCATTCATGTAAACATTATCCACATCTGGTCGTTCTTCACGATCCACCTTTATAGATATATATTTTTCATTCATTAATTTTGCCACAACAGTATCCTCAAAACTTTCTCTTTCCATTACATGACACCAATGACATGCGGAATAACCAACACTAATTACCACAAGCTTATTTTCTTTCTTTGCCTTTTCTAAATATTTTGAATTCCAAGGATTCCAATCTACAGGGTTATATGCATGCTGCAATAAGTATGGACTGGTCTCATTAATTAAATTATTGCTCATTTCGCTGGATTCTTTGTTTTCACATGCTGTTATAACAAACAGAAAATAAAAAAAGTATAGTATGTTTGTTTTCATTTATTTAAAAATACAAAACTTAATTTAAGTTTATGTTTTAACCGTTTATAGCTTCAACAGAATCTACTTTACCTGCTAACATTTCTTTCAACATATTTTCGATTCCGTTCTTAAGTGTGAAAGTTGAAGATGGGCATCCACTACATGCACCCTGAAGAATTACGGAAACCTTTTTAGTTTCTGGGTTATAGGATTTGAATTGAATATTTCCACCATCTGCAGCTACAGCAGGCTTAACATACTCTTCTAAAATATTAATAATTTCTTGAGAGGTTTCATCAAGTTTTTCAAATTCTTTATTTTTCTCCTCTTCAGAATTAGTGATTATATCACTTGAGTCTAATTCAACAATTTTCTTACCATCTTCAATATGAGATCTGATAAACTCTCTTAATTCCATTGTTATTTCTTCCCATGTCGCTAATTCATACTTTGTAATTGAGATGTAGTTTTTATCAAAAAATACATTTTTTACATACGGAAAATGAAATAAAGCATTTGCTAACGGGCTATTCGTAGTCTGATCAATTGATGTGTATTCAAATAAAGAATTAACAAGATTTTTATTAGAAACAAATTTCATCGCAGATGGATTTGGTGTGCTCTCTGCATAAACAGTTATAGCTGTTTTTTTAACATTATCAACTTCTGAGACTATAACATTCCCTTCATTTAAATATTTTTCTATTTGTTCAGACACTTCATCTTGTACTTCCTTCCACTCTATTATATTATATCTCTCAATAGCAATGAAATTAGATGATATATACACTTTTTTAACAAAGGGTAAATAAAAGAGCTGTTGTGCTAGTGGAGATTTTGACGCCTCATCAATGTTGTTGTATTCGTAATTTTGATGATTAGTCAGGAAGAAATTTGTTTCAAATTTGACTATAAACTTATTACTTGTTTCATTGATAGAAACTTTATACTTTTTCATTATTAATTTTTTACAAAAATAATGAATCCTCGCTGAAGATAAAAGAATGATCAAACATATAAATTCATTAAAAATTTATATATTTGGTCAGATTAATTTCTAAAAATGACATTAAAAAAACATTTACTATATACCGTTCTTTTTATATTTAGTACGCAATTTATAAACTCACAAGAAGGGCTTCCGATATATTCTGATTATTTAACCGATAATTATTACTTGTTGCATCCGTCAATGGCTGGTGTGGCTAACTGTAATAAAGTCAGATTAACCAGTCGAAAACAATGGCTTGATCAAAGTGAATCACCAAACCTTCAAACCCTTAGTATTAACGGCAGAATTGGAGATTCTAAATCAGGTATTGGAGCAATCGTTTTTAATGACAAAAATGGTTATCATTCACAAACGGGGGCCTATTTTACATACGCACATCACTTACTTTTTTCTAGAAATAGAGTTGATTTAAACATGTTGTCATTTGGAATTAGTGCAGGAATGATACAGTATAAACTTGATGAGTCATCATTTTTATTTGATGGTTTTGATCCTTTAGTAGCAGGGATAACACAAAGTTCTACAGATTTTAATTTAGATTTTGGCTTTTCATATCACTACATGGACTTTTATGCACATGCTACTTTTAAAAATTTCTTGAAAAATGAGGGTATTAATTCTAACGAGTTAGGGATATATGCTTATGATAATTCAAGAACTTATTTACTTTCAACAGGGAATGTTTTCGGAAACTTAGGTAGTCCTTGGAGTTATGAACCTTCTCTTTTATTTGCCTACAAAGAATCTACAAAAGAATCTTTTATAGACTTAAATATTAAACTTTATAGAGATACTGATTTCGGAAAAGTATGGGGTGGCTTATCTTACAGAAGAAGTTTTCAAGGTGCTGAATATTTATCATCAAATGGTCAAGTTAATAGCCAAGACCTTCAATATATTACTCCTTTAGTAGGTGTTGATTTTGAGAATTTTGTATTTGCTTATACGTACTCTTATCAATCCAATTCTATAGTATTTGATAATGGCGGGTATCATCAGATAACCTTAGGAATTAACCTTGGATGTAAGAAGCAAAAATATGATTGTAACTGCCCAGGTATAAACTAAAAAATTATCTTATTTATTCTTTCACCCTGTCCCAAAAATTTTTTAATTACTGATTCATTACCATTGCAGTAGAATTCGTTTTTACAATCCTTTGTTCTAGACATAATGTTATCAACTTCTAATACTTGCTTAACTCTTTTAGATACTGCGCTAGAGGAGTCTAAGACTCTAACACCACTAGGTAATATTTTTTTTAAAATATCCATTAAAAAATAATAATGAGTGCACCCAAGAACTAAATTGTCTATATTTTTCTCTAACATAGGTTCAATGTAGTCTTTTAACTTACCTATCAATAACTCCTCATTAACCCCACTTTTTTCTATAATACTAACTAAATCATAACCAATTTGCTCATGAATGTTTATTCCGTCAGAAAACTTATTACTAGTTTGTTGAAATAAATTACTTGAAAGTGTTTTTTCTGTTGCTAAGATTCCGATGTTTTTAGTCTTTGTATTTAGAATAGCTGGCTTTATAGAGGGCTCTATTCCTATTATTGGAGTATCAAAGTTCTCCCTAAGGATTGTAATTGCATTTGTTGTTGCTGTATTACAAGCGACAACTATTAGTTTACAATTTAAATCAATGAGTTTCTGTGTATTTTTTAAGCTTAAGTGTATTATTTCCTCATTCGTCTTTTTACCATAGGGTGCATTCAAATTATCTGCTAAATATATTGTACTCTCATTAGGTAGTGTTTTTTTTATTTCATTATAAATTGAAATACCACCAATACCAGAATCAAATAAACCTATAGGATAATTATTAGCCATAGTGTAAAAATAAAAAAGCTATCTTATTAAGATAGCTTTTTATTAAATTTTATTGATTGAATTAACGTTGTTAGAAACCTAACTCAGTTTTTACGTCAGCCATTAAGTCTTTACCATTAGCTAAAATAACTCCTTGTCCTTGAGTAGAATCTAGTACGTAATCAAATCCTTGACCACTCGCAACCTTCACAATAGCAGCTTGAGCTTTTTCTGAAATAGGCTTTAATAAATCAAATTCTTTTTTTTGTAAGTCAGATTGAGCTTGTTGTTGATATTGTCTTATACTTTGCTCCATACCTTGAACTTCTTGTAATCTTTGTTGATTTTCTTCATCTGTTTGATTAGCAGCTTCAGAATCATATTGTTTTACTTTACTTTGAAGTTCTGCAGCCATTGTTTGGATGTCAGATTCATACGTTTTAGCTAATTTTTCTAATTCAGCTTTAGCGGTATTCATTTCTGGCATTGAACCAACTAATTCTTGTGTATTAATGTGAGCAACTTTGCTTTGAGCAAATGTGAATGTTAACGAGCTTAAAGCAATTATAGCAGTAAGTAATATGTTTTTAAAATTTTTCATGTTTAAAATTTATCTATTATTTATTAATTCTTTGTAAAGGTACTATCTTTTGAGATCTTTTTATAATCTAATTTAGCTTTTCTACCCTCCAGTATTCTTTTCTTTTTTTCTTCCAGTAATCTTCTTCTATCTTCAACTGTGGGGTTTGTTTTTATCTCTTTAATTGTTTGTTTAGGATTATTAGATTTTAAAATCTTTTCTTCTTCTCTGTCCAGTAACAACTTTTCTCTAGCGTTGCTATCTGAGGTATTCTTAATTTCTTTTTTTTTCTTTAATAACTCTCTTCTTTTTTCTTCAATCTGAACTTTCTTGAGCTCTCTCTCTTCAACTATTTTCTTTCTCTCTTCAATTACTTTAATCTTATTAGCTTCTCTATCGGCAATAAGCTTTTTTATTTTTTCTTCCGCTTTAGTTTTCTTAATTTCTTTTTCTGCAATTAATTTTTTTCTTTTCTCCTCAGACTCATTTCTTTTAGCTTCTTTGATTGCTGTAATTTCATTTCTTCTTGCCTCTGCTTTTTTCTTCTTTTTTTCTGTTTCTTCTTTTCTTGGATCCTCTATATCTGACTTAGAAATTATTGATTCTTGTTCAAGTTTCTTTTTTTCTCTTCTTGATTCGACCTGGTCTTGGTTATTAGATCGAAGAATTGTTCTAAGTATTTGTTCACTAATATCAAACCTTTTGTCTGAATAAAGCATCACTATATCAGCTGATTTATCAAATATAAAATCGTATTTTTTAGTTTTTGCTATTTCTCGTATTGCCAAGAATATTTGGTCCTGTATCGGTTGTATTAATTGTTTTTTCTGTAAAATAAAGTCTCCATTTGGACCAAATCGATCTTGTTTATATTGATATATTTCTTCTTCTTCTAATTCTAAATCCTCTTCTCTTTCTTGTATTAATTCAACAGTCAGTAAGATTCTTTCTTTGTTTAATACCTCTCTTTTATTTTTAACAGCACTTTCTCTTTTATCAATCTCTTTTTTCCAGTCACCAACATTAGAATTTAGCTGTTGGTTTATTTCTTGGTATTGAGGAATATTTTCTAGTATGTAATCTGTATCTATATAACCAATTCTTACACTTTTTTGTGAATATGCAAGCATACTATAAACTAGAACAAAGAATAATAATATGTGTTTTAAATCTTTAATGATTGTTAAGTTTTATTAATTAACGTCTAATTTACTTCTATAGTATATTTTTAGAAATTTTGTCCTATTATAAAGTGTGTTTCCCAACCGTGTTTATCTGTCTCGCCTACTAGCGGATCAAATCCATGACCGAAATCTATACCTAGTAAACCAAATGCAGGCATGAATAATCTTACTCCAATCCCAGCGGATCTTTTTAATTCAAATGGATTGTAATCTTTAAAATTGTTAAATGATGATCCACCCTCCATAAATGCCAATGCATAAACTTTTGCTGTTTGCCCAAGACTAATCGGGTACCTAAGCTCTAAAGAATATTTATTATATATTGACCCCCCATCTTGAGATGATAGTGATTGGTTTGGGTATCCTCTAAGCGCTATAGTTTCTCTACCATCTAAGCTATATGTTCCTAGGCCATCTCCACCTAGAAAAAATCTTTCAAACGGAACCACACCTCTGTCGTTGTTATATGCACCCAAGAACCCAAACTCAATTGATGGTTTTAGCACTAATTTTTTAGTAAGTGCTGTATACCACTCCCCTTTAAATTTGAATTTGTAATACTCAAGCCACTGAAACTTTAATTGATCAATTTGTGCTATTCTATCTGAAGCTGTTGTGTTAGATGGATCAATTATCAATTCATCAACTAAGCCTTCTCTTTCTGTTTTTAAACCTGAATAATCCACATTACTTACAGATGAATAAGGGAATGTGAATTTTGCAGAAAAACTAAAATTAGAACCTCCTGTTGGATAAATTGGGTCAGTAAAGGTGTTGTTTCTGCTTAAACCTACTGTGTATGCAAGATTATTTGATGATCCATCACCAAAAGTAAAAAGACCTGTATTGTAATTATTTAAATCATAATATTGAAAACTGACAGCTTGTGACAGAGTGAAGTAATCATCTGGCTCAGAAAGTCTTTTAGCAAGACCAACTGAAAGACCACTAATGTTAAATGACCTTGATTTATCTGCATTTCTAGTTACAGGGTTGTATAGAAATTGTTTTGTCTGAGATAATTGAACATTAAACTGTACTGGTTTTTTACCACCTAACCAAGGTTCTGTAAATGAAAAACTGTTCATTGTATAAAACCTACTTGATTGTAACCTAAGAGCAAGTTTTTGACCATCTCCCATTGGTACTGGTTTGTAAGCTTCTTTTTTAAAAATATCTTTAATAGCAAAGTTGTTAAAGGATAATCCTAGAGTCCCAATAAATCCACCACCTCCATAACCACCTTGTAATTCTATTTGACTGGAACCGCTTTCTACAACTGAATACTCCATATCTAATGTTCCATCACCTGGATTAACATTTTTAAAATCTGGAGAAATTTGCTGTGCATCAAAATACCCTAATTGGCCTAATTCACGAAGAGTTCTCATTACATTAGCCTTGCTGTATAATTGTCCAGGTCTAGTTCTGATTTCTCTATAAATTACATGGTCATTTGTTTTTTCATTACCTACAACAGTTATATTGTTGAAATAAGCTGGTTTTCCTTCATTAACTCTTATTTCTAAGTCAATTATATTGCCATCTGCACTAACTTCTACCGGTGTAACTGAAGAAAATAAATATCCATTATTCTGATATAAGTTTGATAAATCATTAGCATCAGGATCAGAGCTATCTGCAATTCTTTTTTCAAGTTCAACACCATTGTAAGTATCACCTTCATTGATCTTCAAAATTTGATTTAATTGAGAATCAGAATAAACAGTATTTCCTAGGTAATTTATCGCACCATACGTGTATTTGTCACCTTCTTCTAGCTTAACAGATATTTTAGCCATATTGGTGTCATTATCATAGGTAAGCGTATCTAGAATAATTCTTGCATCTCTATATCCGTTTTCTTTATATTTATCTACAACACCAACTAAATCTTCTTTAAAATCACCTTTTATAAACTTAGATCTTTTTAATACCCTAAAGATGTTTTTTACCTTTGTATTCTTCATTGCTTTAAGCAAAGTCTTAGTTTTAATTTTCTCGTTACCAATAAACGAAATCTCTTCAATTTTAACTTTACTGCCTTTGTTGATATCTAAAAACATATTAACCCTAGATTTATTAATAGTGTCAATTATCTCTTCAGTTTTTATAGTAATTTTAGCATTTAAAAACCCTTTTTTTCTGTAAGTGTTTTCTAAATAATTTTTTGTTGTCGTTATTAGATTTTCAGTTACTTTAACTCCATTTTGAAGTTTGTTTTCCTTAATAATATCTTCAGTTTTATTTTGCTTTATTCCTGTTATAGTTAAATTTGTAAGCTCTGGAAGATCAACTAAGGCTATTTCTAAGAAAACTGTATCATTAATTTTTTTTGTTTCGTAGACTTCAATAGAACTAAATAAATTTGAGCTCCATAATTTTTTAATCGCACTACTTATTTTTTCCCCCGGTATTGTTATTTTATCCCCTTCAACAAGCCCGGAATAAGTTACGATTGTTTGCGGACTGAATGTTGTATTCCCGGATATTGAAACTTCCCCAATTACGTAAGCTTGTTTTTTTTCTGTTAATTGAGAAAAAACAGATACTGAGAAAAGTAAAAAAACATATGTAAATTTTTTAAAATCTATTTTCAAACCTTTTTTTTTTAAATAATTTGTTCACTAGTTCTTCCAAACCTTCTTTCTCTATTTTGATAATCACTTATAGCTTTTATTAAATGTTCACTTTTAAAATCCGGCCATAATTCATCGCTAAAATATAATTCTGCGTATGCAGATTGCCATAATAAAAAGTTACTAATTCTTTTTTCTCCACTCGTTCTAATCATTAAATCTACATCTGGTAAATTTCGTGTGTAAAGATGCTGATTTATTAGCGATTCATCAATTTTTTCTACAGAAATTATATTATTTTTAACTTTATCAGCTATTTCTTTAACAGAATTTATGATTTCATCTCTAGAGCCGTAGCTTAGTGCAAGCGTTAAAGTCATTAAGTCATTATCTTTGGTTTCTTCACAGACCTTTTTCAAAAACTTTCTTACTATCAATGGAATTTTTGATAAATCTCCAATTGTTTCTAATTTAATATTGTTTTTCTTAAGCTCCTTTAATTCTGTTCTTAGTGAGTTATGTAGTAGCCCCATTAGTAAATCAACTTCAAGTTTCGGTCTTTTCCAATTTTCACTGGAAAAAGCAAATAAGGTTAGGTTTTTAACTCCTAACTTTGCACAAGATCTAACCATTTCCTTAGCTGATTCTTTTCCTTCTTTATGTCCGTAATCACGAGAAAGACCTTTGTTTTTTGCCCATCTTCCATTACCATCCATAATGATTGCTATATGCTTAGGTATTTTTTTTTCTATTTTCATACTTAATAGTTACAGTAGCAAGGTTTTCTGCCAAACGTGTAAGATAAATTAATTAATGAAAACATATACCAATCTTTGTTGTTAATATTTCCAAAATTAGTGTAATTATCTTCATTGGAAAGACTACCATCGATATTGTCTGTAAACATATATCTTGATCCAACTTCAGCTGATATTATGACCTGTTCTAAGACCTTGTATTTGAAACCTAATACAAATGGAATTCCATAAGAACTTGACTTTTTCCCAAGCTTTAAAATGTTATTATTCTGATAAGCTAGTTTATCGAACTTAGCATAAACTAAACCAGTAAATATATATGGAGTATATTTTAATCCAGGCTCGTGAAGATTGAAATCTAAAAAAGTAAATTCCATCCCGCCAGATATTTCAAATAAATTGCTTTCAAACATTAACCCCCTTTCTATCCTTCTTGGGTCTTTAGAATCTAAATCATTTCCACTTAGATGTGAAGATAAAACTGAAAATCTATAGGAATGTCTGGGACTTCTATTCCATTTCAAAAGTAGTCCGTAGGTCATTTGACGATTAACTTCTCCTTCTTTGTTAAAAATTTCATTTGGTGAAATGAAAGAAGTTTTACCTACATCTCCTATGAAATTACTCCCGCCTAAGGATAAACCTACTTCGTATATTTGAGTAAAAGAAACCTGAGTTGTTAATAGAAAAACAATAATTAATCTCATAATTATAAAATCGTGTAAATATAAATAATACAATTATTTTTATCTAATTGTTACTAGATAAAGAACTGTTTAAGATTTAAATTATTGTAAATTTCTTTTATCCTGTCCCCACATTAACTTTTCTCTCAAAGTAACTAAGAAGCTTTCGTTTTCTAATTCAATCATTTTTATTTTAAATGAAGATTTTTTTATAACGACAACATTGGCATTACTTAAAGTTGTAATTCTAGAATCTAGAGAAATTAAAAACTCATTTTCTCTGCCATCTACTTTTAAGGTAATTTCCGTGTTGTCTGCAATAATTAATGGTCTAGCATTTAAGTTATGTGGAGCAATTGGTGTAATAACTAAATTTTCTGCCTCTGGCATTATAATTGGCCCACCACAACTTAAAGAGTACCCTGTTGATCCAGTAGGAGTAGATACGATTAATCCGTCAGCCCAGTATGAATTCAAATACTTATTGTCCAATTTAGTTTCAATTGAAATCATCGAAGTAGTATTTTTTCTACTCACCGCTATTTCGTTAAGTGCAAAATTTAATATAGAAAGTTCCTCATTTTTTTCTGAGGTAGTAACTTCAATTAATGATCTTTCAGAAATAGAGTAATTACCAGAAATAATTTCTTCTATAGCCTCTTCTAATTTTTCAAGTTTAATCTTGGCTAAGAAACCTAATCTCCCTGAGTTTACTCCAACAATTGGGATTGATAAATGTTGAACAAAAGTTATCGCTTTTAAAATTGTCCCATCCCCTCCAATAGAAATTAATAGATCAAAGGATTTATCCAATTTTATAAATGAATTGATATTTTTTGGAAGTGATTTTTTTAATTGATTATAATATTCCAGTTCGAGATGTATGGATACATCCCTTTTTTCTAATAATGAAATTAACTTAGTAATATATTCAGTAGGGTCAGAGTTAATAAATTTGCCGAGAATAGCTACTTTCATTTAACTTAAATATTTAAATATTTATCCAGATATTTTGACCTATCTCTTAACTCGTCGAAGAAGTCATCTTCTTCATGGTTTGAAAGCACTTCATATTCAAACTCTCTCAAGAGTCTTAACGCAGTAGTTAAATCCTCAGTACCAACCTTTACTACTGCTTCAATGTCTTTATTGCTAGAATTACTTAATGCAACACTAAATAGTTTAACATTATTAACTTCAAGTATTTGACATATTTCAGAAAAAGAGAAAGCGCTAGCATTTTTTAATACTTTTATTAAGACTTCGTTTTCAACAAGATTTACTGCAATCATATTCAAATAAATTTTAAACCAAATTACATAATTTACTTAAAGTAGTTTGTATTTTTACATTAAATTTTAAAAATGACAAAATTAAGTGTTAATATTAATAAAATAGCCACATTAAGAAATGCTAGAGGAGGTAATAATCCTGATTTATTAGAATTCGCAAAAAAAATACAATTATTTGGAGCTCAAGGAATTACCGTGCATCCAAGACCTGATGAGAGACATGTAAGATATTCTGATGTTTATGAACTAAAGTCAGTAGTAAATACAGAGTTTAATATTGAAGGGAACCCAAATGATAAGTTTATTAAAATGGTTTTAGAGGTGAAGCCAACACAAGTAACCTTAGTCCCTGACGGAGTAAATGACATTACTTCATCTTCAGGATGGGATACGATTAAAAATGAAAGTTTTTTAACAGAAATTATTGGAGAGTTTAAGAAAAATAATATAAGGACATCTGTATTTATAAACCCTGAACTTAAATTTTTAGAAAATTTAAATAAGATAGGAGCAGATAGAGTAGAGCTCTACACAGAAGATTATGCTATTAATTATGAGAAAGGAAATCCATTAGCAATTACACCATATATTGAATGTGCTAGGATGTTAAATCAATTAAATATTGGAGTAAATGCAGGGCATGATTTGTCTTTAAATAATATTTCCTTCTTTAAACAAAAAATTAACAATTTATTAGAAGTGTCAATAGGACATGCATTAATTACCGAGAGCCTATTTCAAGGATTAGAAACAGTAATTAAATTATATCTACAAAAATTATCATGAACATTCTTCACTCAAAAATAATTGGCTCTGGAAAAAATCATCTAATAATTTTACACGGTCTACTTGGTATGGGAGATAATTGGAAATCCATAGCAAATAAATTATCTTCTGAAGGATATTGTGTTCATTTAATTGACCAAAGAAATCACGGGAAGAGCTTTCATTCTAATGAAATGAATTATGATTTAATGGTTGAAGACATCTACAGCTATCTAAACTTTCATGATGTAGGAAGTTGTTTTTTATTAGGTCACTCCATGGGTGGTAAAGTTGCTATTAAATTCAGTCTGTTACATTCTCAATATCTTAAAAAATTAATTATAGTTGATATAGCTCCAAAAAAATATGAACCTAAATTTAATTATTTATTTGAGGCTCTAAACACATTAGATATAGAAAACATCAAAACAAGAAGTGAAATTGAAATTGCGTTGTTGGATAAAATTAAGGAACAATCTTTAGTTTTATTTCTATTAAAAAACATAGGAAGAAATGAGAATAATAATTTTGTTTTTAAAGCTAATGTAAATGTGCTTCATCAAAATTTACTCACACTTATGGATAAGATTACTATTAACGAAAATATTTTTGTTCACACAACATTTATAAAGGGTGACAAATCAGATTATATTAATGAAATTGACGCAGGTCTAATTAAAGATAAATTTCCAAATTCAGAAATTATTCCAATAGTAAATTCCGGGCATTGGGTCCATGCTGAAAATCCTGATTATTTTTATTCAAAATTAATTGAAATTTTAAAAAAGTAAATCTGTAATTATAGTCTTGTGCTAAAGTAAAAATTATTGTATTTTTGCCACCCAATTTTTAATTCAAAAAATGAAAATTTCAAAAAAAAGTTTAGGTAAACAACATTCGTTAATTACTGTTCAAGTATTAGAAAAAGATTATTCTAAGAAAGTAAATGAAGTATTAGTTAATTATTCTAAAACTGCAAATATGCCAGGCTTTAGAAAAGGGCATATTCCGTTAGGTCTTGTAAAAAAACAATACGGAAAAGATGCAATTCGAGAAGAGGTAAGTAAAATTATTCAAGAAGAGTTAAGGAATTACTTAGTTTCTGAAAAGTTAGATATTTTAGGGAACCCATTACCTGTATCTAGTGATGAAATTGATTGGAATTCTGGAGAGTTTAATTTTGATTTTGAAATAGGATTAACTCCTGTTTTTGACATTAATTTAAAATTTAAGAAGCCTGTTACTAGCTATACTATTACTGCCGGTGATAAAATGATTAATGAGCAAATCACCAATATTCAAAATCAGTATGGAAAGTTAATTAGCAAGAAAGAGGTCTCTAAAGACGATGAGATAACAGCATCATTTATTAACGAGACTGAAGAAATAAATAATAAATTCACTCTTAAATTAGATAAATTTAAAAGTAAGTCCGTTGCAAAATCTATTACTGGCCTTAAAGTTGGTGATAAAGTCACAATTAATACTTATAAGTTATTTGAAAATCAAGCTGATTTAGTCAGTGCATTAAAAATAACAACAGAAAAAGCAGAGAACTTAAAAATAGATATTGAGTTTACGGTTGAAGAAATTAATTTTAGAGAACCTGCGGATTTAGATACGGAATTATTCGATAAATTATTTGGTCAAGGGGTTGTTAAAACAACTACTGAGTTAAAAGAAAAAATTGCAGAAGATGCTGAGAAACAATTTGTTCAACAATCTGATCAAAAGTTATTAAATGATGTAACAGAACATCTTATTGATAATACTAAATTCGATTTACCATCTGAATTTTTACATAAATGGATGCAGACTGCTGGTGAAAAAGAACTTTCTTTAGAAGATGCTAAGCTAGAGTATATGAAGTCCGAAAAAAGCATGAGGTATCAGTTAATTGAAGGTAAAATCATCACTGATAATAATCTCCAGGTTAATATGGAAGAAATTAAAGCCTACACTAAAGAGATGATTATTAATCAAATGTTACAGTATGGACAATCTAACCCCGGAGATAAAGAACTGGATGAGATTATAAATAGAGTTCTTACAAATCAAGAAGAAGTGAAAAGAATATCAGAACAGCTAACAAGCCAGAAGATATTATCTTTTTATAAAGAAAACGTGAATTTAAAAGCTAACAAACTTTCTTATGAGAAATTCATCAAAGAAGTTTACGGAGCGTAATTTTTAAAATCATTATATTTAATCAATTATAAACATTGGCAATACAGCATTAATTGCAGGGTTAGTAATCATCATCATTGCTAATTTACCAGCAATAATTAAAAAGTATAAAAATTAAATCATATGGATTATTCAAAAGAATTTGAAAAGTTTGCTATTAAAGATCAGGGTATAAATAGTACTTACTACAATAAGATTATTAGTAGTATGTACCCAAGCTCTTTAACTCCTAATATCATAGAAGAGAGACAATTGAATGCTACAGTTCTTGATGTTTTTTCTAGACTTATGATGGATAGAATAATTTTTATGGGTACAGCAATAAATGACCAAGTAGCAAATATTATTCAGGCTCAATTATTATTTCTTGAAAGTACAGATTCATCAAAAGATATTCAAATTTATATAAACTCACCAGGGGGAAGCGTTTACGCTGGTCTTGGTATTTATGATACAATGCAATTAATAAAACCAGATGTTGCAACTATATGCACTGGTATGGCAGCCTCTATGGGAGCTGTTTTATTATGTGCTGGAGAGAAAGGAAAAAGAAGTGGATTAACTCATTCTAGAGTAATGATTCATCAACCATTAGGTGGAGCTCAAGGTCAAGCTAGTGATATAGAAATAACTGCTAGAGAGATAATGATACTTAAAGAAGAATTATACAATATTATAAGCAAACATTCTGGTCAAGAATACGACAAGGTTTACAAAGATAGTGATAGAGATTACTGGATGAAGTCTGATAAAGCCCTGGAGTATGGTATGATTGATGAAATTCTTACAAGATCTTAAATTTATTTATCTATGAGTAAATCATCTGAATTACAGTGTTCTTTTTGTGGAAAGAAAAAAGCAGAAACAGAATTGTTAATTGCTGGAATTGATGCGCATATTTGTGATCAGTGTATTGAACAGGCAAATGGTATCGTTATCCAAGAAGCTAATTCTGAGATCTCTAACAAAGAACTATCACCAACTAAACTGCTTAAACCTCAAGAAATTAAATCATTTCTAGACCAGTATGTAATAGGTCAAGATTTTACCAAAAAAATTCTTTCAGTTTCTGTGTATAACCACTACAAAAGATTAAGCCAGAAAATTGAAGAGGATGACGTTGAAATACAGAAAAGTAATATAATAATGGTTGGTAAGACTGGTACAGGTAAAACATTAATGGCAAAAAGTATTGCTAAAATGTTAGATGTTCCCTTAGCAATTGTTGATGCAACAGTTTTAACTGAGGCTGGCTATGTAGGTGAAGACGTTGAAAGTATTTTAACTAGATTATTACAGGCTGCAGATTATAATTTAGAGAAAGCGGAAAGAGGTATAGTTTTTATTGATGAAATTGATAAAATTGCTAGAAAAAGCGATAACCCCTCAATAACACGAGATGTTTCCGGTGAAGGTGTTCAACAAGCTTTACTTAAATTACTAGAAGGCACGATAGTGAATGTACCACCTAAAGGAGGAAGGAAACATCCTGATCAAAAATTTATCGAAGTAAATACAGAAAATATTTTATTTATTGCAGGAGGTGCATTTGATGGTATAGAAAGGTTTATTTCTAAACGATTAAATATGGCTGCAATCGGCTATAAGTCTTCTAAAGAAGAAATTATTTTAAAGGAAAACTTACTCCAATACATAAACCCTAAAGATTTAAAAGACTTCGGTTTAATCCCTGAAATAATAGGTAGGTTACCTGTAGTTACGTACATGAATCCACTAGATGCAAAAGCACTTAGAGCTATTCTAACAACTCCAAAAAATGCAATAATTAAGCAATTTGTAAAATTGTTTGAAATGGATGGTATTGATCTTCAATTTAAAGAACCAGCCTTAGATTATATCGTAGAAAATGCACTGGATTATAATTTAGGAGCTAGAGGTCTAAGATCGTTGTGTGAAGAGATTCTAAATGATGCAATGTTTAGTATGCCAGGAGGAGCTAACAAGAAGCTTATTGTGACTAAACCTTATGCAGAAAAGCAATTGTCTAGGATTGTTTTGAAAAAATTAAAAGCAGTTTCTTAACTATTAATTTCTAATAATTCTTCAATATATTTTCTGGAATTTGATAATCTAGGTATCTTATTTTGCCCACCTAATTTGTTTCTCTTTTTCATCCATTTATAAAAGAGCCCCTTTTGTGCAATTATAACTTCCGGCTTATCAAGTGAAATATTATTATATCTCTTTGCTTCATAATCAGAATTTTCAGACTTTAATAACTCATCAATTTGATTAGCAATCTCTGTTGTATTGGTAGGTATTGTATTAAATTCTATTAACCATTGGTGCCTTCCTTTTTTCTTACCATCCATAAATACTGGAGCAACCGTATAATCAACAACCTCTAGGTTCCTTTTTTTACATAAATTCTTAATTGCATTATCACTATTTTCAATTATTACTTCCTCTCCAAACACATTAATAAAATGCTTTGTTCTGCCTGTAATAAGAATTCTATATGGATTTAACGATGTAAATCTAATTGTATCCCCAATTTTATATCTCCAAAGACCCGCATTGGTTGTAATAACAATTGCATAGTTTGTGTTTAGCTCTACCTGACTTAGATTAATTATAGTCTGATTTTTGCTTTGATAATTGTCCATTGGTATGAATTCATAATAAATACCATAATCTAACATTAGCAGAAGCTCTTTTGAATTGTTGGAATCTTGAACAGCAAAAAAGCCTTCAGATGCATTATAAATCTCATAATATTTAATCTTGTCTGAATTAAATATAGAATTGTACTGATTTAAATATGGATTAAAGCTAACTCCTCCGTGAAAATATACTTCTAAATTCGGCCAAATTTCATTAATTGATTTCTTCCCTGTGATATCTAAAGTCTTATTTAAAAGAGTTAACATCCATGAAGGAACTCCTCCTAAACTTGTTACATTCTCTTTTATGGTTTCTTCAATTATAGCAGTCATTTTATATTCCCAATCACTCATCAGAGAGACTTTTTTACTTGGAGTACTAATAAATTCAGCCCAGAGTGGCATATTCTCAATTAATATTGCAGAAAGATCCCCGTACATACTACCATTTTCAAAATAAGTGGATTTACTTCCGCCGAGCCTAAGGTTTTTCCCCTCAAATAGTTTTGAATTTTCATTGTTAGAAAGATATAAGCATAATAAATCTTTATTTCCTGCATAATGACAATCTTCTAAAGACTCTTGACTAATAGGAATAAATTTACTTTTTGAATTTGTGGTCCCACTGGATTTGGCAAACCATTTTATTTCTGAACTCCAAAAAATATTTTTTTCACCTTTTCTAGATCTCTCAATCATTTCTGATATATCTTCATAGGTAGAAACAGGAACTCTTTCTGAGTAATCTTTATAACTTTTAATCGATTCAAACCCGTAGTGCTTTCCAATTGAAGTGTTTTTAGCAGAATTTAAAAGTTTTAATAGTAGTTCGTTTTGAACTTCATTTGGGTATTTCAAGAACAATTCTATTTGATGAATCCTTTTTTTTAAAAACCAAGAGGTTACAGAATTAATAAAAGGATTTACCATTTTTTCATATATTTATAGAATACTAAAATTAGTAATTTTTTTCATGAAATTTCAAGGTGTAATTAGAAAAATGCAGAGCGAGTTCAAAAGCCCTATAAAATATTATCTAGAATTTAAAGATAATTTTATTTGCTTGAATGATTTACTTGATAAAGAGGTCTCTATAAAGTTCCTCCATTATTTTTGTTTAAGTTGTGAAAAAGAAAAAGAAATTTTTCGACAAGGTTATTGTAAAAACTGCTTTTTTGAGCAAGCTCAAGCTGGAGATTGGATTATTAAACCAGAGTTAAGTACAGCTCATTTAAATATAGAGGATCGTGATTTAGATTATGAAAAGAGAGTCCAATTACAACCCCACATTGTTTACCTAGCGAACACCGGACAACTTAAAGTGGGTGTAACAAGAAAAGCTCAAGTCCCATATAGGTGGATTGACCAAGGTGCTCATCAAGCTATCGAGTTAGTAGAAGTTCCGAACAGATATTTAGCTGGGATAACTGAAGTTGCTATAAAGGAGTTTATAAGTGACAAGACTAATTGGAGAAAAATGCTTACTAGTGATAATAATGATCTGGATATAATGTCTTGTAAAGAAGATATGAAGAAGCATATCCCCAAGGAAACTTTACAATATTTTATTGAAAGTAACAGTATGATAGATATAGATTTCCCGGTTAATGAATACCCGATTAAACCACTCACTCAAAAACTTATTAAAACAAAAGAAATTAAAGGCACTCTTAAAGGAATCAAAGGCCAATACTTGCTATTTGAAGAAAACAAAGTTTTTAATGTTAGATCTCATGAAGGTTTTGTTGTAGAAATCTCCTTTTAGTCAATTAATTTATATCAATATATTAATTGAAGTAAATATAACATTTTGAATTTCTTTTTGTTTAATTTGTGCTAATGAAACCTTTTAAAAAATATCATATTTCTATCGGATCCAATGTTGGAGATAGATTGCAAAATCTTCAAAATGCAATCGATTTAATACACTTGGAAATATCTATAGTTTGTTCTATTTCTTCTGTTTACCGAACAAATGCAGTTGGTTTTAAAGGAGATTACTTTTACAATATATGTATTTCATTTTTTTCAAACGATGACCATAATAATGTAATGAATAGCCTGCTTGATATTGAAAAAAAATTAGGTAGAACAAGAGGTTCAAATAACGTGTATGAGTCTAGGGTTATAGATCTTGACATGCTTTTAATTGAAGATGAGATAGTAAATAATAATCTATTAACTATCCCGCATCCTTCCATGCATTTAAGAGAATTTGTTTTAATCCCATTAAATGATATCGACCCAAATATAAATCACCCCATTTTTAATAAAAATGCAATTGAATTATTAAAGTTATGTGAGGGTAATAATAAAGTAGAGAAAATAAAGGATAAGCTATCAAACCCAAAAGATAAATTCAATATTTCTAATTTTAAATATATCGCAATAGAGGGTAATATAGGCGCTGGTAAATCTTCATTAGCTAAAATGATTTCTGTTGATTTTAATTCTAAATTGATTTTAGAAAGATTTGCCGACAATCCTTTCTTACCGAAATTTTATGAGGAACCTGATAGATATGCTTTTACTTTAGAGATGTCTTTTCTAGCAGAGAGATACCAACAAATAACCGATGATTTATCACAGTTAAATATTTTCAATGATTCTATTATAAGTGATTATGATATTTTTAAATCATTAATTTTTTCTAAAATAACCCTAAGTGATGATGAGTTTGCTTTATATAGAAAGCTGTTTTTCTCCATGTATAAAGATATACTCAAACCAGATTTATATATTTATTTGAATCAAAATGTAGATAGATTAAAGGAAAATATAAAAAAACGAGGTAGAGATTACGAGCAAAATATCGATAAAAAGTATTTAAATAATATCAATTCAGGTTATTTAGATTTTCACAAATCTCAAACTGATTTGAATATTAAAATAATTGATATAAATGATTTAGATTTTGTAAATAATAGAATAGATTATTTATCTATACTAAGCTCCATTTGTGAATAATTAACCCTATCTGTAAACAGAATTCCATAGTAGGATTCCTACACTAACAGAAATATTTAATGAATGCTTAGTTCCTAGCTGAGGTATTTCAATAACATTATGACTTTCATCAATAACCTTTTGTGATACGCCTTTAATTTCGTTTCCAAAAACTAACGCATACTTTTTATCTTTAGTAAATGTATATTTATCTAGGCTGCTAGATCCCTCACATTGTTCGATAGACAAAACCGTAACACCATCTTCTTTCAACTGATTTACTAATTCTATAGCACTTGCTTTGTATTCCCACTCTACAGTTTCTGTACTACCCAGAGCAGTCTTATTTATATCCTTATTCGGGGGTATTGCAGTAATTCCACATAGATATATCTTCTCAACTAGAAATGCGTCACTTGTTCTAAAAACACTTCCAATATTATTTAAGCTTCTAATATTATCCAGAATTACAATTACAGGACTTTTATTAGTCTCTTTAAACTCTTTAGGACTAATTCTATTTAGCTCACTATTTTTTAATTTTCTCATTTTAGAAAAATAATTTAGAATATCTTCTTTTTAATGTCTTTTTAAAAAAATAAATATTAGTTACATTAGCATTGCGTGATTATATCTCAGTAAAAATAAATATTTAAAACTATTCTACGTTGTCAAAAACAGTAAAAAAAATAACCCCATTAATGAAGCAATATAATGCAATCAAGGTAAAATACCCTGACGCATTATTATTATTTAGAGTGGGGGACTTTTATGAAACCTTTGGACAGGATGCAATTAAAACGGCTAAAATATTAGGGATAATCTTGACCAAGAGAGGTGCTGGTAGTTCTAGTGAAACTGAACTTGCAGGTTTTCCACATCATTCGTTAAATACATACTTGCCTAAACTTGTTAAATCTGGTTTAAGAGTCGCTATATGTGATCAATTAGAAGACCCTAAACTTACCAAGAATATTGTTAAAAGAGGAGTGACAGAGCTAATAACACCAGGCCTGGCTATTATTGATGAAGTATTGTCTCCCAAGACTAATAATTTTTTAGCAGCTATAAGTCTAGGTAAACAAATTGGTATTTCTTTTTTAGACGTTTCTACTGGAGAATTTTTAGTTTCTCAAGGAACGAAAGAAGAAGTAGATAAGCTACTTCAAAATTTCAACCCTAGTGAAATATTAGTTTCAAAGCAGAAAAAAGAGAGTTTCTCATCTCAATTTAGTTACCCATATCAATTATTTTATTTGGAAGATTGGGTATTTCAACATGATTTTTCGATTGAATCACTTTGCACTCATTTTAAAACAAAAAACCTTAAAGGTTTTGGAATTGAAAACCTTAATGATGGAGTAATCGCAGCTGGCGCTATAATGCATTATTTAAGCGAAACACAACATCAAAAAATCAATCATATAACTTCTTTAAAGCGAATACCAAAAGAAGACTATGTATGGATGGATAGATTTACAACAAGAAATTTAGAACTTTTTTATTCGAATAATTTAAACGCAGTTACGCTAATTGACGTAATAGATAAAACAATCTCTCCTATGGGAGGAAGGCTACTTAAAAGATGGTTAGCCCTTCCTTTAAAAGACATTAATGAAATAAGTAAACGTCACGAGGTTGTTAAATTTTTAATGGAAGATTTAAATTCATTAAATCAAATACAACATCATGTTAAGCTAATTGGAGATATAGAAAGATTAATTTCTAAAGTGGCTACTTTTAAAATTAGCCCTAGAGAAGTTATTCATTTAAAAAATTCTCTTGAAGCAATTATTCCAATTAAATCCATAGCTGAAAAATCTATTAATACTTCAGTAAAAGAAATCGGGTTAAACTTAAGCAATTGCGATGAGTTGAGAAAAAGAATAAAGGAAACTCTTTTAGAGAATTCACCAGTTAATATTTTAAAAGGAAACTCCATTTCCTCTGACTATTCTGATGAGTTAAAAGAATTAAGACGCATTGCCTTTTCAGGAAAGGAAGTGCTAGATAAAATGCTTACTAGAGAAAGTGAAGCAACAGGAATTACGTCGCTTAAAATAGCCTCTAACAATGTCTTTGGTTATTATATAGAGGTAAGAAATACACATAAAGACAAGGTGCCTGAGCACTGGATTAGAAAGCAAACATTAGTTAATGCAGAGAGATATATTACCGAGGAATTGAAAGAGTATGAATCAAAGATTCTTGGTGCTGAAGAAAAAATAATGGCTCTAGAAATTGAAATTTTCAATAATCTAGTTCAATGGTTGGGTAAGTTTATAAAGGAAGTTCAAAACAATTCATTTTTAATAGCAAAACTTGATTGCCTTTCAGGGTTTAGTCAATTAGCAATTGAAAATAATTATTGTATGCCATTGATTGATGATTCTTACGAGCTGGATATTAAAGAAGGAAGACATCCTGTTATTGAAAAACAATTAAAGGCACATGAATCTTACATCTCTAATGATGTCTTTTTGGATAGTGATAAACAGCAAATTATAATGATTACTGGACCTAACATGTCTGGTAAGTCTGCAATTTTACGACAAACAGCAATAATTGTCTTAATGGCTCAGATGGGTAGCTTCGTGCCAGCAAAATCGGTAAGAATGGGCTGGTTTGATAAAATATTTACGAGAGTAGGAGCGAGTGATAATATTTCCATGGGGGAATCTACTTTTATGGTAGAAATGAACGAAACAGCCTCCATATTAAACAATATATCAGGGAGAAGTCTAATATTGTTAGATGAAATTGGTAGAGGTACTAGTACCTACGATGGTATATCTATTGCCTGGGCTATTAGTGAGTTTTTACATGACAATATCTCTAAGCCAAAAACCCTTTTTGCAACTCATTATCATGAATTAAATGAAATGACATCCTCTTTTAAGCGAATAAAAAACTTCAATGTATCGGTTAAGGAAGAAAAAAACGATGTACTTTTTTTAAGAAAATTAGTTCCTGGGGGTAGTGAGCATAGCTTTGGAATACATGTTGCAAAAATGGCAGGAATGCCTAACCAAGTATTAAAAAAAGCTCACATGATTTTAAAAAAATTGGAAAAATCCCATTCTAATGAGGAATTAACAGGGAAAGTGAAGTCAATTAAAGAGGACCATCAGCTTCAGTTTTTTAACTTAGATAATCCAATTTTAGAAGAATTAAAAGAAGAAATTTTAAATATTGACATCAATTCTTTAACTCCGGTGGAGGCATTACTTAAGCTCAGCGAACTTAAAAAAAAGATAGATAATTAATAACTGCTTATTTTTTAAAAAAATACTTTGCTATTATAAGAATTGTATTAAATTTGCACCCGCACCAATTAGGTGTTCGTTCATTAACAACTGCGAAAGTAGCTCAGGGGTAGAGCATCACCTTGCCAAGGTGGAGGTCGAGGGTTCAAATCCCTTCTTTCGCTCTGATAAATTATAATGCTGAAGTGGTGGAATTGGTAGACACGTTGGACTTAAAATCCAATGGACTGTAAGGTCCGTGCGGGTTCAAGTCCCGCCTTCAGTAC
>CAJJDI010000010.1 GCA_905182835.1 uncultured Flavobacteriaceae bacterium | reverse complement strand
CAAGTGAGTAAAAAGTTTGTAGGTGGCATCAGCAGCATTCAGACTAGTTCCATTTAATTTAAAACGAATTTCAAAATTCGAGAATGAAGTTATTCCAGATTCATAAATACCATCAAAGTTGGTGTCAATCAATATTTGATTATCTGGGTTTAAAATTGTTATTGACTTTGATGGTGGAACCTTAAAATTAAAAGACTCTTGATTATCAAGACTAGCGCCAAAAAACACACTTTCATATTCACTTTGTTCAACTGTCAAACTTACTTCAGTACTGAAAGTTAATAAACTTGTATTAAATCCATCAAATTCAACAAAAATTCCCTCGGAATCTACTGCTTCATATACTGGAGGTGATAGAGATGAAAAATCACCAGTAGTATTGCCATCCCAAACTGGGATAAAACCAGTTGAACTTGCAAGATCCCATGTAACGGTCGCTAGTGATTCACCATCATTACCAATTACACCTTCAATCTCACCCGAAAAATCTATATTTTTATCTCCAAGAGATTCTTCGCAATTTAATATTCCATCGTTATCTATATCTATATCTATGTTGTCATTTACTCCATCAGAGTCTGTATCTGGTGGGCATGCACTAACAGGGATATCATCAGAAAGTAATAAACCAGGGCAATCATCTACTGCACCGGAAATTTGATAATAACCAGGTTCAGTAGGAGTAAAGCTATTTCCAACAGCACCATCAATCATTTCACCGTTAAAATACCATTGATACTCATCAAATGTAGATATGCTATTTAATCTTAATTCCAAGTTAGGTATGCAACCTTCGGAATCTACTGATATTTCATCTAAAATAATTTCAGGCTGGTATGCAAACCCTGAGTAATATCCTCCAAAAGTAGCGTAATCATATGCCCCAAATGATGCAACATATATCTGGCTTGAGGATTCAACAGAAACATTTCCTGTTAAGCCTTCAACCGTATACGATTCAAACAATGCATTCCCATTTACGGGCTGAACTTCACCCGCATAGTCAGAAATGTCATTTCCGTTAATTAAAACTGTAGATCCAGTTTCTGTTACAATAGTAACAACTCCTTCAAATGAAAAATCTGGACCAAGTTTATTGATTGCAGCAATATTATTTACAATACTTGGAGTTTGACAATTAATTGGTGGTACAAAAAACATTCCTTGGTTAGGCACTCCAGTCCCAGTTCCAAATGGACCAGCTACACCTGGCCTTATTCCTCCTAAGAATTGGTATGCGAAAGCTGGTTTTGATGTTTGAACGTACATATTACTCGATACTCCAATTTCTGGACCTACTCCGTACTGATCGTATGAGACTCCATAAAATGAAGATGGTATAGACCAGTGTTCTCCGGCTTGAGCAATCGTAAACTCTAATGCACCATTTACATATACTTCTGTGTCTGCTTCATGAGCAACGATTAGTGGTCTTTCAATTTGATCAGGACCAATACCTCTTACAAATATGTATTCTGTACCAACTCTTTCTAAAGGTACAATTTGATCTATTCCAGCATCTTGTCCATTAGCATCAGTATCTGTGTTTTGGTTACTTCCAGTTATAGATCCAGAATTTACTGCAATAGGTTTATCGGACTCAACCAGTACACCTATCATCGCATTATCGTTGTCTGGATTAAAACTAGTTGGTTGTATAGCGATTACATAACTCTCTCCTGAGTTTAGTAGAATATCATTAGTAGCTGCATTATTTATAATTGTAGCGCCATTAGGGAAATCAGAAAAATTAACAATGGTATTATCTTCTGTAGCTAATACACTTACAAAATTCAGAAAATTACCAGCTGGATCACTTCCTACACTTTCAAAAGTACCAACCCTAAAAGTTTTTCCAAGAGCTGCTAAACCTTTACTAACCAGCCCCGCTGCTTGATAATAAGCATCACTTGTAAATAACCTAGCCGAAACATATATTAAATCTTCTCCTTCAATTATAAAACCTTTATTAATATATACCTCACCCGAATCTCCAGACAAGGCTATAAAATTAGTATCATTCCCGTCGCCGATAAAATATTCGTATGGTTCCGAGTTTGAAACAGTTACAGCTAATGGGGTTCCACCTATGGGAGTAATAATAACATTAATAGGATTTTCATTTGGAGTAGAAACATATAGATATTGAATCTCAGGCGAAGATGAGCCCTGACCACTAGTGCTAATTGGTGGTATATAATGTGTTTTACTAAACTGAGAAAATGAGTTTAGAGAAAATAAAAAGAATAAAGAAAAAAACGTAAGTTTAATAAACTTTAATACTGTCATTTAATTAAGTTTTGAATTAATCCAGTTATTGATTTTGTTTTCTAAAAGAGCTAAAGGTACACATCCAGATTCTAAAATTTTATTATGGAATTCAGATATGTTGAAATTATTCCCTAGTTTTTGTTGAGCTAAACTTCTTAACTCTTTAATTTTTAATTGTCCAATCTTGTAGGAGAGTGCCTGTCCTGGCATAGCCATGTATCGTTCGATTTCTGAAATTATACCAGCTTCACTTTCTGCTTCATTATCCAATGAATATTGAATAGCTTCTTCTCTAGTCCAGCCTTTAGAATGTATTCCAGTATCTACCACTAATCTAATAGCTCTGTGCATTTCTGCTCCAAGCATTCCAAAATACTGATATGGATCATCATAAAGACCTAGTTCTTTACCAAGTGATTCACAGTATAAAGCCCATCCTTCACCATAGCCACTGTACCATAGTGTTTTTCTAAACATTGGTAGTAAATCATTCTCCTGAGTTAAAGAAATTTGATAGTGGTGTCCAGGTATTGCTTCGTGTAAAAATAAAGATTCATCAGAATATGTATTATATTTTTTAGCATCAGGAATTGGTGTGTAAAATATTCCTGGTCTAGATCCGTCTAATGAACCAGGACTATATTCAGCACTTGCAGATTTTTCTCTAAACTTTTCTGTTCTTCTGACTTCAAATTTTGTTTTGGGTTTTAAATCAAACATTTTTTCAATTTGAGGTTTCATTCTATCATGAATAGAATTAAAGTTTTTTAATACGTCTTCAGCAGTTTTAAATGGCATCAATGTATCATTTTCTCTTACATAATTAAAAAACTCTTTTAAGCTGCCTTTAAAGCCTACTTCATTTTTCACCTCTATCATTTCTTTGGATATTCTAGAAACTTCAGATAGCCCAAGATTATGAATTTCATCGGCTGTCATGTCAGTCGTAGTGAATAATTTGATAAGATGCTTATATAGTTCTTTTCCATTTGGCACATCATCTATTCCACTGGATAGCCTCCCTTGTTTAAGGTATTCTTTCTCTAAGAATTGATACAATTTATCGTGAGCTGGAATTAGTTTTTCCTGAATTATGTATGTGTATGTTTTTTTTAACATTGCTCTGGTTTGTACGTCAAAATCAGAAGGAAATTTATTTATTGGACTATAAAAAAGATTGTTTTTTAAATCACTGTTTGTTATCGCTTTAATTTGCGGAATTACTTTAGATATTAGTGATTTTGGTAATATGTATCCATTTTTCACTCCTTTTCTCATATTTGTTTCAGCATTTGCTAGCCATTTTATATATCCTTCTAACCTAACTAGCCAATTGCTGTAATCAGAAACTGTTCTAAAAGGTTGAGCACCCTCAGCACTTGCTAATTGCCCAACTATTAAGTGAATTGACCACATCTGGTCTATGGGTGTATATTGAGTATTATAATTTAAGGATTCAAGATTAATTTTACATTCCCATTCTAGTATAGATTTACTCATTTTATCAACATCCGATAAATCATTTATTTCAAATTTTGAAACCTTATTTAGATATTTATTATAATATTCTGCTTGCTTATTTTTATAATTATCTGTAATTAGCTCAGGAAATTTATCATTATACCTCGAATCCCCCTCATTGGTTGCGTTAATAGGGTTAAGTTTTAAGCCATCTTGGTAATAGTTTTCAAGAATAGTATTAAACTCTACATTATTTTGAATATTTTCTGGACTGAAATCACATGATAAAATTAAAAAAAGCACCAAAGAAGCAAGACTGAATTTTTTCATAGGGAATGATTTAAAGGATATAAATATAACACAATATAGTCCATGTGTTAGTTAAAAAAGATATAAAAAAACCCGTTACTAAACTTAGTAACGGGTTTTTAGAACAAAAATTTTAAATGATTATTTAATTATCTCATAACTTCTTTTTATGAAGTTGGTTAGCTCTTCCCCTTTTAAAAGGCCGTGAGATAATTTTGCTAAATCTAAACTCTGACTAATTAACCTGGATTGTTTCTTCTTAGTCTTAGTGCCGAGTATCTGACCAACAAGTTCTGAGTTAGTATTAACTGTAAGGTTAAACATTTCTGGCATATTACCCATTCCAAACATACCACCACCGCCAGATTGCTGCATTTCTTTCATTCTTCTCATAAATTCTGGTTGCGTAATTATGAAAGGGTCAGCATCACTATCCATACTTTCTAATTGTACTGTAAATTTCTCAGAAGGAATTTCTTCTTTTAATACATCTTCCAGTGTTTTCTTTTCTTCATCTGACAATTTTGAAATTTTAGTATCATCTTTTTTAATAAGATTATCTATGTGATCAGAATCAACTCTTACAAACGATATTTTTTCTTTTGAAGATTCAAGTTTTTGAATCAAATGACCTATAATAGGTGAGTCTAATAATAAAACTTCGTAACCTTTATTCTTAGCTGTTTCAATATAGCTGTGTTGTTCAATTTTGTTAGAAGTATACAATACAACTAACTTATCATCTTTATCAGTTTGATTATCTTTTATTTTTTCAGTTAATTCGTCTATTGTAAAAAACTCATCGTTGACAGTAGGGTACAATGCAAATTTATCCGCCTTGTCGTAGAACTTGTCTTCACTAAGCATTCCGTATTCAATAACAATCTTGATGTCATTCCATTTCTTTTCAAAATCTTCACGATTTTTTTTAAATATTGAGTTAAGCTTGTCAGCTACTTTTCTGCTTATGTAGGATGATATCTTTTTAACAGCTCCGTCAGCTTGTAAGTACGACCTTGAAACATTCAAAGGAATATCAGGCGAGTCAATAACACCCCTTAACATTGTTAAAAATTCAGGAACAATCCCTTCAACGTTATCAGTTACAAAAACTTGATTTTGGTAAAGTTGAATTCTGTCTTTTTGAATATTAAGATCATTATTCATTTTTGGGAAATAAAGAATACCAGTTAAGTTAAAAGGGTAGTCTACATTTAAATGAATATTAAATAATGGATCTTCAAATTGCATTGGATACAGCTCCTTATAAAAACTTTTATAATCCTGTTCCTCTAAATCTTTTGGTTGCTTTGTCCAAGCTGGATTTGGATTATTAATAATATTGTCAACTGTTACTTTTTCAGCAACTGCATCTTTTTCAGCATTTTCAGCTAAAGGAAGCTCTTCTTCCTTAGTTCCAAATTTAATTGGAATAGGCATGAATTTATTATATTTAGACAGTAACTCAGATATTTTTGAATCTTCTAAAAACTCTTTAGAGTCTTTGTCTATATGTAGAATTACTTCAGTACCTCTTTCTTTTTTGTCAGATTTTTCTAAAGTAAAATTTGGAGAACCGTCACATGACCAATGAGCAGCCTCATCACCTCTGTATGATTTTGAAATTATTTCAACTTTACTAGAAACCATAAAAGCAGAGTAAAATCCAAGACCAAAATGTCCAATTATACCTGAATCTTTTGCAGAATCCTTGTATTTTTCTAAAAATTCCTCTGCTCCTGAAAAAGCAACTTGATTTATATATTTCTCTATTTCTTCAGCTGACATCCCTAGGCCTTGGTCAATAATATGTAATTTTTTACCTTTTTTATCGACCTTTACTTCAATAATTGGGTTGCCAAATTTTATCTTTTCTTTTCCTACACTTGATAGATGTTTAAGTTTTAATGTTGCGTCAGTAGCATTACTGATTAGCTCTCTCAAAAATATCTCATGGTCACTATATAGAAATTTTTTAATTAGCGGAAATATATTTTCAACAGATACATTAATATTGCCTTTTTTCATTATTTAATTATTTTAAGTTTACTTTTAATATTCAATAAGAATGCCAAACCTCATATACTGACAAACTGACATTTTTAAAATAAAATAATTTACTATATTCATAAAAAAACATTTAATGTATAACTCAAAAATTACTGGACTTGGTTATTTTGTTCCTGAAAATATTGTTACTAATAATGACCTATCTAAGTTTATGGAGACTTCAGATGAGTGGATTGAAGAAAGGACAGGAATTAAAGAAAGACGTTGGATTGATCCCAAAACAGGTGAGACAACTTCAACTATGGCTGTGAAAGCTTCTAAAATTGCAATTGAGAGATCTGGCTTGAAAAAACAAGATATTGATTTTATTATTTTTGCAACGCTTAGTCCAGATATGTATTTTCCAGGAGGTGGAGTTCGTGTTCAAGATATGTTAGATATGCCAACAATTGGTGCCCTAGATGTTCGAAACCAATGTTCTGGTTTTATATATGCGATTTCTGTTGCAGATCAGTTTATAAAAACTGGAATGTATAAAAATATTCTAGTAATTGGTGCTGAAAACCATTCTGGTGGATTAGAGAAATCTACAAGAGGTAGAGGTGTGACTGTTATTTTTGGAGATGGGGCAGGAGCAGCGATTTTATCTAGAAGCGAAGAAAAAGGAAAAGGAATTTTATCTTCTCATTTACATTCAGAGGGGAAACATGCGAGAGAATTAATGCTAGATGGGCCTAATACTGGAAGATGGATTCCGGAAATATTAGCAGAAAATGATCCAGAAGATCAATCATACTACCCACAAATGAATGGACAATTTGTTTTTAAACATGCAATTACACGTTTTTCAGAAGCGATAGTAGAAGGTTTAGAAGCAAATAATTTACAAAAAGAAGATATAGACATGTTGATTCCTCACCAAGCAAATTTACGTATCTCAAAATTTATACAAAAGAAATTTAGTTTATCTGATGATAAAGTGCATAATAATATTATGAAGTATGGTAATACTACTGCTGCTTCTGTAATTATTGCGCTTACAGAAGCTTGGGAGCATGGTAAGGTAAAAGACAACGATTTGGTTGTTCTTGCTGCTTTCGGTAGTGGGTTTACCTGGGGGTCTGTTATGATTCGTTGGTAATATTTTTAACCTTTATAAGGTATAATCCAGTAAATGTTATTAAACCATTTATTGGTAATAACTCATAACCGAATTGATAGAAGTTGCTTTTAGCAAAAGTTGATGCATCACTCCAATTATTTATTATGCAGTCATTTAAGCTTAGCTCTAAGCAAGTTTGTAAATCCACGCTAACCATAGCATATATTGTAGGAGAATAATTAACTAAAAGTGTTAACAAAGGTGCAAGAATTACAACAGGAATTAATTTTTTTTCATTTATACCTAGTTTGGTAAACAATCCAAAAGAAAACAAGCCTAGTAATGGTCCGTATGTGTAACTGGCTACTCTTAATAAACTGTCTATAACATTGGAGCTTAATAAATACTTGAATACAATTATGATTATAATTAAAATTAAGCTCATTAAGATGTGAATCCTTTTTCTAATGGCTACCTGTTCCTTTTCACTCTTTTTATTGATGTCAATAAAATCTATGCAGTATGAGGTTGTTAAAGATGTTAGTGCGCTATCAGCACTACTGTAAGCAGCGGCAATAAGCCCTAAAATAAATGTAAGAGATAGTATGACACCAAGTTCTCCATTAAGTGCAATTTCAGGAAATAATAAATCGGTTTTTATTTGCCCGTCTAGTAATGGCATATCTATACCATTTTCAGCTTTGTACACAAATAACAAACTCCCTAATATCATAAATAAGGCAGTAACAATTACAAGCACAACACTAAACCATAACATGTTTTTTTGAGCATCTTTCAATGACTTACAAGCTAAGTTTTTTTGCATCATATCTTGATCTAATCCAGTCATGCAAATAGTGACGAATGCACCACCTATAAAAGATTTAATAAAATGTTGTTTACTGTAAATATCTTCGAAATAAAATATCTTGTTATATTTAGAAAACTCTTCAGAATATAAATAATCAATAAAAGTTATGTCTAAACTATTTAATATTCCGTAGATGGATATTCCAACAGCTAGAATCATAAATAGAGTTTGTAAACTATCTGTCCAAATGATTGTCTTAATGCCACCTTTATTTGTGTAAATCCAGATCAAAAGAACTGATATAATAACCGTCACAAAATAAGGGACACCCCATTTATCAAAAACAAACTGTTGTAATACAATAGCTACTAAAAAGAGTCTAAAGGAGGCTCCAAGTAATCTAGATATAAAAAAGTATACTGCTCCAGTTTTATGAGCTGTAGAGCCAAATCTTGTGTTTAAAAATTCATAGATAGAGGTAACATTTAATTTATAGTAAACAGGTAATAAAACATTACTAACGACTATGTATCCAGCAAAATAACCTAATACCACTTGCATGTAGCTAAACTGTGAGCCTTCAATCCATCCAGGAACTGAAATAAAGGTCACTCCAGACAAAGACGCTCCAACCATTCCGAAAGCAACTAAGTACCAAGGGGCTTTTTTACCTGCTTTAAAAAAATCTGAGTTATTATCGTTTTTGGAAGTTAATTTGGATATTATTAATAATAACCCAAAATACAGTGAAATAACAATTAGTATTTGTGCTGAACTCATATTTGTAAATATATCAAAATACATATTTAAAAGTTATATTTCTAAAATATAATTTACATTACATTTATAATTCAAACCATTTAATTTGTAAGTTTGTTTAATGGAGTTCTCGTCAAAATTAATTCAAAATGCAGTAAATGAAATTTCGCAATTACCAGGTATAGGTAAAAGAACTGCTCTTAGGCTGGCTTTACATATGTTACGTCAACCAAAGAACCAAATTCAAGACTTAGCTTCATCATTAGTAATGATGAGAAATGATATTAAATTTTGTGATAATTGCAATAATATTTCTGATTTAGATACTTGTGAAATTTGCTCTAACCCAAAAAGAGATGATTCAATTATTTGTGTTGTAGAAGATATTAGAGATGTGATGGCTATAGAAAGTACAAGTTCCTTTAAGGGTTTATATCATGTTCTGGGTGGTAAAATATCTCCAATGGATGGTGTAGGTCCAGACGATTTACATATTAACCCATTAGTACATAAAGTTAAATCAGGGTTAGTTAAAGAACTTATTTTTGCATTAAGCTCTACTATGGAAGGGGATACCACTAACTTTTACATTTATAAGTTGATAAATAAATATGAAATTGTAACTTCTACAATTGCTAGAGGGGTTTCTGTCGGAGATGACTTGGAGTATGCTGATGAAATTACTTTAGGCAGAAGTATAACAAATAGAATTCCATTTGAGAGTTCTATTAAAATTTAATCAACTTGGTTTTATCTGTAATCATTGTAAGCTATAATTCAAGTTCATTTCTAGAACTCTGCTTATTTAGCGTTTCACAATCTCTCTGTGGAATGAAAATTAAGTCAGAAATTATTGTTGTAGATAATTATTCTTCTGATAATTCATGTGATATAGTAAAAGACAAATTCCCTTTAGTAACATTAATCAAAAATGACAAGAATGAAGGTTTTTCTAAAGCAAATAACTTAGGTGTTAGTAGGGCTAAGGGCAAGTATATATGTATTTTAAACCCTGATACTGTATTAAAAGAAGACACCTTCAGTAAAATATTAGAATTTTATAAATCTAATCTTAAAGTTGGTTTTGTTGGCTGTCAGATGATTGATGGTAATGGAAGATTCTTAAAAGAGAGTAAGAGAAGTGTGCCTAGTGTATTTAGTTCTTTTATGAAGCTTGTTGGAGTTTCTAAATTTTATTACTCAAGTTTAGATCAAAATAAAAGAGGATATATTGATGTTTTAGCAGGTGCATTTATGTTTGTTGAAAAGCAAATATATGATTCGGTTCAAGGTTTTGATGAGGATTATTTCATGTATGGAGAAGATATAGATCTATCTTATAAAGTGCTAAAGAGTGGTCATTTAAATTATTATTTGGGAGATGTTAAGATAATCCACTTTAAGGGGGAAAGTACAGATAAAAATTTTATCTATGTTAATAGATTCTATAATGCTATGTATATTTTTTATTTAAAGCATTTTAATAAGTTTTTAATCCCTAAAATAGCTGCATACTTTTTTTTTAAATTAATAATTTCAATTAAAAAATTATCTGAATTTGGTAATGTTAATTTTAGAGTATTAGGAAGTGAAATAAATTACGAAAATAAATTTCTGATCACCAGATCTTCCAATGATAAATTCAATATTAAGGCAAAAAGAATTAATCCAAAATACTTAGTTGCCAATAAAATTGATAACTCATTACTAATATTTGATTTAAATTCCACTTCGCTTTCTGAAATTATAAATCATTATGAATATTTATCAAAAACCAATAGTCTTAGAATTATAGTGCCAAATACAAACTTCTATATTGGTAGCGACTATGCTGAAAGAAAAGGCCAGGTTATTCGATTCTAGCACAAATAAATTATAGTCTTCATCCTATTTTTAAGCGAATTTTACTTAATTTTGCTTAACAATATAATTTGATCTTGATGTCTAAATTTGAATTGAAATTGCCAAAAATGGGTGAGAGTGTTGCTGAAGCAACTATAACATCTTGGTTGAAAGAAATTGGAGATCAAATTGAAATGGATGAAGCTGTTTTGGAAATAGCGACAGACAAAGTAGACACGGAAGTTCCTTGTGAATTTGAAGGTGTTTTAATCGAAAAATTTTTCGAGGTAGATGATATAGTCCAAGTAGGACAAACTATAGCTATTATTGAAGTTTCAGTTGATGATTCATCAAAAAAAATAATTAATAATTCTCAAGATAGCTCTGCAAAAGAAGAAGAAGAAATAGATTTACCACCAACTTTTGACCTCAATATCAATACAGTAAGTGAAATAAAGCTTAGTGATTCTGAAAGGTTTTATTCCCCTCTAGTTAGGAATATAATTAAAAAAGAAGGTATTGATTATAAGGAACTAGAACAGATTAAGGGCTCAGGTAAAGATAATAGGATTAATAAAAATGATATACTTAAATATATTGAATCAAAAAAGACTTCAAATGAAGCTGAGTTAACTCCGATTAACATAATTTCTGCTGTAAATATCAAAACTAATTCAAACCTACCAATCAACAGTAATGATGAGGTAATTGAAATGTCTAGAATGGGTAAGCTCGTTTCAAAACACATGGTTGACTCAGTTAAAACATCAGCACATGTGCAATCATTTATTGAAGTAGATGTTACTAAGGTTTGGAATTGGAGAAACAAAGTTAAATATGATTTCGAAAAAAGAGAAGGAGAAAAACTTACTTTAACTCCGATTTTTATGCAGGCAGTGTCAGTAGCCTTAAGAACTTATCCACTAATGAATGTTTCTGTTAGAAACGATACTATAATATTAAAAAAGAATATAAATATTGGTATGGCAACATCTCTTGCTGATGGCAATTTAATAGTGCCAGTTATAAAAAATGCAGATCGCTTAAATTTAGTTGGAATGACTAAGTCTGTAAATGAATTAGCAAACAAAGCTAGAAGTGGAATATTAAATCCAGATGATGTTCAAGATGGAACCTATACAGTTACAAATGTTGGGGTTTTTGGAAGTATAATGGGTACTCCAATCATTAATCAGCCACAGGTAGGTATACTTGCTCTAGGTGCAATTAGAAAAATGCCATCGGTTATTGAAACTTCAGAAGGTGATTTTATAGGAATTAGAAACAAAATGTTCTTATCTCACTCATATGATCATAGGGTAGTTAATGGTGGTTTAGGAAGTCAATTTATTAAGTGTATTAAGGAATATCTTGAGTCATGGGATGTTAATACAGAGATTTAAAAATAACAATAAATAAATTTAATGAAGTTAAACTTATCCAAGCCAATCTGTTTTTTTGATCTTGAAACAACAGGTATCAATATTTCTAAGGATAGAATAGTTGAAATTTCAATTTTAAAAGTTTTCCCTTCAGGAAAAGAAGAAATACATACTTGGTTAGTTAATCCGGAAATGAAAATTCCAGATGAGGTAGTTGCAATCCATGGAATTTCTAATGAAAAAATTAAAGACTCCCCAGTTTTTAAAGATCTAGCAAAAGAAATTAATTTACTAATTAAAGATTCTGATCTTGGTGGCTTTAATTCTAATAGGTTTGACATTCCCTTATTAGCTGAAGAGATGATTCGAGCTGACATTGATTTTAATTTAAAAGGAAATAAGTGTGTTGATATTCAAAATATTTTTCATAAAATGGAAAAAAGAAACCTTTCTGCAGCTTATGAATTTTATTGCAACAAAGAATTAATTGGTGCGCATAGTGCTGAATCTGATACAAAAGCTACTTACGAGATTTTAAAGGCTCAAGTTGAAAAATATGATGACTTGGAGAATAATATTTCTTTTTTATCAGAATTTAGCTCTAGAAGTAAGTTTGCTGATTTGGCTGGATTTATAATTATGAACGATAAGAATGAAGAATGTTTTTCTTTTGGTAAACATAAAGGTAAATTGGTGATGGATATTTTAAAAAATGATCTTGGTTATTTTAATTGGTTGTTGAATGCTGATTTCCCTCTTTATACAAAAAAAACATTAAGATCCATAAAACTACAACAGCTGAACAATAAATTATCCTAAATGAAAATAATTTGCATAGGCAGAAATTATGTTGATCATATAAATGAACTAAAAAACAATAAGCCAAAAGAGCCAGTCATTTTTTTAAAAACTGACACCTCAGTTATCTTAAAAAATCAACCTTTCTTTATTCCTAACTTTAGTAGTGATATACACCACGAAGTTGAACTACTCGTTAAAATAAAAAAAGTAGGAAAGCATATAGACTCTAGGTTTAGTCATAAATACTATGATGAAGTTTCGTTAGGGATTGATTTTACAGCCAGAGATTTACAGTCTGAATTAAAGTCTAGAGGCCTGCCATGGGAAAAAGCAAAAGCATTTGACGGTTCTGCTCTTATTGGTAAATGGGTTGATAAGTCTAGTTTCCAAAACATTCACGACTTAAACTTTAGTTTAGAGCTTAATGGTGATACAGTTCAAAAAGGAAATAGTAGTTTGATGTTGTGGAATATTGATGAAATTATATCTTATGTTTCTCAATTTTTTACATTAAAAATAGGAGATGTTATCTTTTCAGGGACGCCATCAGGAGTTGGGAGAGTTAATATCAACGACTCTCTTGTTGGTAAAATAGGTGATGATGAATTTTTTAAGATTAAAATAAAATAATGACTGCAGAAATAATTACTATAGGAGATGAAATTTTAATTGGTCAGACTGTTGATACAAACTCTACTTTTATTGCTAAAGAATTCAATAAAATTGGATTATCAATTAATAGAATATCTTCAATAAAAGATGCAGAAGTAGATATTTTAAATACACTGCAGAGGTCTGTAAATTGTTCTGACATTGTAATCGTAACTGGAGGTTTAGGTCCAACTAACGACGATATCACCAAAAACACATTACTTAAATTTTTTAATGATAAACTTATTACTGACCGTAATGTACTAGATAATATTAAATTTCTTTGGAAAAAGTATATTAAACAACCCCTTTTGCAGGTTAATATTGATCAGTCTTTAGTGCCATCTAAAGCTCATGTTTTTATAAATAATAATGGCAGTGCTCCTGGTTTATGGATGACTAAAGATAAGACTACCTTTATATTTCTACCTGGAGTTCCATTTGAAATGAAGGCATTAATAAAACATAGTGTTATTCCTAAAATTTTGAAAGAGTTTAGCTTACCACATATACTTCATAAAACTATTCTAACTTATGGTATGGGGGAGAGTAGTATTGCTGAGAAAATAAAAGAGTGGGAAGATAATTTACCTGTTGATATTAGTTTTGCTTACTTGCCAAGTCTGGGTAGGGTTAAATTGAGATTGTCAACAAAAGGGGTTGATTTAAGTAAAATCACAGCCAATATTCAATTTCAAATTGATAAACTAATACCCTTGATTAAAGATGTATTTGTTGGTTATGAGGAAGACGAATCAATTCAAAAGTTAATTTCGAATAGATTAATTAAAAATAATTCAACTATTTCTTTAGCGGAAAGCTTTACTGGTGGTAAAATAGCAGACTCATTAGTTTCAATTATAGGAGCTTCTACTTTTTTTAAAGGAAGCTTAGTTTGCTATTCTACGGAGTCAAAGAAAAACATTTTAAAAATAGATGAAGATATAATTAAGAAACACACTGTTGTAAGCTCTCATGTAGTTGAATCAATGGCCATAAAAGTAAAAGAAATGTTCAGCTCGGATTATGGTTTGGCAACAACTGGTAATGCTGGACCAGATAAAGGAGACTCTGACAAAGAAATAGGGACTGTGTATATTGGAATTGCTACTCCAAAAGAGGTGTATTCATTTGAATTTAATTTTGGAAATTCAAGAGAAAGGGTAACTCAGAAGTCTGTTAATAAATCTTTTGAACTGCTATTAAAAGAATTATTAAAAAATTGACAGATAATATTTGTCATATATCAAAGAATTTGTAAATTTGCACCTCGTAATTAAAAACATTTATAATAAATTTATAAGATTATGTCTAGAATTTGTGAATTAACAGGTAAAACAGGAATGGTAGGAAACAACGTTTCTAAAGCCCTTAATAGAACTAAGCGTAAATTTAATGCTAATCTTATTAAAAAACGTTTTTATATTTCTGATGAAGATAAGTGGATTACCCTAAAGATATCTACTTCTGCTCTTAAAACAATCAATAGAATTGGAATTTCTGCAGCTTTGAAAGATGCTAGAACTAAAGGTTTTTTAAAATAATTTAAAAGATGGCAAAAAAAGGTAATAGAGTACAGGTTATATTAGAATGTACAGAGCATAAAGCTAGTGGTCTGGCTGGAACTTCTAGATATATCACTACTAAGAACAAAAAAAACACTCCTGATAGAGTTGAAATCAAAAAATTCAATCCTATCATGAAGAAAATGACAATTCATAAGGAAATTAAGTAAATTATAATACTATGGCAAAAAAATCAGTTGCATCGTTACAGACAGGTTCTAAAAGATTAACAAAGGCTATTAAAATGGTTAAGTCTCCTAAAACAGGGGCTTATTCTTTTGTTGAAACTATTTTATCACCGGAGAAAGTAAATGATTTTTTAAGTAAAAAATAATTTACTAGATAAGACATTAAGATTAAAAGCTGCTTTTGAAAAAAAGCGGCTTTTATTTTTATATTTGCATATCAGCTATATTATTCTAGAAGTATGAGTTTTTTTAAAAACATTTTTTCAAGTTCTAAAAAAGAATCTTTAGATAAAGGATTAGAAAAATCTAAAACCTCATTTTTTTCAAAATTAAATAAGATTATTATTGGTAAATCAAAAATCGATGATGATTTTCTTGATGACCTTGAAGAAGTCTTGATTTCTAGTGATGTTGGTGTTAATACTACATTGAAAATCATAAATCGTATTGAATCAAGAGTTGCTAAGGATAAGTATAGCGGCTTAAGCGAACTGAATCAGTTACTAAAAGAAGAGATTAGTTTACTTCTTTCAGAAAACGAATCTTTAACATCTCAAGATTTTGAAATACCTAAATCTAATGACCCTTATGTCATCATGGTTGTTGGTGTTAACGGAGTTGGTAAAACAACGACTATTGGTAAACTAGCTAATCAATTTAAATCTAAAGGTTTAAGCGTTGTATTAGGTGCTGCAGACACGTTCAGAGCTGCTGCAATCGATCAACTTCAAGTTTGGGCAGATAGAGTTGATATACCTATAATTATGCAAAGTATGGGTAGTGATCCAGCTTCTGTTGCATTTGATACATTAACGGCTGCTAAATCACAAAATGCAGATGTTGTAATAATTGATACTGCTGGTAGACTTCATAATAAGGTAAATTTAATGAATGAGTTGTCTAAAATTAATAGGGTTATGCAAAAAGTAATCCCTAATTCACCTCATGAAATATTACTTGTGTTAGACGGTTCAACAGGTCAAAATGCTTTTGAACAAGCTAAACAGTTTATTAAGACTACAGATGTTAATGCGTTAGCAATTACAAAATTAGATGGTACCGCGAAAGGTGGAGTTGTCATTGGTATTAGTGATGAATTTAAAATACCCGTTAAGTATATAGGAGTTGGAGAATCAATTAATGATTTACAAGTTTTTAACAAATATGAATTTGTAGATTCTTTTTTTAAAAAATAAAATAATTGAGAACAAAAAAAGTAAATAAAAATAAAATTAATGTTATAACCCTTGGTTGTAGCAAGAATGTATATGATAGTGAAGTCCTTATGGGCCAACTAAAAGCAAATAATAAAGAGGTTGTTCATGAGGAGGACGGTAATATCGTTGTGATTAATACTTGTGGCTTTATAGACAATGCTAAGGAAGAGAGTGTAAATACAATACTGGAGTATGTTCAGAAAAAAAACAATGGAGAAGTAGATAAGGTTTTCGTTACAGGATGTCTTAGTGAAAGATATAAGCCTGACTTAATTAAAGAAATCCCTGATGTTGATCAATTTTTTGGAACAACAGAATTGCCTGTTCTTTTACAGGCACTAGGAGCTGATTATAAACATGAGCTTATAGGTGAAAGGTTAACAACAACTCCAAAAAACTATGCTTACTTAAAAATATCAGAAGGTTGTGATAGGCCTTGTAGTTTTTGTGCTATTCCACTTATGAGAGGAAAACATAAGAGTAAGTCAATTGAAGAGTTGGTAATTGAATCAAAAAAATTAGCAGCAAAAGGAGTTAAAGAACTTATTCTAATTGCTCAAGATTTAACTTATTATGGTTTAGATATATATAAGAAGAGAAATTTAGCTGAATTACTTCTAGAGCTTGTTAAGATTGAAGGAATTGAGTGGATAAGATTACATTATGCTTTCCCTACAGGGTTCCCAATGGACGTTTTAGATGTTATGAAAAACGAGCCTAAAGTTTGTAATTATTTAGATATTCCATTACAGCATATTTCTGATAATATTCTTAAAAGTATGAGAAGAGGTACTACTGAGAAGAAAACTAATAAACTATTAAAAGAGATTAAAGAAGCTGTACCAAATATAGCTATTAGAACTACTCTGATAGTTGGTTACCCAGGAGAATCACAAGAAGATTTTGATTTATTAAAATCTTGGGTTAAACAAACAAAATTTGATAGACTTGGTTGTTTTACTTATTCTCATGAGGAAAATACTCATGCTTATAATTTAATTGATGATGTCCCTGAAGATATTAAGCAAACTAGAGTTAATGAGATAATGGAAATTCAATCACAAATATCTTGGGAGTTAAACCAAAGTAAAATTGGTAAAGAGTTTAAGGTAGTCATAGATAGAAAAAGTGGTAATTACTTTATTGGTAGAACTGAACATGATTCTCCAGATGTAGATAACGAAGTTTTTATTAATGCAGAAAATATCTACTTAAAAATAGGGGAGTATACGAAGGTGAAAATTGATGAAGCTTCTGATTTTGACCTATATGCTACGGTTATTAATTAGACTGAATATTTACAAATCACTTTTAAACAAAATTAAAGTGCATTTAATTTACAAAGAAAATAGAATTTACTAACAGTAATTTTCCATTTTCCCAAAAACTTCTAAATAGTGGATTATCCACCATGTAAATAAAACTTCCTTCACCATATTTTTGATGTCCAAAGACTAATGAATTACTGATTTTATCTAGTGCTTTTTCACCTGCAAAACCAGATGTAGGTTTTGGGTCATTATTTATGTACCCTACATTATATCCATTTTCAAGTAATTGATATGAGCTATTCCCTATTTTTAACGAAAAATAATAATCATCATCATATCCGTAACCCATCGGGTGAGTATTATCTAGATTTATTTTAAAAATAGCTCCTGAAATCGATTGGTTAATTCTACTTTCATTTCTTTCATTATATTTCACTAGGTTATATTTGTTATTCTCATTTTCGTTTTCATTTTCATTTGTTTTCTTAGTTAAACCAATATCTAAATTCGTTAAACTATTTAGAGCTCTATCCACTGCAATTATTCTACCACCACTAGAAACCCAGTCTTTAAGCACGTTACTATCTTCCTTATCAGATTTATAAAACCCGCTTGGAAGAATCAAAACATCTATAGGGGAAAGATCAACGCTATTAAATGTCTCATAATTTAGATGGGTAAGTGGGTATTTCAACTGTTTCTCAAAAAAGTGCCAGATAGCTCCATAATTTAATGACGATATTCGATTACCTGTTAATACTGCTACTTTTGTTTTATGAATTAATTTAACGTCAGATGACCCTAAATCGGGACCATTTTCAGAAATCCCTGTTAATATATCATGTGATCTTCTACTGTGAATATTTGCTATGTTAATAATAGATTTATGAAAATCATCAACATTTTGATCCCTATCTAAAACTATTAGTGATCCAGGACTGAACTTCTTGCCGTTTGTTGTTACTGTTTTTGTAGTATACCTAACTTTAAAATCATTGTTTAATAATTCTGCTAAAAACTGTGCATCATCTAAACTACTCCAGTCAAAAATATATCCCATAGAATTTAAATTGATTTTGTTTAATTCAAAATTAAATTCACGGGTTATAGTTTCTACTTCTTGTTTTACTACTGAAGCTTCTAGTCCATATGCGTAAGGTAAACTCCAAGCTGTAATATCATAAGTTAGAGGGTTTGATAATTTTGTTTTTTGTTCAAATAAAATTTCAACTAATTTACCTTTAGGTTGATTGGTTTTTATAATTAAATCATTTTTGTTTATTTCAACTTTAGTGTCTTTATTCATTAAATAACTGTAGCCACTAATCTTATCGTTGTTCTTAGCAAAAGCATAATTTATTTCATGATAATCTAATAACCTAGTTAAGCTTTTGATTTTATCTTTGTTTCCTTGAATTACATAATTAGTTTTATTGTTTTCTTGAGATTTAAAAAACTTAATAAACTCATTATTTAATTTATCAGCATTTTTAGAGGAGATTTCTACTGTGGATAACCCTGTTGTTGTATGATGATTAATTCTGTCCTTTAAAGAAAGTATTTCATTTTCGGAATTAAGGACTCCTAATCCAGCACTTCCTCCTCCTGCTTGCTCATAAGTCATGCCTATTGCACCTAAAAATGTAGGGTAGGTATCACCATAGCTTGGATATAAAAGATCAAATGTTTCTTTAGTAAAATATAGCCAGCCATTTTTGTCAAAATACTTAGCATGATTATTTCCAATTTCTACTTGAAATTTTCTTTGCCAATCAGTAATTTGTTCATGTAGAGGTTCTGCAGCAGGAGCAAAGTAATAAGGCATGTCAATTCCTTGCTCATGAAAATCTACATGAATGTGTGGTAGCCATTTGTTATATACCTTTAGCCTATCTCTTGATTCTTTTTGTGTCACCCAAGCCCAATCACGATTTAAATCAAATAGATAGTGATTAGCCCTGCCTCCTGGCCAAGGTTCATTATGTTCTCTTGCGTTTGGATCTGTATTTAAAGGTATTGTCACATTTTGATTAAACCAGTTAGCATACCTATCTCTGCCGTCTGGGTTAATACATGGGTCTAAAATAACCAATGTATTATCTAACCAATCATTATTATCTGTGACAAGCTTATATAGTGTCTTCATTGCAGCTTCTGTACTTGAAGATTCATTTCCATGTACATTATAACTTAGCCAAACAATAGCTTTATTATCTGAAGTATCACCATCACCATCAATAATACCAGCATTTTTTAAATTATTCAATCTAATATTTTCTATATTTTTTATGTTTTCAGCTGAAGAGATATATGAAACATATAGAGGTCTTCTTTCGTTAGTTTCACCATATTTTTCAAGAACCACTTGGTTAGATAATTCAGAACTAACGTACTTAAAGTAATCTAATACTTGACTGTGTCTTGAAAACTGAGTCCCTAGTTCATAGCCTAAAAATTCAGATGGAGACTTGATCTCTTGAGAATATGTTGAATTATAGCTTAATAAGGATATCAAAACTATTAGAGGTAAATTTTTCATAATCGGTTATTTAGGGGTATGTATATTACATAAAGAAAACTAATTAATTATACTTTTGCAATTATAATATTAAACTATATTATATTTACTAATCAATATAAATTAATGTCTAATAGATACATTTCATATAGAGATACTAATTATTTCAATTCACTGTTTTGTGATTACATTGAAGGATCAGATGATTTAAGACCTTTTTATAATAATAAACCTAGTCTAGAAAGCTTTAAAAACCAAATACTTTCAAAAAAAGAAAATTTTAAAAAAGCGGATAGATTAACTTTAAGGGATGTGTTGGTAAAACAGTATTCTGCAATAAACGTGACTGATGAAATTAAGCAGAGTATTGATTTAATCTCTGCAGAAAATACATTTACAGTTACAACTGGTCATCAGCTTTGCCTTTTTACAGGACCTTTATATTTCTTATATAAAATCATATCAACTATCAACTTAACTGAAGAATTAAAAATTAAATATCCAAAATTTAATTTTATACCTATTTACTGGATGGCGACTGAAGATCATGATTTTGAGGAAATTAAAAGCTTCAAGTATAAGGATAAAAATATCATTTGGGAATCTAATCAGAAAGGTGAAGTAGGTAAGTTTATAACTAATAACTTGAAAGCTACCTTAGATAAGTTTTCTGAACTATTGCCAAATAACATAAATTCAGATAATCTTGTTAGGTTATTTGAAGAGTCATATATAAAATCTAAAGATTTATCTGAGGCAACAAGGAAACTTGTTCACGAGTTATTTCAAGATTATAAACTTGTTATTTTAGATTCTAATGAACGAGAATTAAAAAAAATATTTTCACCCATAATTAAAAATGAATTAATTAACAATCTTATTTTTAACAATTCGTTAAAAACAATTGATGATTTAAAAAACAAAAAATATAAAGCTGAAGTTAACCCTAGAAAAATAAATTTATTTTACCTATCTAAGGATTCAAGAAATAGAATTATTAATCATAAAGATGGTTTTTCAACTGATGATCAAAAATTTATTTGGACAAAAGATGAGATTATTAATGAACTAAAAATTCATCCTGAAAACTTCTCTCCAAATGTTTTGTTAAGACCTTTGTATCAGGAGTCAATCCTTCCTAATATATGTTATATTGGCGGTGGCTCTGAAATTTCATATTGGTTAGAATTAAAAAAATGCTTCGATGAATCGGATTTGAGTTTTCCAATACTCTTAAATAGAAATTCAGTTTTATTAGTTAAGAAAAAGCAATTTGAGAAACTAAGTAAAATGAATACAACTATACAAGAGCTTTTTTTAAGTCAAAATGAATTAATAACTTCTAAAACTACATCATTAGCATCTGCTAAATTTGATTTTGATAATCAAAAATTATTTTTATTGAAACAATTCAATGCTTTGAGAGAAGTATCTAAGCTTACTGATATTAGTTTTGTTGGTGCTGTAAATGCCCAAGAACAAAAACAATTGAAAGGATTGTTGAATTTAGAAAAAAGATTGCTGAATGCTAATAAAAGAAAGTATGAATCACACATTTCCAGAATTACCTCAATACAGAGTGAATTGTTTCCTGATAATTCATTACAGGAAAGGTCAGTTAATTTTTCTGAATTCTATTTGGAATATGGGAAGGAATTTATAAAAATATTAAAAGAGAATATTTCACCCTTAAATAATAAATTCACAATTATAGAGCTTTAAAAATATTTAATTCTTTATCTAATTATTTTAAAATCTATTTTATATTTTTACACATGCAAAATAAGGTATTAATTTTAGATTTTGGTTCTCAGTATACACAGCTTATAGCTAGAAGAGTTAGAGAATTAAATATTTATTGTGAGATTTTCCCTTACAATAAAATTCCAAATGATTTAAGTGCTTATAAATCTGTAATATTGTCAGGTAGCCCATTTTCTGTTAGAGATGAAAATTCTCCAAAGCCGGATTTAAGTCTAATATCTAAAAAATTACCAGTTCTGGCTGTGTGTTATGGAGCTCAATTAATTGCTCAAAATTATGGTGGATTAGTATCTGCATCTAATATTAGAGAGTATGGTAGAGCTAACTTAAGTTATATCAATAGTGAGGATTTATTATTTTCAAATATTTCAGTTGGGAGTCAAGTTTGGATGAGTCATAGTGATACAATTAAAAACCTGCCTGACAATTCAACTTTACTTGCTAGTACTAGTGATGTTACTAATGCTGCATATAGAATAAATGGTGAAGATACCTATGCTCTGCAATTTCATCCAGAAGTTTATCACACAAAGGATGGTAAAAAGATCTTAGAGAATTTTTTAATTAAAATATCAAAATTAAATCAGGATTGGACTCCTGATTCATTTGTTGATATGACTGTTGAATCTCTTAAAAAGACAATTGGAACGGATAAGGTTATTTTAGGACTTTCTGGTGGAGTTGATTCAACTGTAGCAGCTGTTTTATTACATAAAGCCATTGGAAGTAATTTGAATTGTGTTTTTGTAAATAACGGTTTGCTTAGAAAAAATGAATTTCAAGATGTACTTAATCAATATCATGGGATGAATTTAAATGTAAAAGGAATTGATTACTCTGAACAGTTTTATAATGCTTTAAAGGGAATAGAAGATCCGGAAATTAAAAGAAAAGCAATTGGAAGAGTTTTTATTGAAGCCTTTGACGAGGAATCTAAAAAAATACCAAATGCTAATTGGTTGGCTCAAGGTACTATATACCCGGATGTTATTGAAAGTATTTCAGCAACTGGTGGTCCATCTGCTACAATAAAGAGTCATCACAATGTTGGAGGCTTGCCAGACTTTATGAAGCTTAGTGTTGTAGAACCTTTAAAATTACTTTTTAAAGATGAAGTAAGAAGAGTTGGAGCATCATTAGGAATAGATCCTAAATTATTAGGTAGGCATCCATTTCCTGGTCCTGGTTTAGGGATTAGAATTCTGGGTGATATTACAAGAGATAAAGTTAAAATTCTACAAGAAGTTGATCATATATTTATAGAAGGTTTAAAAGAATGGGAGCTCTATGATAAGGTATGGCAAGCTGGCGCTATATTACTCCCTGTTAATAGTGTAGGGGTTATGGGTGATGAAAGAACATATGAGAAATGTGTTGCTTTAAGAGCTGTTGAGAGTACTGATGGTATGACAGCTGACTGGGTTGATTTGCCATATAAGTTTTTGCAAAAAATATCTAACACAATTATTAATAGAGTTAAAGGAGTTAACAGAGTTGTATATGATATTAGCTCAAAACCTCCTGCAACAATTGAATGGGAATAAAATGTGGTATAAAATAAAATACTTTTTGATTTTATTTTTTGTTTATGGAAATGTTTTTTCACAGATGTTTCACAAACAAATTATTGAAAAGAATCAACCTATAGAGATTTTCTTAGAAAACAATTCTATAACTTCTCATGATTTCTCTGTTCTTAATCCAAATTTTATAGAAAAAAATCTAAAAATTGGTGATCAAATAATTATACCGAAGAATCAAGTTTCTATTATTGATGAGAATAATTATATTTTACACAAGGTTAGAAGAAAGCAAACTCTAGTAAAGATTTCAAATCTATATGATGTTAGCTTAGAGATGCTTGTTAAGTATAATAACTTATCCAATGATAAATTAAAAAAAGGATCATTAATAAAAATACCAACAGAAGCTTTAATTTCATACAATAGTGAAATAAAAAATAAGGTAAAGTATTATCGAGTACTTGCTAAAGAAGGTAAGTGGAGAGTTGCTTATAAGTATGGGATTACAATAGATCAACTTGAATTAATGAATCCCAATATTAATGAGTTCTTACAGGTTTCTGAAAAAATAGTCGTCCCTAATATTGATTTTAAAAATGTCAATGAAATTGATGAAAATTACGCTTATTATAAAGTTTTACCTAAAGAGGGTTTTTATAGATTAAAAGTTAAATTAGGTATTGAAGAAGAGATGATTAAATCCTTAAACCCTATTTTAACTAACTCTGAACTTAGGGATGGAATGATTCTTAAATTACCTAAGGAAATAGATCTTAAAGAAAATTTAGTAACTGACCGTGAATTTAACTTAGTAGACTTTACTAAAAAGAAAGTGGCTCTTCTTTTGCCAATAGGAATTAACAATATAAACTTTGATTCTGTTCAGATAACAAAAAGTCAATTGGCCAATGACAAGCTACTGAATTTATCATTAGATTTTTATTTAGGGGCTATAACAGCTATAGATTCTATAGCTAGTTTTGGAATTCCAATAGAGCTTGATGTTTTTGATACAAATACATCAAGTAAAACTGACATTTTTGAACTAGTTAATAAAAATATGTTACAGGCTTACGATTTGATTGTTGGTCCATTAACAGCAGATGCGTTTAATTATACATCTGTGTTATTAGAAAACAAATCTTCATATCTTGTTTCACCGCTTAGTAAAGTTAACCCTGGTGTTAATGTGATTAATACAATAACTAGTGATGATATTTTATTTGAAAAAATAGTTTCATTTGTAGAATCTGATACTATTGAAAACAAAAAATTTATTATTTCTGATTCTGAAAATTTACTTTCAACTAATAAACTTAAACAGAAGTTTTTAAATGCGACTACTTTTTTTTCCACTATTAATGACTTAGGTGTTGATACTAAATCTTTAGTTTTAGAAGATTTAGACTCAACTTTTGTAGAGGGTAGAAATATTGTTTTTCTCGAAACAAGAGATCAGGGTTTTGTTTCTAACGTAACAAGTATCTTGAATTCTTTCGTTGATGAAACTCATGAGATATTACTATTTACAACATCTGCAGGCAAGGCATTTTCGGGAGTGAATATTTCAAATTATTATTTATCAAATTTAAATTTTCATTACCCTTCATTTAAAAAACCATTAGATTACGACTCTAACACAATTTTTATTTCAAATTTTAATAATAAATACAATTTCACGCCTAATAAATATGTTGTTCGCGGGTATGACTTGATTCTAGATCTATTACTTAGGCTTAGTTCTGATAATGCAACTTTTAATCAAGATGATTCAATCGAGTCTGAATACTTAGAAAACAAATTTAAATACGTTAGAAATACGGATAGTTTGGGGTATAAAAATATATCCAGCTATATTATCAAGTATGAAAATTTGGAATTAAAAGTTATTGATTAATATTTCATCTAATACTAGCGTAAATTCTATCTAAATCCTTAACTTTGCTTGCGTTTATAACGCACACATGCCATCTACTAAATACATATTTGTTACAGGAGGAGTTTCCTCATCACTAGGTAAAGGAATCATTGCAGCATCTCTTGCAAAATTACTACAGTCTCAAGGCTATTCTGTCACTATACAAAAGTTAGACCCTTACATAAATATTGATCCAGGGACTCTAAATCCATACGAACATGGTGAATGCTATGTTACTGACGATGGAGCTGAAACTGATTTAGATTTAGGTCACTACGAAAGGTTTTTAAACGTCCCAACATCTCAAGCAAATAATGTAACTACAGGGAAAATTTACAAAAGTGTTATTGAAAAAGAAAGAAAAGGAGAGTTTCTAGGGAAAACTGTACAGGTTATTCCACATATAACAGATGAAATTAAAGAAAGAATACAAACTCTAGGTAATACAGGAGAATATGACTTAATAATTACCGAAATTGGAGGTACTGTTGGCGATATTGAATCTCTACCATACATTGAAGCTCTAAGGCAAATGAAATGGGATTTAGGACAAAGTAACGTACTAGCCATTCATTTAACACTAATCCCTTATTTATCCGCTGCAAAAGAACTAAAAACAAAACCTACTCAACATAGTGTTAAAACATTAATGGAAAGTGGAGTTCAGGCAGATATTTTAGTTTGCAGAACAGAACATGAGATCGGCAATGCAATTAAAGAAAAACTAGCTAGGTTTTGTAATGTTGATAAAGAATCTGTTATTCAATCTATTGATGCATCTACAATTTATGATGTTCCTAACTTAATGCTAGAAGAGGGGTTAGATAAAGTTGTTCTCAAAAAACTAAACTTAAAAAGTGACAAACCAAACTTAGATGTTTGGAATAGTTTTTTGAAAAGATATAGAAATCCTAAAAATAAAATAAAAATTGGTTTAATAGGTAAGTATGTAGAATTACAAGATTCATATAAGTCTATTCTAGAATCGTTTATTCATGCAGGAGCTACTAATGAAGTAGAAGTAGAAATTATTTCAATTCACTCTGAGTACATAAATAAAGAAAATGTTCATTCTAAACTTGCTTCTTTGAATGGAGTATTGGTTGCACCGGGTTTCGGAGAAAGAGGAATTGAAGGAAAAATACAAGCTATTGAATATGTAAGAGTTAATAAAATTCCATTTTTTGGAATATGCCTAGGTATGCAAATGGCTGTAATTGAATTTGCAAGAAATATACTAAACTTAAAAGATGCAAACTCTACTGAAATGGTAGAGGAAACATCATCTCCAGTTATAGACTTAATGCAAAGTCAAAAAAATATTGTTAATAAAGGTGGTACTATGCGTTTAGGGTCATGGGAGTGTGACTTGAAAAAAGAAAGTAATGCTAGAGAAATTTATAATTCAAATACCATTCACGAACGCCATAGACACAGGTATGAGTTTAATAGCGATTATTTAGATAAAATTGAATCAAAAGGATTGATTGCTTCAGGAATAAACTCAAAAACAGGTTTGGTTGAAATTATTGAGTTAAATAATCACCCCTGGTTTATAGGAGTTCAATTCCACCCAGAATATAAAAGTACTGTTTACAATCCCCACCCTTTATTTGTGTCTTTTGTTAAAGCAGGATTAGAACATAGTAAACTAGATTTATAATAAATTAAGAAAGATGGAAGAAAAAAAAGATATAAATTCACTGATTGGCTTTGCTTTAATGGGTGCTGTTATGATCCTTTGGCTTTATTTACAACCAATACCTGATCAAATTACTACAGAAACAAGTACTGTAGAATCAGCTGAATATATTGAAGATATTCAAGAAGTCGCTGAGTCTATTGACTTCAACGTGAGTTTAGCTGAAACTCAAAATTTAGATGATAACTTTAATAATAATGCATCTTTAGTAAAGGATAATATCACTTATGAAAATGATTTAATCTCTCTTGAAATAAGTAATAAGGGAGGTTTCATTTCTAATCTTTATTTAAAAAACTATAATAATCATCTAGAGAAGCCGATTTATTTGATAACTGATGAAAGTTCAATTTTTAATTTAAATTTTAAAACTTTAAATAACAGAGAGATTGATACTAAAAATCAATTATTTACAGCTTCTGAATATGATATTGATGAGGGGAAAGTAATCCTAATGAAGTTAATTATTTCTGAAGATCAATATTTAGAGTACAAATATATAATTAAGCCAGATAATTATATGATAGATTTTTCTATTAATTCTAAGGGTTTAAGTAGAGTAGTAAATACTCAAGAAAATTATGATTTAACATGGGATTATAAATCTTTAAGAAATTCAAAAAGTATATCATACGAAAATAGATATTCTAGATTAACATATGAGTATGATATAGATAAGGTAGACAAGTTGGGTCAAGCTGGTGATGATGAAGAGACTATTTCTGAGTTGAATTGGTTTTCATACAGACAACATTTTTTTAGTACAATATTGCTATCTTCTAAGCCTTTAAATAATGTTAAGTTATCTCAAATTAACATGGTAATTGACGAAGATATTGACACTACTTATACGAAAAATTATATTTCTAATATTCCTTTAAAATATGTTGATAATGAATTTGATGAAAAATTTCAATTATATTTTGGACCAACTGATAGTAAAACATTAAGTGAGTATGATGAAAATCTTGAAAGCTCTATTCCTTTTGGATGGGGTATTTTTGGTTTTATAAACAAGTCAATTTTTATTCCTTTGTTTAGTTTTTTAAGTTCTACTTTGGGAAGTTTCGGAATTGCAATTATAGTTATGACAATTTTAGTAAGATTGGTATTATCACCTGTTTTGTATAAATCTTATTTATCTCAGGCTAAAATGAAAATATTAAAACCAGAGATAGCTGAAATTAGTTTGAAATATAAAGATAATGCAATGAAGAAGCAGCAAGAGACAATGGCTTTATATAACAAAGCAGGAGCCAACCCAATGAGTGGTTGTTTGCCAGCTCTTGTCCAAATACCAGTTTTTTATGCTTTATTTATGTTTTTCCCAACTGCATTTGACCTTAGGAGAAAAAGTTTCTTATGGGCTGATGATTTATCATCATATGATAATGTACTTGACTTACCTTTTTATATTCCTTTTTATGGAGATCATGTTAGTTTGTTCCCAGTTTTAGCTTCTATAGCCATATTTTTCTACATGAAAATGACAACTGGACAGCAAGTAGCTTCTCAACAACCTCCTCAGGATGGTATGCCGGATATGGCAAAAATGATGAAATATATGATTTATTTCTCTCCTATATTAATGCTAATATTTTTTAATAATTATGCGAGTGGTTTGAGTTTGTATTATTTCATTTCTAATTTAATCACAATAGCTATAATGTTAGTCATTAAGCATTATATTCTAGATGAAGATAAAATTCATGCACAAATGCAAGTAAACAAAGCTAAACCACAAAAAAAACCTAATCGTTTTCAAAAGAAAATGAAGGAGCTAATGGAAGAAGCTGAGAAACAAAAACAATCTCCAAACAAAAAATAATATTTTCTTGCAGTTTTGATACTGTTTTATTTGTAATTTAATACTATGAGAAAAGTTGTTGTTGGGCTTTCTGGCGGAGTAGATTCAAGTGTGGCTGCATATTTGCTTAAAAAGCAAGGTTATGATGTTATCGGATTGTTTATGAAAAATTGGCATGATGACACTGTGACAATATCTAATGAGTGCCCCTGGCTTGAAGATAGTAATGATGCTATGATTGTTGCTGAGAAATTAAATATCCCTTTTCAAACTATAGATTTAAGTAAAGAGTATAATGATAAGATCATTAAATACATGTTTAATGAGTATGAAAATGGTAGAACTCCAAACCCTGATATCCTATGTAATAGAGAAATTAAGTTTGATGTTTTTTTAAAAATTGCTAAAAGTATTGGGGCCGACTTAGTCGCAACTGGTCACTATTGTAAAAAAGAAACAGAAATACTTGGTAACAATACTATACATAAACTAGTGGCTGCTAAAGATTCAAATAAAGATCAGTCGTATTTTTTATGTCAATTATCTCAACAGCAACTATCTGAAGTGTTATTTCCACTAGGTGATCTTACCAAAGATGAGGTTAGAAATATTGCAAAAGAATTAGATTTAATTACTGCTGATAAAAAAGATTCTCAAGGATTATGCTTTATAGGTAAAGTCAAACTACCAGATTTTCTTAAGCAACAACTTAAACCTAAAACAGGAAAAATTGTAGAAATTTACAAGAATTCTCCTAAGTATAATAAAGAATTTCTTGAGAATGATAATCTTGAAAATTTAGCCTTTGGAGTCAAATATCAACAATTAGATGGTAAAATTATTGGAGAACATCAAGGTGCCTATTATTATACTAAAGGGCAAAGAAAAGGTCTAGGAATTGGTGGTTATGAAAAGCCATTATTTGTAATTGACACTGATGTTAGTAAAAATATAGTTTATGTAGGTGAAGGGCATGATCACCCTGGATTATTAAGAAAAGTATTATTTGTTTCTAATTCTGATGAACATTGGCTAAGGTCAGATCTATCAATTAGAATAGACGAAAAAATTAAGGTGCAAGCTAGGATTAGATATAGACAACCTCTTCAGAAAGCAACTTTATTAAAAACTATAGACGGTATTTATGTTCAATTTGAACAATTTCAATCTGCTATTACAGAAGGTCAGTTTGTTGCATGGTATTTAAATAATGAATTACTTGGGTCAGGTGTAATTTCTTAAGCTATGATAAGATTTTTTATAACTTGTAGTTTCTTTTTATTGTCTAATATTCTTTACTCACAACAAGAGTTTGCTTGGGTTTACTTTAAGGACAAAAAGAATGTTGAATACTTCATCAATAATCCTGAATTAATTCTAACAGATCTCTCAATTTCTAAAAAGCAATCTAAGGGAATCCCTATTGATTATAACGATGTCCCAATTGATAATGATTATATTGATATACTTACAGATATAGTTGACTTAACCATTTTAGCCACATCAAAATGGTTAAATTGTGTATATGTTGAGTCTGAGATAGATTTATTATCCAGCTTGAATGAGTTGAATTTTGTAGATAGAGTTGAGTTTGCAAATAAGTCTTTAAATCCAAACAGAAGTTTTAATGCAGATTTAAATTTTTCTAAGAAATTTAATTCTTTCGATGAGTCTATAGAGTACGGTTCAACTAGAAATCAAATTGAAATGCTGAATTTAGATTTTTTACATGACCAAGAGTTCACAGGCAAAGGGGTTAATATAGCTGTTATAGACGCAGGGTTTGTTAATGTTAATACAATGACATCTTTCTCTAGATTACGTGAGTCAGATGGTATTAAATATACGTATGATTTTGTTTTAGACTCTGAACACATTTACAATTATCAAGGTAATTCACATGGTACTAAAGTACTCAGTACGATTGCTGGTTTTAAAGAAGATGAATATTTTGGAACAGCACCAGATGCTTCTTTTTATCTCTTTCGTACTGAAGATGTATCTTCAGAGACCCCTGTAGAAGAATGCTATTGGGTAGAAGCGGTGGAGGTTGCGGATAGTTTAGGGGTAGACCTTATAAACACCTCATTAGGTTACAAGGGATATGATAATTTAAATTATAGCCATACTGAAGATGATATGGATGGTTACTCCACTTTTATAACAAGAGGTGCTAATATAGCTTATGAGAAAGGAATAATATTAATTAACTCAGCAGGAAACTCTTCGTTTAACGGAGTCATTGCTCCAGCAGATTCACCTGGTGTACTTTCAGTTGGTGCGGTAAACTTAGAAGGAGTTTATGCATCGTTCAGCTCTCAGGGGAGTGATATCCAACCTGTTATTAAGCCTGATATTGTAGCGCAAGGTTTTCAAAGTAAAGTAATAAATATAAATGATGATATAGTAAGTAATAGCGGTACTTCTTTTAGCTCCCCAATTTTGGCAGGAGCTATAGCTTGTCTAGTTCAAGCTTTTCCTAGGTTGTCAGTTAATGAAATCATGAATTTAGTAAGAGAATCTTCATCTCAGTTTAATAATCCTGATTATTATATAGGATATGGAATTCCAGACTTTTCAAAGGCTTATGATCTTGCTTTAGAATTATCTTTAGATGATTTTTTAGTATTTCCTATTCCTACTCATGATTACATCAACATTATCTCTCAATGGAATGTAGAAAATTATAACTTAGAAATTATTGATTTAAGAGGTAAATTACTTTACTCAAAATCAATCAATAATCCTCGTACTTCAATATTAATTAATGAGTTTTCTAATGGTATATATATATTAAAATTTTCTTATGAAATTAATGGTAAAATACATTCAATAATTAAAAAAATTGTAAAAAAATAATTCATGAATAACCCAAAATATAAAATGGACTCATTTAATAGATTATTAGAAATTATGAATCGTTTAAGAGCTGAATGTCCTTGGGATAAAGAGCAAACTATCGAATCTCTTAGACATTTAACTATAGAAGAAACTTATGAGTTATCTGAAGCTATTTTAGAAAATGATGTAAATGAAATAAAAAATGAATTGGGAGACTTACTTCTACATATCGTGTTCTACTCAAAAATTGCTAGCGAAAACAATGACTTTGATATAAATGATGTAATTAATACTGTCTGCGAAAAATTAATTATTAGACACCCTCACATTTATGAGGATGTCAAATTAAATAGTATTGAAGAGGTTAAAGAAAACTGGGAGCTTATAAAGAAAAAAGAAGGTTCTAAAGGAGCTTTAAGTGGTGTACCTAAAGGACTTCCTTCATTAATTAAAGCTATGAGGATACAAGAAAAGGCTTCTGGAACAGGATTTAAATGGGCAAATAAAAAAGATGCTTTAGATAAAGTTGTCGAAGAGATAAAAGAATTCAAAATAGAATTAATTAAGTCTGATAAAGACAAGATGGAAGATGAATTTGGTGACATATTATTCTCTTTAATCAATTATGCTGGTCTTAATAATATTAATCCAGCAAAAGCTTTAGAAAAAACAAATAAGAAGTTTATAAATAGGTTTGGCTATTTAGAAAATATGTCAAATAAATTAAATAAACCTATTTCAGAAATGAGTTCAAGTGAACTTATGAAGTACTGGGATGAAGCAAAGGTTATTTAGCTTATCTGTTCCAAATGTTCCATGATTCTATTGCCTGATTCTGTAGCATTTGATAACCATTAATGATCTTAGCTCCATTTTCTTCACTTTTTTCAAGTAACAGTGACTTAGTAGGGTTATAAATTAGATCATACACTGTATGGTTACTTGTTATTAAACTAATTGGAACTTTAGGAATCTCTTCAGTCATAGGGTAGGTACCTAATGGAGTACAATTAATAATTAGTTTATGCTTATTAATTATACTTTTATTTAAATCTTCATAGGATATGCACTCCTCATTTTCTTTTGATCTAGAAACAAATATATATTTTACACCTAATAATTTTAAAGCGTATGCTACGGCCTTAGAGGCTCCACCTGTACCTAAAATTAACGCTTTAGTGCTTGGTTTGACTATTCTTTGTACCGATTTATAAAAACCTAGATAATCTGTATTATAACCACTTAAGGTACTATTCTCAAACTTTATTGTGTTAACTGCACCTATTTTTTTAGCAATAGGGCAAACAAAATCTAAATATTTTATTATGGATTCTTTATATGGAATAGTTACATTTAATCCATTTATTTTAAATTCGTTAATTACCTTTTTAAATTCATCAATTTCTTGAATATCAAAATTCATATAACTACAATTCAGATTCTCTTTATTGAATTTTTTTGAAAAAAAATCTTTAGAAAAAGAATAATCAATGTTTTTACCTAACAAACCATACAGCTTATTTATTTCTATATTTTTCATATTTACTTAATGCTAAGACTATAAAAATACCAATAAATATATATAATATCGCTATAAAAAAGCTTGTGTTTATTTCAGGTATATACCGAGTTATATTTAAATTAATTGGGTCTGTATTTTTCCAAGGCCATAAAACACCTAGAGATCCTATAATAAACCCAAAAATTAGTGACTGGATTGTATTATTGAATCTTTTGAGTAATAATGACATTATCTTGGAAAACAATATTAAACCTGTTAAAGAGCCTAAAGAGAATACAGATATTATTTTTAGTCTACTGATTGTGTATGCTTCTTTTAGGAATTCAAAATCTCCATTTATTAAAGAAATAATAGAATCATACAATACGTTAACACTATCTACTAATAGTAGAACGTAATTACCTAATATTATTAATAAAAACGATCCTGACAAACCTGGTATTATCATTCCACATACACTTAGTATTCCACATATAAAAACAAATAATAAATTATCATTTTCAACCATTGGATCTAAGTAGCTAATAATTAAGCCTATAATAACCCCTATAATTACTGAATTAATATTCCACTTATTTATTTTTTGTTTTAAGTGTAGGATTGTACCAATCACTAGACCAAAAAATAAACTCCAAACTAATAACTCTTGTTTTTTTAATAAAAAATCTAATAATTTTGATGTTGAAAAATAACTTATTATTATACCTACGAAAATAAATATTAATAATGATCCATTAGAATTTTTAAATGCACCTTTAAAATTTAGCTTTATTAAGTCAATTAAGTTTATATTTTTTAATGAATATAACAGTTCATCATAAAAATTTAATGCCATGGCAATAACCCCACCTGAAATTCCAGGAATTTTATTAGCAGTACCCATAATTATTCCTTTAAGAATTATTATGAAATTATTTTTAATCAGATTATTTTTTTTCAATATTTTGTTTCCTATTGTTTTTTTCTATTAAGAAAATTAAGAAAAAACCAACTATAAATAATAGAATTGATTCAATAATATAGTTATTCTCATTTAAAGATAATGGTGAGACATTAATTTCATTTAATTTCCATGGCCATAGTTTATGAATAGATCCAATAATTAAACCTGTCATAAGTATTAATATTTTATTTGGGTATTTCTGAAAACCCCACTTTACCACTTTGCTAAATGTTATTAGACCAAATAAAACACCAGTGCTAAATACTAGTATTTTATTTACTTCAAAATTTTCTACTGCGTTAGTCATAGTTTTGTATAAGCCCAATATAATTAATATATAAGAACCAGATATTCCAGGTAAAATCATTGCGCAACTAGCTATAAACCCTGCGAAAAATAAAAAAAACATACTTTCATCTAAACTATTTAACTGAGGTATGCTGGTTAATAAATACGATATTATTGCTGAGATAAATACTAAAATCCAACCTTGAATTGCACTTTTGTTAAGATTAAATATATTGGTTGGTTTTAAAATTACATATATACTTGCAGTAACTAAGCCTAAGAAAAATGACCATATCAAAATGGGATAATTATCAATTAAGAAGTCGGCTATCAATAGAGATATAAACAAGCTAGAAAGTACTCCAGAAAATAATATGATCAAAAACTTACCATTTAATTTCTTCCAGAATGATTGTACTCCTTCTTTTTGAAAGATTATAAATAATGAGTAATTAATATTACTTATAGAGCTTATTAATTCTTCGTAAATGCCAAGTATAAGGGCTATTGTACCTCCTGAAATACCTGGAAATGCATCAGAAATTCCCATAGCCATACCTTTTATGTATAATTTAAAACTCTCAACAATAGTTCTATTCATTTTACTTTGTTTATGATCTATTTTAACAGGTTTTCTACGTATTTATATTTAGCTACATTATTAAATAACTCTTTAAAAATGTATTTATTTTTTTCATTAAGCTTTAATGCCTTTTTTAATTGAATTATACCTTTCTCTATTTTGTTTTGTAAAAAATAAATCCCAGATAACCTATATGTAATTATAGATTTTTCTTCAAAAACCTCATAGCATTCATCTAGTATGTCTATTGCATAATTATACTCCCCTAATTTAATAAGTATATCTGCTTTACCTAACCATATACTCTCATCTGCCTCACCTAAGTCAATAATCTTTTGAAAACCAATATCAGCTTCTTCGTATAGCTTTAACCCTATATTTATTTTAGCGTACAATTTCCAATACTTTTCTTTTTCTGAATTTATATCTAAAGCTTTTTTGATATTTAAAAGTGCTTTATTGTAATCTTGATTCTTATAATAAATAGTTGATAATAAATACCAAGCTTTATTCATTTGTGAATCTATTTCAATACAATCATTAAAGTATTCAATTGCTTTTTTATAAGACCCTAATTTATCATGGCAAATTCCCATTCTAAGTATAGGGTAACTAGATTCATCTTTAAGAGCAATAATTAATTTGTAATTCTCGATTGCTTCTTGATATTTAGATAATTTTTCTAATGCTTTACCTTTCTCTATATATGCTCCAATAAAATATTCATCTGAAATAATTGCAAAATCGAATGCAGAAATTGCTTTTTTATAGTTTTTGTAAAATAAATATTGTTTGCCAAGTTGGTGCCAAGCTACTTCACAATAAGGGTTGCTATCTAAATAGTTATTTAAATATTCTATAGCACTTTCATTTTGCTCTAATATTTCGAAACAATAAATAATATTATATAAAGCACTGTAGTCTGATTCGTCATGTTTTAAACAATTTATAAAATTTATCTTTGCATTTTCAAAATCCTCCATAAATAAATATTCTATTCCTATAAGAGAGTAAACTTCAGGATTGTCTGAGCTGAATTTCAATATCTCATTTAGACATGCAATAGCTCTAAGATGAAGTTTTCTTTTTGAGTATATATTTGCCTTTTGAATATAAATTTCTTCATTAGATGGCTCAGAAAACACTAAATCATCCAGTAGTTTTTCTGCGTTATCTAACTTATTTTCAAAAATTAAAATTTCAATTCGGAACAAAGCTAAATTTGAAGATGCTGGATGTTGTTCTAGGCTTAATTTAATTGCTTTTTTTGCTAAGTTTATTTTACCATTCTCTAGATAATATGAAATAATGTTTTCGAATTCATTAGAATCAAAAAATAGAATTCTATTTGTTTTTAACATTTTTTCAAATCTAGTAAGAGATAGATTTTTATCATTTTCGAATTCTTCAAATTCCATATAAATCAATTTAATTCATTAAATCAAAAATAATACACAATGCTATTAATACTCAAAATCAAAAATTTGTTTTTTAACAATCTAATTAACATCTCGATTTATATCATTCAATAGTTGAATAATTAATTTACATCCAAATGATATTTCTTTTTCGCTAATTGTAAGTGGGGGGGTGATTCTAACACCTTTTTTTTCAATTAGTAACCAAAAAAGTAATAATCCATTTTCTTTTGCTTTAATAACTAGCTTATCTGCTACCTCTACACTCTTTACAATCATTGCTAACATTAGACCTTTCCCCCTAATTTCTGTTATTAATCTATGCCTTAAAAGATTTCTAATAATACTTTCTTTTTTTAATGCTTCTTGCATTAAATTTGAACTTGTTATCACTTTTAATGTTTCGTAGGCCGAAGCAGCTACAACTGGATTTCCTCCAAATGTTGTTATATGTCCTAATCTTGGTTTGTCGCTAAGAGAATCCATGATTTTCTTTGAACTTATAAATGCACCAATAGGTAATCCGCCACCTAAACCTTTACCACTAACAATTATATCTGGTATGCAATCATAATTTTCAAATCCGAATAATTTACCTGTTCTACCTATTCCTGGCTGAATTTCATCCAAAATCAGTAGCGCTCCAACTTTTTTACATCTTTCACTAATTAATTTCAAATAATTGTTCTTCGGTTCTATAAATCCAGCGGCACCTTGAATAGTCTCTAATATAACTCCAGCGGTCTTACTTGTGATTTTACCAATGTCATTTATGTTATTAAACTCGATGAAACTAACTTCAGGAATCAGTGGCTCAAAAGGCTTTTTATTCTCTTTTAACCCCATTAAACTAAGAGATCCTAAAGTGCTACCGTGATATGCGTTATGAGCTCCGATTATCTCTTTTCTTCCAGTAAATCTTCTGGCTAATTTTATTGACCCTTCTATTGCTTCAGTACCAGAGTTTGTTAAGTACGTACATGTTAACTCTTTAGGTAGATGACTTGAGAGTAATTTAGTCAAATCTACAGCTGGTTTAAGTATAAACTCTCCATAAACCATTACGTGAAGGTATTTGTCAAGTTGACTTTTTATTGCTTCAATCACTCTAGGGTGACGGTGTCCTAAATTGCACGCTGAAACTCCAGCTATAAAATCTAAATACTTTTTATCACTAGTATCATATATGTAACAGCCTTCAGCATACTTTACTTCAATCTCTAGAGGGAATGGTGTTACTTGCGTCTGATATTTATGGAATTCTTTTTTAATTTTCTATTTTTTTAATTTGATTGAAAAGCTCATTAATTGATTTTATCTTTTCATTAAGTCTATTATTAAAGCCTTTTAATAATTTTAATTGATCATTAAATTCACTTTCTGGGTATGTCTTACCGTCTATTTGATTAATTTTTTGAAGTTTATCAATGTCATTTTCTTTAAAGTAAACTTTTAGTTTTGCAGATTTAGATCTGTCGATAGTAACCAATTCCTGTTTTTCATTTCTTAAATAGTATATAGATTCAGCATTTTTAATGATGTCTATACTGTTGAGTTCATTATTTAGAAATTTACCATAAAGAACTTTGCCGGAAATTTGATTAAAACCTACTCCTAAAGTATCTTTTTCAAGAATGAATGCATTATTGAAAACTATTAATGAATCAATTTTATTTGATTTTTTTTCAAATTTTAAATGAATTGTATCACCAGTGATTTGATTATTAAAATTAAATAGAATTGGTTTCTTTGTTTTGCTAAAAGATAAGTCTTTGATACTATTGGTGTTGATAAATTGTGCTATTCCTTTTGATTTATTATAGTGAATTGAATCTGCTCTCCCACTTAAATCTTGTTTAAAAATTCTAGCATTTTTATATGCTCTTATTATCCTATTTTCCTCATTACCTGTGATTAAGATAGTGTCACTGTGGATGTATAAAGAATCTTGGTTTTGTTTTGAAGCGATTATTGCTCTTTGTGTAATGAACATAGAGTCCTTATCTTTAAATATCTCTGCATAGTTGCCTTTTGTAACATTTTGATTGACAGTGTCAATGATTTTAATATTGTTTGTAGCCGATGCGAAATTTAAATTGCGATCAAAATAAATGCTATCTGCATAAATAGTAGAGTTGTTAAATTCTACTCTTGATTTTTTAATAAAGTATCCATTATCATCATTTGTATTGTAGAAACCTAGTTCACAAAAGATATTAGACTCATCACTTGTTATCTCTGTTGGTCCATAAAAATAAGCGTGTCCACTTTCAGTATAAAAATCTAGCCTAGATGTACTTATATTGTATTTAGGGTTTTTTAATAAGACGTCAATTTTAAACTCATACTTTTTCTTTTCTAATAAATAATTTCCAACTTTACTGTCTATTGTATCTTGTGCTTCTTTAATAACCTTACCGTAATTATTGTAAAATACTTCTTGTTTATTTCTATTGAAATATAATGAGTCCGTATAAAGTATTGAAGATGGTTCTGTTAATATTACTTTTCCACTTGCAAAAGCGACTTTCGAATCTCCGTTATATTCTAAATATTCAGAGCTTAAATTGATTGTGTCACCTTGCTTTAATACTACATCACCATATGCTTCGATATAATTGTTATTTTCATAAAAAAATGCTTGGTTACACCATAGGTCTATTCCCTCGTGTGATATCTTAACTTTGTTTTTATTATCCCTTGTTAAAACAGTTGCTTTTGTAAATTTGATATCATCTTTTTCAAAAAAACCTGCACTATCTATTTGAATACGTGTGTTTTCTTGGCATAATATGTTAGATGCAGAAATTAAAATTAAGCTAGTAAGTAGGTATATGTTAACTTTTTTTTTCAACTTGGTATTATATGTTTTTACACAAATATTGTTTGTTTTCTGTCTGGCCCAACAGAAACTATAGACATCGGGATGTTTAATTCTTTTTCTATATAGCTTATAAACTCCTTTAAACTCTTTGGTAAATCATTAAAATCTTCCTTTTGAGTTAGATCATCCTCCCAGCCATTAAAGCTTTTATATATAGGTTCTATATTTTCACTGTTTATGTCATAAGGGAAATGCTCTATTTCGTTCCCTTTGTATAAATAAGATGTACAAATTTTTATTGTTTTAAAACCAGATAAAACATCTGCTTTCATCATCATTAACTGTGTTACACCATTTATTTGACAAGCATATTTTAACGCTACTAAATCGAGCCATCCACATCTGCGTGACCTACCTGTTGTAGCTCCAAATTCTTTACCAATTCTTCCCATAGTTTCTCCGTCTTCATCAAATAATTCAGTAGGGAAGGGGCCAGAACCAACTCTTGTTGTATATGCTTTAAAAATTCCATAGACATCTTTTATTGAGTTCGGAGCAACTCCTAATCCAGTACAAGCTCCAGCAGCTGTCGTATTAGATGATGTAACGTAAGGATATGTTCCAAAGTCTATATCTAACAATGACCCTTGAGCACCTTCTGCTAAAATCGATTTGTTATTTTTTTGAGCATTAAATATATATTCCTCTGAGTCAGTAAAATTCAAAGTTTTTAATACATCTACAGCAGCAAAAAATTCTTTTTCAAGCTCCTCTAAATTATATTCTAAGTCAACATCGTAAAAATTTACCATTTTCTGATGTTTATTTGCGAGATTTCTATATTTCTCTAACCAATTATCAGATTCTAAGTCACCAACTCTAATTCCATTTCTTCCTGTCTTGTCCATGTATGTTGGACCTATCCCTTTGAGTGTTGAGCCAATCTTCTTTTTACCTTTAGATTTTTCACTAACTGCATCAATTATCCTATGTGTAGGTAATATTAGATGTGCTTTTCTTGAAATAAGCATAGATTTTTTATAATCTACTCCAACTTCTTCAAGTTTATCTAATTCATTTTTGAATATAACGGGATCTATAACCACTCCGTTTCCCACTAAATTAATTTTACCTTCATGAAATATTCCTGAAGGTATTGTATGTAGTACGTGCTTTCTTCCGTTAAATACTAAAGTATGGCCAGCATTCGGTCCTCCTTGAAATCTAGCAATAATATCATATTTAGCAGTTAATACATCTACAATTTTACCTTTACCTTCATCTCCCCATTGTAATCCTAATAATAAATCAACGCTCATATTTGTTATAAATTTTATTTATTTATTTTTTGTCCCATAGAAATACAGAGAATGATTCTCGATTTCAACATCAAAAACCTCCTCAATTGTTTTCTTTATAATTTCAATTCTTGGATCGCAGAATTCAATAACTTCACCAGTATCACTTATTATTAAATGATCGTGCTGTTTATCAAAAAAACACTTTTCATAGTGTGCCTGGTTATGCCCAAATTGATGCCTTCTTACTAAGGAAGATTCTAGTAATAATTCTATAGTATTATATAATGTTGCTCTTGAAACTCTGTATTTTTTGTTTTTCATTTTAATATACAATGACTCTATGTCAAAATGAATATCACTATTGTATATCTCTTGCAGAATCGCATATCTTTCAGGAGTTTTTCTATGACCATTTTTTTGTAAAAAATTTGTAAAAGCAATTTTTACAATCTCTTGATTCTTAGAATGTGTCTTTGAACTCATATTGCTAATTTATAAAAATTATATTCTTTTAACCTTCTCTACACCATTAAGTTTTTTAATTTTATCCATAACTTTTATAGCATAGTTATTACTCTTCACAGACATTGTAACACTCCCACTAAAAACTCCACTATTTGTCTCGAAATTTAGTTTTTTCATATTGACATTCATGTTATCTGAGATGACTTTAGTAATGTTATTTGCCAATCCAAATGTGTCTATTCCACTTATATTTATAATAATGGTAAAATCTTGTTGTGATGAATCAATCCATTTTGCATTAATTATTCGGTAAGCATAGTTTGATTGTAGACTTAAAGAATTTGGGCAGTTAATTTTATGAACTTTAATTCCCTCATTAATAGTTAAAAAACCAAATACTGTATCCCCTTGAATTGGGTTACAGCACGGAGAAAGTTTGTATTCTAATTTTTCTTCATCACTCCCAAAGACGAGCATATCATATTTTGAAGTGATTTCGTCTTTATTTAAATCTTTCCCTACATATCTTCTTCTAATCTTATCTTTCAAAAAGCTCATTAAAACATTACTTCTTGATGCTGCATATTTTTTTAGCAATGGATTATCTATAGTGTTGATCCCAACTCTATAAAATAAATCTAGACTTGTTTTTAGTTTAAAGTAATTAACTAGTTCATTTACTGTTTTCTCGTTTAAAGATATTTTTAGTTGTTTAAGTTTTCTTCTTAGAATCTCTTTACCTTCTTCAGCTAATTTTTTTCTTTCATCATTTAGTGATGATTTTATTATTTTTCTTGCTTTAGATGTTGTTGCATAGTCTAGCCATCTTACATTTGGTTTAGTTTTTTCTGATGTCAAAATCTCAACTCTATCACCACTTTGAAGCTTAAAGTTAAGTGGAACTAATTTCCCATTAACTTTAACTCCTCTAGTTTTTAAACCAATCTCCGTATGTATACTGAAAGCAAAATCTAATGAAGTTGCACCTATAGGTAATGACTTTAACTCACCTGTTGGAGTAAAAACAAAAACTTCTTCAGAAATTAGATTTTGTTTAAACTCTTCTACGAAGTCTACTGCATTATTCTCATTGTTTTCTAAAGTTTCTTGAAGTTTATTTATCCAAAGGTCTAAACTTCCCTCTGAATCACCGACTTGTTTGTATTTGTAATGAGCCGCATACCCTTTTTCTGCTATTTCATCCATTCGTTCACTTCTTATTTGAACTTCAACCCATCTATTTTTAGGGCCTACAACTGTTATGTGTAGCGCTTCATAACCAGTAGATCTGGGTGATGAAATCCAATCTCTTAAACGTATTGGATTAGGAGTAAAAAAGTCAGTTACAATTGAATAAATTTTCCAGGCTAAAAATTTTTCATTTTTAAGACTTGATTTGTAGATGATTCTAACTGCAAATTTGTCATACACTTCGTCAAAAGAAACACCTTTTTTAACCATTTTATTCCTAATTGAATATATTGACTTTGGTCTTCCTTTAATTATATATTTTAGTTTTTCAGAATTTAATTTACCGCTTAATGTAGTGTTAATTTCTTTTATGTATTGATCTTGTTCTTCTTTACTTTCTATTAACCTGTTAGAGATACCACTATAAACTTCTGGTTCAGTGTACTTTAGTCCTAAATCTTCGAGCTCATTTTTTATATTATATAAACCTATTCTATGTGCAAGTGGAGCATAAATATAAAGAGTTTCTGAAGCAATTTTAATTTGTTTATCAGGTTTCATAGCATGCATAGTTTGCATATTATGTAATCTGTCAGCAATCTTTATTATAATAACTCTAATGTCATCATTAAGAGTTAATAGCATTTTTTTGAAATTCTCCGCTTGTAATGAAACATCTGAACTTTTACTTAGCTTAGAAATTTTTGTAAGTCCATCAACAATTTTAGCAACTGCCTTGCCGAATAATTGTTCTATATCGTTTATTGTATAGTTTTCGTTATCCTCTACTACATCATGTATTAGTGCAGCTGCTATAGATGTAGCATCTAATCCAATTTCAGAAGAAACAATTTTAGCAACTGCTATAGGATGAAACACGTATGCTTCGCCAGACCTTCTTCTTTGCCCGTTATGAGCTTCAACAGAAAGATCGAAAGCTTTTCTTATCAACTTTTTATCTTGACCTGTTAGAGTTTGATAGCTAATTCTTAAAAGTTCTTTATACTCTTTAGCTATTGCATTATTTTCTATTTCTACTTCTGTTAACGGCATATGTATTAAAAATAACACAAACAATGTTATTAGGCAATACTATTATAGAAATTTTTAAGAGAAGTTTCTTTGTCGTTTAGCCTCAAAAATCAGAATTGCACCTGCATTAGATAGATTTAATGAATCTATTTTACCTTTCATTGGAATTATTATGTTTTTAAAAGAATTGTCTGTCCATTCTTTAGATAGTCCTTTGTCTTCGGTCCCAATTATTATAGCGCTTGGTTTTGTATAATTTTGATTATGATACAGTTCCGTAGCTTCTAGTGAAGCTGCGTAAATATTAATATTGTTAGTTTTTAAAAAAGATATAACTTCAGTTGTAGCTCCAATACATATGCTGTTTGTAAATAAGCAACCTACGCTAGATCTTATGATATTTGGGTTATAAAGGTCGGTTTTAGGATTTGCGATAATTACAGTATCTACATTAGCTGCATCAGCTGTTCTAAGGATTGCTCCTATGTTTCCTGGTTTTTCAGGAGCTTCAATAACAAGTATTAATGGGGTTTTTGATTTTAATTTTAGATTTTGTAAACTATGATCTTTAAAATTTGAAATAGCTATTACTCCCTCTGTAGAATTTCTGTATGCTAGTTTTTGATAAACCTCTATAGATACTTCAATCTTTTCAATTGTTGTATTTATTGTATTATGTAAAACATTCTCACTAATTATTTTAGGACAAAATAATATATATTTAATTTGATAATTATTATTTATAGCGAGTTTTATTTCTCTTAATCCCTCTATTAGAAATGTATTGGAATTTTTCCTGTATTTAGATTTTAAAGTAAGCTGAAAAAGTTCTTTTACTTCTTTATTGTTTACGCTAAGTAGTTTTTTATTCATCTATTTAATCCTTCGATTGATATTTGTTAGAATATCTTTTCCAAAGTTCTGTCTGATGAGTTTCTAAGCTTATTTTTCTGCCAGAAATAAAAGCAATAGTTAAGTTGTTTGTTTTCATGTCTAGAGCATCTCCTTTGCTGACAAATAACGTAGCATCTTTACCAACCTCCAATGTTCCTAGTCTTTTATCAATACCTAAAATTTTTGCAGTATTATTTGTTATTAGTTGCAAGGCTAATTCCTTGTCTAGTCCTTGTGCTGCTACTTGCCCAGCATAGAATGGAAGATTTCTTGTCTGAAAATTTGATGCATCTCCAGTATGTATTCCAACTAAAACACCAGCGTCAATTAAAACTTTAGGGTTCTTAAATGTAAAGTCATAATCCTCATCTTCAAAATTTGGTAAACTATGTGTATGTTGTATTAATACTGGTACATTATTCTTTGATAAAAATTCAGAAATTAAATGAGCTTGATAACCACCAATTATAACAAGTTTATCAATATTAAAGTTTTTCGAAAAATTTACTGCATCTATTATGCCTTTTTCATCTTCTACGTGAATAAATAATGTTTGCTTATTATTAAATAAGCTACTCATAGCTTCAAAAGCTAGATTCTTTGTTTCTTTCTTACCAGAAAGATAAGCTATAGATTCTCTAAAATAAGAAGATACATTTTCTATTTCTTCGCTGTATTTAGGGTTTTGTTTGTAAGCTCTTGATTCACCAAGCCACCATCTTCCTCTAGTAAAGCTGTTAGGCCAATTTAAATGAATACCATCATTTTTTTTTATTGCGGCATCTTCCCAATTCCACGCATCAAGTTGTACAATTGAAGATGACCCTGAAATTCTTCCACCACCAGGTGATATTTGAGCTATTAAAACACCATTTGGTCTCATAGATTCAACAACTTTTGATTCAGCATTATAAGCAATTAAACTATTGATATTCGGATTATTTTCACCTATTTCTTGTTGGTCGTCACTTGCTCTTACTGCATCCACCTCCACCAATCCAAGGGATGTATTTGCGGCTATAAAACCGGGGTATACATGTTGTCCTTTTATATCTATAATTTCTCCCTTATATGCAATTTTAGATCTGCTAGCATCAACACATGCTTTTATAATGCCATCTTCTAAGATAATAGCACTATTTTTAATAATCGTACCATTTCCAATATGTGCTATTCCGCCTAATAGTGTAATCGCTTCTTTTTGAATATTACCCGGGGTTTGTTGTGCAAATAGTTGACTACTTGTAACAGCTATTAGCATTATTAATTTAAATATATTTTTCATCTTATTATATTGATTCACAGGTTAATAATTTTTTAAATTTTCTTTTTACAGGTTGAGTATTTCCTCCGTTATTTTTTTCCTCCATCATCATATTAATAAGTAGACTTCTCTCTTTTTTAATTTCATTTCGGAGTTTTTTGTCTCTTTCTTTATCGAAATAGATAGCGCCATCTATTATTGTCTTTTCAGCTAAAGCGTAAACTGACAGTGGGTTTTGATTCCATAGAACTACATCAGCATCTTTACCCACTTTAATACTACCAACTCTATCATCAATTCTTAAAAGTTTTGCAGGGTTAAGCGTTACTGTTTTCCAAGCATCCTCCTCACTTAACCCACCATATTTAATGGTTTTTGCAGCCTCTTGATTAAGTCTTCTTGACATTTCGGCATCATCACTATTTATAGCTGTAGTAACTCCAGCATTATGTAATATTGAAGCGTTATATGGAATTGCGTCATTTACTTCAAATTTATATGCCCACCAATCACTAAATGTTGAAGCCCCAGCTCCATGCTCTTTCATTTTGTCCGCAACTTTATAGCCTTCTAATATATGAGTGAAAGTATTAATATTGAAATCAAATTTTTCAGCGACTTTCATTAACATATTAATCTCACTCTGTACGTATGAATGACAGCTGATAAACCTTTCTTTATTTAATATTTCTGCCAATACCTCTAGCTCTAAATCTTTTCTAAATGCTTTACCGGATTTTTTTAATATATCATATTCTTTAGCACGAGTAAAATAATCTACAAAAAGTTGTTCGACACCCATCCTAGATTGAGGAAACCTGTTGTAACTTTGCCAATTAGACTGTTTTACGTTCTCTCCCAAAGCAAACTTGATAAACTTCGGAGAGTTATTGAATATTAAATTATTTGCATTTTCACCCCACTTTAATTTTATTATTGCCGATCTACCTCCAATCGGGTTTGCAGAACCATGAAGGATTTGAATAGTTGTAACCCCACCAGCTAGATTCCTATAAATATTTATATCTTCTGGGTCTATAACTTCTTCTATAGTAACTTCAGCAGATGAATTATGACCACCTTCATTAATACTTGCGGCAGCTATATGTGAGTGTTCATCAATTATTCCAGATGTTAAATGCTTGTCAGTACCATCTATTATTAGGGCATTTCTATACTTCAGATTAGTGCCAATTTTACTTATTTTCCCTTTAGTTATTAGTACATCCATGTTATTTAAAACCCCATTTTCTTCGTTTGTCCAAACAGTTGTATTTTTAATTAAGATATCTTGACTTTTTTGTACTTCATCAAAACCATAACCCATGTTAGGATATTTAACTGCAAGAATATTTTTTTCTTCTACATTTTTTTGTTCAGATTTTTCATCATTAACTATGTGCTTTTCCAAAAAATCAACTTTAATGTTATCTACTCGTCCATCTGAATAATAAGCTTTGCCATTTAGATCATCATCTAATTTATTTATTCTTAAATTTACTCTTACAAAGTTAGAATCATCATTAACTGTCATATTAATCCAACCCCCTTTATAGGATAATTTCTTAACGGATAAGGTTGAATCTTTTAACTTAGCTTTTGGCTTATCAATTTTTCCAGTGACCTCCAAAACAGTTTTTTTATTATTAACTGTGAAATTGTATTTTCCACGTATGTCTTTAATTTCCATTGAATTAATAACATTTCTATTTCCTTTCACCCAATTTTCATAAATCAAAGTATTACCGTCAAATAGATCTCCAGATGTGATTAAAAAATTAGCTAAATAATTTTTTTTTAAATAACCGATTACATCATCCCTACCTATTAATTTTGCAGGTATACTAGTTAGTGCTTCTAATGCCTTCCCTTTAGTTAACCCGTGATCAATAGCTTTAATTATATTTTCTTTTAGATTGTTTGAAGATTTCAATCCATCTAGTGTAATTGCAAATTCAATATTATTTTTTTCAAACTGGCTAAGATTTGTAGGTCTTTGATTCCATTCTCTCATATCTGAAAGCTGTAATATATTTGCAGAATAAGTGTCTTCAATATCATAAGCAGCTGGAAAATTCACTGGTAAAATATAACTTGCATTTGTTGCTTTTATTTCCTCAATTCTTTCGTATTCATCACCGCCTCCTAACATGACATACTGGATACCAAACTCATCTCCAATTTTATCAATTCGTAGCGAATTAATTTTACTCTTAGCTTCGAATATTTGGATTAAATTTTTGTTTTTATTTAGAGCTTCTAATGATTTGTCATTAGTTGTTGATGACCCTTTTGAATACCAGTTAGCGTCATAATAAACTTGTTTAAGTAAAGCAAATACCCCCATCATTGATGATGGATATGATTGACTTGATGTAACGCTCTTGGACAAAGAAAGGTACTGAGTGGAATTATTATCAATTATGCTGTTAGAATCACCGTTATTTATTAGTGCTATTAAGGCTCCTTTACCTCTAATGATACCGTCACTTAGGTGAGTGTTTACAGCTCCAAATCCATTTTGTATTAATTCTTTTGCTTTTTTGCTATCATATTCAAATGTTTCTATTGCATTTTGTTCTGGTCTAATGTGATCATTCCAATAATAACCCATTCTAGTGTTGTTATATTGTGGAGATCTTCTTCCGCTAGAACTTCTTTTTGGAGATTTAACTCCAAATTTTGAGTAAATATCAATGAATGACGGGTAAACTGATTTGCCTTTTAGATCAAATATGATAGAATTTTTAGGTATTTCTAAGAACTCTCCAATCGAAACGATCTTACCGTCTTTTATAACCATTGAGCCATTTTCAATTATATTGTTATGACTGGAATAGATTTTGGCATTTATAAATGCGGTATAATTTGTGTTATCAAATTTAATTCCATCATTTGTTGGAAAATAATCTTGAGAAAAAATTGAGTTGAAAGTTAAAATAACAATCAATAGTGTAAGTTGCTTTTGCATAATTATTTAATTTGAGTAAATTAAATATAATTTTTTTTGAGTATATCTATATCTATATTAAGCTAATTTTAACATCTTAATTTTTATTATTTTTATAATAGTTGATAATTAATGAGACGCTTTTGTTATAACTCTTAATTCCTTCCTTTACGTTATTAAATTTTAAGAATTTATCATATCCTGATTTTGATATGTCTTCAATAGGGTTTGAATACTTTCTCCAAAATTCCGAGGTGTTATTATAGTCTTTTAAGATACCTTTATTTATTAATTTCAATAAAGAATTATATGAAGGTTTATCATATTTGTATAATTCATTTAAACACTGCTTAAGAGCAAAAGTATATCCGCTATATTTGAAATATTCATCTTCATTATATGTTGTGTTTAAAAAAGCTATGAAATTGCATTCTAATTCTTGAGCAAAACCTAATTGGTGTGCGATTTCATGTGAAGCCGTATGAGGCATGTTGTTTTTAGGCATTAAGCTATTTATCTGAGATTCGTTTGTAAATGGATTAACGTATCCACTAAATCCAAAATAGGTTAATGGTAGGCTTAAAATAGATTTTTTAACAACCAAATTATTTGATTTTATTTCAGGGTAATTATCTCTGATAATCCTGAGATTTTTATAACCTAGAGTAGCAATTTTGTTTATCTCATTTATGCTATACGGAATTTCTGTTGCCGAGCTATCTGATATTGCTATTTTTCGATGTAATTTATTTGATTTAATAATTAATTCTTTCGAAATTATTTTTAATTCCTTAATTGTGTAAGTTGACTTGATAGCTAACTTTTCTTGTATAGGTGTTCTGTAATAATTCAACCCCCATAGTAAATAAAAAACAAAATGTATTATGGATGTATAGTAGATTAAGGATTTAAAAGAAACAGAAAAATCAAATTGTTTAAAGATTGTTTTTTTAAATAACTTTATAATAATATAAATGAAAACACTTAAATATATAATATCGCCCAACGAAAACGAAAACACAGAAAATATACTTCTTGTAAATGAAGAAAAATATTGATAAAAACCAAGACTATAATATTTTTCAATTAAATCTGGAAATCTAGATATATATTGAATAAATATAACTTGAGGGATAATTAATAATCCTATATATTTTTTTTTTAAAATCATTATTTAAAAATAGTAAAATACTATTAGTTTATTGCTAGTATTAATTAAATTTGAAGTGTAATTAAAACACATATTTAAATGAGCAATGCTTTACAAAATTTAGAACCAAAAATTATATGGAATAACTTTTCTAAACTTAATGCTGTACCTAGGGCATCTAAAAAGGAAGAGAGAGTAATTAAGTTTATCTATGATTTCGGTATTAACTTAGGTCTTGAAACTTTAATAGATGGGACGGGAAATGTTGTCATTGTAAAATCAGCAACATCTGATATGGAAAATAGAAAAACTGTTATTCTTCAATCTCATTTAGATATGGTTCATGAAAAAAATAATGATGTTGATTTTGATTTTGATAATTCTGGAATTAAAATGTATGTTGATAATGATTGGGTTAGGGCAGAGGGTACTACTTTAGGAGCAGATAATGGTTTAGGAGTTGCTACTATAATGAGCGTGTTAGAAAGTAACGAAATATCTCATCCTAGATTAGAGGCATTATTTACAGTGGATGAAGAGACTGGTATGACGGGTGCACTACAATTAGATGAAAACATTCTTAAAGGTGAAATATTATTGAATTTAGATACTGAAGAAGATGATGAAATCGGAATTGGGTGTGCAGGTGGTGTAGACATTACATTAACTAAAAAGTTCGAAGTTAGTACTAACCATGATTTGTTTTTCATTAAAATCACTCTTAATGGTTTATCGGGAGGGCATTCAGGCATGGAGATACATAAAGATTTAGGCAATTCTAATAAATTACTAAGTAGTATTATTAAAGATTTAAATGATCATTTTATAATTAATATCGCTGAAATAAACGGAGGAGGTTTAAGGAATGCGATTCCTAGAGAAAGTTCCTTTATTTTAGGTGTTAATGAAGCAGATTTTGAAAACATTAAAATTCAGTCTCAAAAATCGTTTGCTATTATAAAAAACCAATTTATTGATAAAGATCCATTAATAAATTTAACTACAATAAAAGCGGAAGGAAGTTATAAAGTATTGACATTTAAAAATCAAAATGACTTGTTAAAATTAATTCATAATTGTCCAAATGGTGTTTATAAGATGAGTGAAAATATACCCGGTTTAGTGGAAACTTCTAATAATCTTGCGAATATACAGCTTAAACAAGGAAATTTAATGATTAAGTGTTTAACTAGATCTTCAGATGAACCTTCAAAAGAAGAGCTAAAAAACTTCATTAAATCACTTTTTATCGACTACAATTATAGTGTGAATTTCTCAGGTGATTATCCAGGCTGGCAGCCAAATATGGAATCAGAAATCCTTGCTAAATTAATTAAGGTTTATAAAAAACTAAATAATTCTGACCCAAATGTAGCTGCCTGCCATGCTGGTTTAGAATGTGGTATAATAGGTTCTCATTATCCTAAACTTGATATGATAAGTTTCGGTCCAACTATCAGAGGTGCCCATTCACCAGATGAAAGAGCATCAATTAAATCCACAATTAAATTCTGGAAGTTTTTAAAGGAAGTGCTGTTAAATATTCCTTTTAAATAAAAAAATAGCCTGTATTAAATAAATACAGGCTATTAAATTTCTGATAGTTAGTTTAAGTTATTAGAAAAGTTAATTGATACTCACCATTGTAAGTATAAAAATTAAATCTTGATTAGGTTTTATTATACCGCTACCTTGTACTCCGTATCCTATATTAGATGGTAGATAAGCATAAATTTTATCTCCAACTCTCATAGTTCCAACTGCCTCTTTAAATCCTGTGATTATTTGTGCATCAGGGGATAATTGCATAGGCATAGCATTATATCTGCCTCTTAATTCTTTTTCAGAATCATATCTTCCGTAACCTTCTTCACATTCTTTAGAATTTGAATCAATAAGATTTGCATTAGTATCGTAAAGCTCATAATATAAATTAACATTATCCCCTTGTTTTGCCTTAGCTCCAGTCCCTTTTGTTATGTAAAACGTTCTAAGACCTGATTTATATTTTGATGATTTTGACTTGTATTTATTTAATGTTGGTAAAAAGCTAATAGCTTTATCTTTTCCCTTAGCTTGATTTTCAATTCTAGCCTTTTCTTTTTCTTCTTCTTGTAATCTGTTTTTTTCAACTAATTTAGTTAATTCAACATTCCATACATTTACAGCATCAAATTTATTCGCATCATCTCCGCGTTTAATAATGTTTAATTTTTTTATAATTACATCGGAGATTGGTCTATCTCCAACACCAGTTTCAACATTTGAAATTGAATCTTGAATTTCAAGACCTAAGACTACTTCACCAAATACACTGTGTTTGTTATTCAGGTGTGGAGTAGGAGTTTCAGTGATAAAAAATTGACTACCATTTGTTGCTGGCCCAGAATTAGCCATAGATAATACTCCTGGTTTATCATGCATTAAGGTTTCGTCGAATTCATCAGGAAAGCTATATCCAGGCCCGCCTCTTCCAGTTCCTTCAGGATCACCTCCTTGTATCATGAAGTTATTCATTACTCTGTGGAAAATTAATCCATCATAAAAACGTAGTCCTTTATGAATAGAGTCTACATCGGGGTGAATTCCCTCTGCAAGCGCTACGAAATTTGCTACAGTTATTGGTGTTCTTTTGTATGAAAGTTTAACAACAATTGTACCTAAATTAGTGTTGAATTCTGCAAATAATCCTTCACCAAGATCTTCATATTGGTTTCCAGGTAATACAGAACTTATAGAGCTAACTAACTCTTGGACTTTTGTATTATTACAACTAGTCGTAGTAATAGTAATAACTGATAATAATAAAAATAATTTTTTCATTTATATTAATTTTTAATTGAATTTATAGAATTTACTTTGATTGTACAAATAATAGCAGTGTTAGGTGATATTTTATTCAAATCTCCATATATGCCATAAGCTTTATAAGATGGAAAAATAAATGTACCTATTTCTCCAGTTTTTAAAATCTTTAAAGCATCATTTAGCCCAGTAAATATTTGCTGTTTATCCATCATATAACTTTGATCTCCAACAGTTTGAATGTCGTAAATAATATTATTATCTAAGCCTTTTACAGAGTAATTGAATTCAATAAGATCTCCAAAATTAGCTTTTTTATCGTTTATCTTTTTTTCTTCGTTAAAATAATACCAGAATCCTTTTTTTGAATTTATGTAGTTATAATCTGGGTAATCAGTTAAATAATTATTTACTATTTGATCTTGCTCTTCAATGATATTCTTTAATATAGATGGAGTGTTATTATTGCTATGCTTTATATGATTGATTGCATACCTTGGTTCAATATTGGAGCAAGAAAAGATTGTAAAAACAATAATTATATTTAAAATTCTCATCTACTAAGCTCAACTTTATATTTTGGTAATAAATTTTCAAATTTTAAAATAGTATCCTTCAAGCTTTCTTTACTGAACCCTCCAGCTGCATTTATATGCCCACCTCCATTAAAATTATTTCTTGAAAATTCGTTAACATTAAAAATCCCTTTAGATCTAAAGGAAATTTTTATTATTTTTTCCACTTCGTTTTCTATAAATATCGCTGCAAATTTCACGCCTTTTATTGATAGTCCGTAATTAACAAAACCTTCAGTGTCTCCTTTTTTAAAATTATATTTATTTAAGTTTACTTGACTCAAATACATATAGGCAGTCTTATGCTCCACGTTGATTACCATATTGGATAAAGCGTGACTCAATAGTAAGATCTTACCGTAAGAGTTGTTATCATAAACTAAATTATTGATTTTATTTCCATTAGCTCCTTTTTTGATCAGTTCAGATATAACATTATGAGTAATGGATGTGGTTAAAGGAAATTTAAAAGATCCAGTGTCTGTCATTATTCCAGTGTAAAGAGCACTTGCTATTTTTGAGGTAATTCTATCTGTTAGAGATAGCTTACTTATAAAGTGGTAAACCATTTCACATGTCGAACTCATGTTAACATCAGAATAAATGTATTTAGCATAATCTTCAGGACTCTGATGGTGATCTATCATTATTTTACTAGCCTTAGATTCCTTAACGAAACCACCCATCGGACCAATTCTTGATAAAGAATTAAAGTCAAGGGTAAATATTAAGTCAGCTTCTGAGATATGATTATTGCATGAATCTGGATTTTTTTCATAGGTTATAATTTCATTTTCATCATCTATCCATTTTAAAAATTCAGGAAAATTATTTGGAGAGATAATTAATGACTTGTGCCCTAAAGATTTTAAAACTTCATTGATAGCCACGCAAGACCCAATAGCATCTCCATCAGGATTTTTGTGTGGAATTACTACAATTTTTTTTGAGGTTTCAAGTAGAGACTTTAATTCTTTAATATCCATATTTATCATAATCTACGAATATACGATATATTACGAAATCATTTAATTAGTTGTGTAAATGTATTATTTTTGCAGCTAAATATAAAAATATAAAAAATGATTACAAACAGAACTTTCACTATGCTTAAACCTGATTCTGTTGAAAAAGGGAACATTGGCGCGATTATGAATAAGATTAATTCAGCTGGATTTAAAATTCTAGCTATGAAATTAACTCAAATGAGCGTGTCAGACGCAGAGAGCTTCTATTCTGTTCACAAGGATCGTCCTTTCTTTAATGATTTGGTTGGTTATATGACAAGAGGTCCTATTGTAGCTGCTATTTTAGAAAAAGATAATGCAGTAGAAGATTTTAGATTACTAATTGGAGCTACTAATCCAGCTGATGCAGCTGCAGGAACTATTAGAAACGAATTTGCTGATTCTATTAGTGAAAATGCGGTACATGGAAGTGATAGTGATGAAAATGCTAAAATAGAAAGTGATTTTCATTTCTCAGGAAGAGAAGTTTATTAACAAGTAAATAAATTGCAAAAAAAAAGAGTCAAATTAAATTTGACTCTTTTTTTTTCGATAAATCTAAATTTTATATTTATAAAACTTTTACATTTACTGCGTTAAGACCTTTTTTGCCTTCTGTTAAATCGAATTCAACTGCATCTCCTTCTCTAATCTCATCGATTAATCCAGAAATGTGTACAAAATGTTCTTTGTTTGATTCATCTTCAACGATAAAGCCGAAACCTTTTGTGTCATTGAAAAATTTTACTGTTCCTTTACTCATGTTTTTAATTTAAATGTTATAATAAGCTGCAAATATACATTAAATATATTGATCTTCCCTTTTTAGGTCTGAAACTTTCAATTAATCAATTCAATATTAATTATTTCTAGTTTAAATTCTTCGTTTCTTTTATTGCCTATAAGTATTCCAAATTCATCAATTTGATCATAGTTGAAATTAACTTTATTTAACCTTCTACCTCTGAATTGAGCTACAAATTCATTTAATGGAATCACTATTGTTTGTTTAGATTTGGTGGTTTTAAAAGACTTTGAATAGGTGTAGTATAAAGATCGATTTGGTTTAATTCTTAATTGATATTCTTTTGAATCGCCAATCAGAGTTATTTTAATTTTTTGATCTTTATTGGCTTTTAAATTTACTGAATTGTATCTTATGGAAGCAAAACCACCATTATTGTCTAAAGAAACTCTGCCCTTAAAAATTAATGTATTATTATCACTAATACTAATATTCGATTCTGACACACCTCCCATAACATTATCGTTAACTACAAACCATTGATCAAAGTTATTTGTTATGTTATTTTGGTTTTGTTGCATGATAATTATTTGAAATAAGATATAGCACACATGAATGTAGTGTATCATTTATCTAAGAATTATTTTTGTAATTGCTTCTTTTTCTAATGCAGTATTTAAAAGGTTTATTATTTTTTCCTTTCCATAACTTAGTTCTTCTCTTAGAGTAGATGAGCTTAGACTTACATAAAGAGTTTTATTTTTCAAATGAACATCTGTTGTGTAATTACTTACTCCATTTTCCATTATTTTAAACCAAGCATCCTTCGCATCTACTTTGTCAAGCCCTTTTTCTAAATTATTCTTTTTCAAGAAGTTGTTAAGTAAACTGCCTATTTTAATTTCATCTGCATTCATTTAATCTAAATTTAGTTTCTCATATACTTTATAATGGTATATGTAATTATCTTTATTAGTTATATATAAATCAACCGAGTCTAATTTAGTTATAGTTTCTTTATACTTATGACTTTTTTTGTCATAATATTCTATTTCAATTATATCATTATTATAAATGATATTAAAATTGATTTGGTGCATAGAGGTGATGAATTTTCCATCAAACTTTGGATTAACTTTCTTTCTTATGCCTTTGTTTTCTTTTAGTTCAAAATAATCAATCGTACCGCTAAATGGATAAGTTTTTAGGAGTTTATTATTTTGTTTAACAGATTGGATTTCCCAATAACCATTTAATAAACTTAAATCAATATTTGATCTATTTTCACAGGAAAAAGTAATACAAATTAAAATTATAATTTTTTTCACAGGTTAAATATTGAATTTGAGTTGTTAATTTCTTTTATTGATTCTTTTGTTCTCTCTTCATCTGTATCAGAAATAAAAATTTGACCAAAATCATCAGCGCTAACTAAATTTATTATTTGTTTTACTCTGTTTTTGTCTAATTTATCAAAAATATCATCTAATAATAAAATTGGATTGTTTTTATTCTGATTTTTTAAAAAATCAAATTGCGCTAACTTTAATGCTATTAATAGAGACTTCTGTTGCCCTTGACTACCAAATTTTTTAACTGAATAGTTATTAATGTTAAAAACTAAATCATCTTTATGAATTCCTTTAGAGGTGTATTGTAAAAACATGTCTTTTTCTAAACTGTTTTTGAGTAAAACAGATAACCTCTCGTTTTCTAGATCAGTTTTGTAACTTATATCAACATCTTCATTGTCGTTAGATATAGATTTGTATTTATTTTTAAATACAGGAACAAAGTCTTTTAAAAAAGATTTTCTTTTCATAAAAATATCTTCTCCAATTGACTCTAATTGTTGGTCGTAAACATGTATAGTTTGATTGTCAATGTTTTTATTTTTATAAAACAGTTTAAGCAAACTATTTCTTTGAGCCAGTACTTTATTATAGTTGATAAGACTATCTAAATACTTTTTATCACTTTGAGATATTACACTATCTAGAAATTTTCTTCTTATTTCACTCCCTTCTGCAATTAAATTTCTATCACTTGGGGAGATAATTACTAATGGTAATAAGCCTATGTGATCACTAAATCTCTCATATTGCTTATTATTTCTTTTAATTACTTTTTTATCATTCCTTTTAAAGTTAATTATTACCACTTCTTCTTTTAAGTTTTTTTCATAAGAACCTTTAATAGCAAAAAAGTCTTCCCCGTGTTTTATATTTTGTGAAGAAATAGGATTAAAATAGCTTTTACCGAAAGACAAATGGTATATAGCATCTAATATATTTGACTTACCCACTCCATTTGGACCTATAAAACAATTAATGTTAGGGTCTAATTTTATCGTTTTACTGCTAAAACTTTTATAATTAGTTAATGTTACAGATTTTAATATCATTGCAGGTATTAATAAAAAAAATGATTAAATTGAGATTTAATACTGCAAATTATTGAAAAATTACAAATATTTTATCCTTTTTTAAGAATAAAAATATATTTTTGCGACTCAAATATTTTTAATTTATGGCAACTTATAAAAAAAAAGGATCTAAATCTAAATCATCTCTTAGCAATTTAGAAGAGTTAGAAAATAAATCAGCAACAGCTGGAGTTTTTAACACTTTAGACGACGGAGCTTCTAAGACCGAGGAATGGGTTGCTGCAAATCAGAAATACATTTTTGTTTTGATTGCTATCGCAGCAGTTTTTGTTTTAGGGTACTTAGGTTTTGATAAGTACATTCAACAACCAGCGGAATCTAATGCAATGAACGAAATGCACCACGCTCAAACTTATTTTGAGTCTGCTAATCAAACTAAAAATGATTCTTTATTCACCCTTTCTCTTAACGGAACAGACGGTAAATTTGGAATGATAGATATTATAGAGAATTATTCTGGTACTAAGGCTTCCAATCTTGCTAGTTATTATGCTGGAATGTCTTATTTGAATTTGAACGACTACCAAAATGCTATTAAGTATTTGAGTAAATTTAAATCAGAGGATCAAATCCTAGGTGCTACTGCTACAGGGTCAATTGGGGATAGTTTTTCTCAATTAAATCAATTTGAAGATGCCATGGAATATTATGAAAAGGCAATTAATTATTCTTCAAATGACTTTACTACTCCAATGTATTTACTAAAAGCTGGTTATGTTGGTCTAGAAATTGATCAGCCAAAAAAATCATTAAACTTTTTTAATAGAATCAAAAGTGAATTCTCAAGTTCAATTGAGGCTACTAATATTGAAGCATTAATTGGTATGGCTAGTGCTTCGTCTAAATAATTATTATGAGTACTCAAAATTCTGACTTGTCGAATTATGATGTAAGTAAAGTTCCTAGTGGAGTTGGTTTAACTATAGGTTTAGTGGTTTCAAACTGGAATGAAGATATTACGGAGTCTTTATATAGTGGAGCTTATGATACCCTTTTAAATTGTGGAGTTATATCTGATAATATTAAAAGAATAGATGTCCCCGGAAGTTTTGAATTAGTTTTTGGATCTAAAAAAATGATTCAATCTGGTGTTGACGTAGTTATAGCTATAGGTTGTGTTATTAAAGGAGAGACTGAACATTTTAATTATATTTGTCAATCCGTATCCAAAGGAATAATAGACTTAAACATTAACTTTGATATTCCAGTTGTTTTTTGTGTACTAACAGATAATATCAAACAACAGTCGATTGACAGATCTGGAGGTAAATTTGGTAATAAAGGGGTTGAAGCTGCAATCACTGCTTTACAGCTTGCTAATTTAAATTAGTCAAGAAACTATCTTAATAAAACATATTATTCGTTATTTTTATTTAAAAATTTATAATGGGCTCGCTGAATTTTAATTCTAAGAATAATAAAGTTTATAATTATTCTGGAAGATTTGCTAAAACAAAGTTTAAAATAAAACCTAAATTTGATGAATTCAGAACAACGTTAGGTTCGACTAGTGGTATTAAGAATAAAATGACTAAGGCTGTTAATGATTATAATAATCAAACCGAGAAATCAGTAAAAATCAGGTTGTTTGTAATTATTTCAATTCTGATTTTAATATTTCTATATTTTATTGATTTCGATTTAAAAATTTTTCATAATTAATGAGTGATATAATTAAATTATTACCTGATCATGTTGCGAATCAAATTGCCGCTGGAGAAGTTGTTCAACGACCTTCATCTGTGGTCAAAGAATTATTAGAAAACTCCATAGATTCAGGTGCTAATAAAATCTCATTATTAATAAAAGAAGCAGGTAGAACTCTTATTCAAGTAGTAGACAACGGTTCTGGTATGTCTCAAAAGGATGCTATTATTTGTTTTGAACGACATTCGACCTCGAAAATCACAAATGCTGCAGATCTATTTAATTTATCTACTAAAGGTTTTAGAGGTGAAGCGCTTGCAAGTATAGCTGCGATTTCTCATACAGAATTAATTACAAAAGATGAAGCCAGTGATATTGGTACTTTTATACGAATTGAAGGTAACAACATCATTCAAAATAAATCAATAGTTTCAAATATAGGTTCCTCTATTTCCGTTAAAAACCTTTTTTATAATGTACCTGCTAGAAGAAATTTTTTAAAATCTGATAATGTAGAGGTAAGGCATATTATAAATGAATTTCATAGAGTTGCATTAGCGCACCCAGAAATTCATTTTGAATTTGATAACAATGATTCTCAATTATTTAGTTTACCAACATCTAACATTAGACAAAGAATAGTTAATATATTTGGTTCTAAGTCTAATGAAAAACTTGTGCCAGTTGAAGAAGATACAGAAGTGTTAAAACTCTCTGGATTTATTTTTAAACCTGAATTTTCTAAAAAATCTAGAGGGGAACAATTCTTTTTTGTAAATAACAGGTATATAAAAAGCCCCTATTTAAACCATGCTGTTAATTCTGCATTTGAAGGCCTTATTAATATTGGTTATAATGCATCCTATTTTCTTTTCTTAGAAGTTGAACCTAAAAGGATAGATATAAATATACATCCGACTAAGACTGAAATTAAGTTTGATGATGATCACACAATTTATGCAATATTAAGATCTGCTATTAAGCATAGTCTAGGTCAATTTAATATATCACCAATTTTAGATTTTGACAGAGATAAAAACCTAGACATCCCATATAAATATGCCTCTATGGCACCTAATGGTAATATTGATGTTGATGTTAATCCCAGCTACAATCCGTTTGAAAATAATAAAAATGAGTTTAACCTTAGAGCTAACGATCTTAATTCCCCTAAAAATGAAGAGTTAGTTTACTCTAGTCTATCTGAAAATTTAGATTCGCAATTTGACATAACTGATAGTTTAAAAGATGATTCCAAACCAACTGTATTCCAACTTAGTAATAAATATTTAGTAAATAAAATCAAATCTGGATTAGTTATTATAAATCAAAACAGAGCTCACCAACGTATCTTATATGAAAACTTCCTTAAATACATTACCGTTCAAGGAAATGAATCACAAAAATTATTATACCCTGTAGATATTCATATGTCTATAAAAGAAATTGCTATAATTGATAACTTTAAAACTCAATTAAATAATTCAGGTTTTTTATTTAAAATTGTTAATAATGAAACTTTATCATTTTCATCATTACCAGCCTCCATTGAAGAGAGTAACTTAGAGCTAATAATTAGACAGTTGTTAGATAATATTAGTAATGAAATTCCTGATGACAATTTCAGTCAAACAGATATGATCTCAAAATCCCTGGCTAAAAGTATGTCAATTAAAAATGGTCAAAAGTTAAATTCCAATGAGATGGAGTATATTGTTAATGGATTGTTTGCTTGTAAAGAACCAAATATATCACCATTTAATAAGAGAACATATATTACTTTAACATCACAAGATTTAGATAATAAATTCAATTAAAATATGTTTAGAAGAATTTCAGATGGAGTCAAACACCTATTAATAATTAATGTTATTATGTTTGGTGCAACATTTCTAATTAACCCTGATTTAATGTATTCAATTTTTGGTTTATATTTTCCAGAAAACAATATATTTCAACCTTGGCAAATCATTTCTCATATGTTTATGCACGGAGATTTGATGCACTTAATATTTAATATGGCTGCCCTTTATATGTTTGGTACTGCTGTTGAGCAGGTTTATGGAACAAACAAATTTTTATTTCTATATTTTTCTTGTGGCTTAGGAGCAGCTATAATTTCTTTGATTTTCTCTTATTATAGTTTTTATAGTATTCTTGATGTATTAGTTTCATCAGATATAAGTAAGTCAGAGATTTTAGATCTTTTAAATCAAGGTAAATACAATTCGGGTTGGTTATCGGTAATTAATGAATTAGACTTAGGCACTTTTTTATCTGCATTTAATACAACAATGGTTGGTGCTTCGGGAGCAATAATGGGTATTTTAGTTGCATTTGGATATTTATTTCCTGAAAGTAAATTAATGCTATTGTTTTTACCTTTCCCTGTTAAGGCAAAGTATTTTATACCAGGAATTATTTTATTAGATTTATTCTCTGCGGTAACTGGAACTTCAATTTTCAGTCCAAGTAATACTGCTTATATTGCGCATCTTGGTGGTGCTTTTACAGGATTTTTAATAATGTACTACTGGAAAAAAAATCAATTCAACTCAAGTAGATGGAATTAAATGATCTTAAAATAAAATATAAATCATTTTCAATCTTTGAAAAGATAATATTTTATAATGCATTAATATTTCTACTTACTTTACTTTTTAAAAGTATCATTCTTGATTTTTTTCAGCTTAATTCAAATATTGAAGATGTTTTATTTAAGCCATGGACTTTTATTACATATTCTTTTATCCACATAAGTATATGGGACTTATTTTTTAATATGTTAGTACTCTTTTATGTAAGTAACGCATTAGTTAATGTTTTTAATAATAGTCTTCCTATTAAAATATATTTATATGGAATTCTAACTGGTGGCTTGTTTTTTGTTTTATACTCATCAATTTTAATCTCAAATAAAGACCTTGGCCCATTAATTGGCGCTTCAGCAGGGGTAAGGGCACTTTTAATCTTTTTATGTCTTTATATGCCGTATAAACTCGTTCCAATTGCTTTTTGGAAGGTTGAACTCAAGTATATAGCTTATTTTATTATTTTAATTGATGTATTGGGAGCTTTTGGTACTAATTCCGGGGGCTTTATCGCTCATATTGGTGGTGATTTACTTGGTATGTATTTTTATTCTAATTTATATTCTAATAATAAGAATCCTTTATTTAATTGGAAATCTATCCAATCCTACTTTTCTGTGAAATCTAAAATGAAATATTACAAGAACGATAGTGTTAAAAAAAGTAACCTAAAAAGTGATGCTGCAACACAAAAAAGAATTGATATTATTTTAGATAAAATAAGTAAGAGTGGTTATGATAATTTATCAGAAGATGAAAAGGAGTTTTTATTTAAGGCTGGAAAAAAATAATGTTTAATGAAAAACCTTAACCTCATTGATAAGTTAGTGTATTTTGTTAATTCTATTTTAGCAATACTTTTATTATTTTCCTACACTCTACAGTATATAAAACCCAGTCTGTTTCCTTACTTATCTTTTGTGAGTTTATCTGTACCAGTTTTACTAATTATTAACTTTTTATTTTGCATATACTGGATAATTAAATTAAAGAAGCAATTTTTCTTATCACTTTTAATTTTATTAATTGGTTATAGTCATGTACTATCTTTTTTTAAAATTTCTCAAAATATAAAGAGAGTTAGTTCAAATAGTATTAGTGTGATGAGTTATAACGTTCGACTATTTAATTTATATGACTGGATTGAGGATGATGATATTTTAAATAAAATTAAGTCATTTATTGATGTTGAGAAACCGGATGTAATTAATATACAAGAGTTCAGCAGCACTGAAAGTTTTTTATTAAAACCCTACCCTTATCAACATTCCTCTTTAAGTGGAGGTAAAACCAGTTATGGATTGGCTATTTTTTCTAAATTTCCAATAGTTAACAAAGGAGTTGTTGTTTCAGAGAACTCTTCAGCTATCGCAATATTTGTAGATGTAATAAAAGATAGAGATACTTTAAGGTTTTATAATATTCATCTTCAGTCTTTTAAATTAGAGTCTGAATTAAAAACTTTTGAAGATAATAGTTCTGATAAGATTTTAAATGTATTTGACAATACATTTAAAATTCAAGAAGATCAATCCAATATTATTTCGAAGCATATTCAAAGTTCTCCATATAGAGTAGTTCTTTCTGGGGATTTTAATAATACTGCTTACTCGTATGTTTATAAGCTATTAAAAGGAAGTTTAGTGGATTCATTTGATTCTGCCGGTAGTGGCTTTGGTAGTACCTATAATTTTAAGTATTTCCCAATGCGAATTGACTTTATCTTAATGGACAACTCTTTTAGAATAAATGAATTCAAGACTTTTAATAAAAATCTATCCGATCATTTCCCGATAATTTCAGTTTTTAATTTATAAGATTTAATGAATTATTACCTTCATTAAATAGAAGGTCCAGGATACTTAAATTAGATATAAAACCATGCTTAGAACCAAAAACTTGAATGTATTTTTTTAGTTCAATATTGTTTTCTTTCCTAGCTATACTAAAATCTCTTAAATCTATAGTGTCGAGGGAGTTTTTAGTATATTTTTTTGTAAAGCTGTGATTAATATTAATATCTAAACATTCTAAAATTAGTTGCAGACATTTAATGTTAAAATCAACAAGAAATTTTTCTTTTTTAGAATATAAAGCGATAAAATCATCTTCAAAATATTCAAAATAAGGAGAGCTTCTATAAGCGCTTTGTAAAGATTTCAGGTGAAGTGCCATCCAATCGCTATCATAAGATATTTTGATATCTCTAAATAGCTCTCTATTATTATGAGTATGTATAACAGGAATGAACAGGCCTAACTTTCCATTAGCTCCATAAATATATGTTCTATTTCTAAAAGTTTGTTTTTGGTAATTGTCACTTACTTCAAAAAGTATATTACTTGCTTTAATTATTTTTGTAAACTGATGAATATTTGGAAAGTAATTTGGATGAACTAAAATATTCATTAATCCTCTTTTTTGTATTGTTTCCACTTTTTGACTCCGAAATAAATTCCAAGAAATATTAAAAACGGCACAAAATAAGAAGTAGGATTACCTGCTCCATGTACTGTAGTAAACATTCTATCCCATCTGATTTTATTAATTCCCTTTCCGTTTGTATTCCAACTTAACCATTTAAATACTGGTTTGCCAACCACATGATCAAAAGGAACAAAACCCCATGCTCTTGAATCCTGTGAATTATGACGGTTATCCCCCATAAGCCAATAGTAATCTTGTTTGAAAGTGTAATCCGTACTAAGTTCTTCATTTATGAAAATATTTTCACCCACTACACTTAGTGTATTTTTTTCATATACTTCAATGACTCTTTTATAAACTGGTAAATTCTCTTTGTTAATTTTAATCTTAGCTCCAGATTTCGGTATGTATATTGGTCCGAAAAAATCATTATTCCAATTGTAATTTTCGTTATGTGGAAATATATTCGAATCTCTTTGACCGTTAATTGCTAAATCTTTTTCAATAGAACCAACATTAGGATGGTTTTTGAATTTATTAATAGTCTTATCACTCATTGCGATAAACTTATAAGTATTTTCTCTATTTATTATTCCAAAAGGATCGGTCACATCATAATTATTAACCATTACTTTTTTACTAAAAGTCCTATTTTTTGGTTGTACCAAGTAAGAGAATTGTAGCTCTGCACGATCATTTAATTTGTTTTTCTCTCCATTTATGTAAACATAACCATCTTTAATTTCTAAAGTATCTCCTGCGATTCCTACGCATCTTTTTACGTAGTTAGTCTTTTTGTCAATCGGCTTGTAATGATACTTGTCCGTATAATACATGTTTAGCATCGTATCTACTGGCCAGTTAAATACAACAATATCGTTGTTTTTTATTTTTTGAAATCCAGGTATTCTTAAATATGGTAATTCAAAATATTCTAAATATGATTTTGCTTTAATAATAGGAATTGTATCGTGGACCATTGGGGCAGCTATGGCTGTCATTGGAACCCTTGCTCCATAATGAAACTTGCTGACGAATAGAAAATCACCCACTAAAAGTGACTTTTCAAGAGATGAAGTAGGGATTGTGTATGGCTGCATTACATAGTTATGGACTATAGTAGCAGCGATAATTGCAAAAATAAGTGAGCTTGTCCATTCTCCACTTGTACTTTTTGGATTTATATTTCTGTCTTTTACATATTTTACATCTTCAATATAGTTTAAATAGTAGGTGTAGAAACCTAAAGAAATAATGGATAAGAAAGTATCTAAGTAGCTGTTTTTCCCAAAACTTCTAGCTATTTCTACCCAGATTACAACAAACATAATAATATTAATAACCGGCAAGAAAAGTAAAAAAACTAGCCACCATTCTCTGTTTATAATTCTCATTAAAACAATCGCATTATATACTGGAACGAATGCACTCCACGATTTTTCTCCTGCTATACTATATAATTTCCATGTTCCTAAACCATGAATAATTTGGACTGCAATAAATACTATTAACCAATATTGGTACGACATTCTTTAATTATTTTTTGTTAAAAATAAGCCCTTTACTTTTAAGTTATTTACTATTTAACCGAGATTTAACATATCACTAATGGTGAAACATCCTTTTTTGTTAACTAACCATTCTGCAGCTACAACCGCTCCTAATGCAAATCCATCTCGACTAAAGGCTTCGTGTTTGATAGAAATCAAATCATTATCAGATTTGTATTTCACTTCATGAATTCCATTTATTTCCTTTTCCCGAATTGAGTTAATATGAATGCCAGCATTTGTTTTTGAATGCAATTGCCAAGCTTCATGTTTAGAGCTGGATATAATACCCTCCGCAATAGTAATTGCGGTACCACTAGGTTTGTCTAATTTATGAATATGATGCGTTTCATTAAGAGAAACTTTGTATTCATTTTTATCCGACATTAAAAGAGCAAGCTTTTTATTTAATTCGAAAAAAATATTAGCTCCTAGGCTAAAATTGGAAGCGTATAGAAAACTTCCATTTTTCTCTTTACATCTTTTTTTGATTTCCCCTAACTTATCTAGCCATCCAGTTGTGCCACTAATAATAGGGGTATTGTTTTCTAAACAATTATAAATATTATTAAATGCAGATTCTGGAGTACTGAAATCGATAGCGATATCAACATCTTTAGTTACACCTTTATTGTAATCATTTACTTTAAATTCAATCGAGTGACCTCTTGTTAAAGCAATTTTTTCAATTGTCTTTCCCATTTTTCCGTATCCAATAATACCAATCTTCATAATTTTAATTTTAAACTTAAAGACAAGTTCGATGTTGAATTGACTTCATTGAAATTGTAAATAGGGGATAAGGACAGGTTATCATCAATATTATATTGCATTAAATGTGCATCTACATTTGCATCAATAATATTAAGAGCATAGAGACCGATGGTAACAAGAATAGACATTTCTTTGTTTCTTTTTAATTGTTTTTGAGCCCTTATAAGACCGTCATTTGAAATATTTGGCGTAATGCCAGTTCCCCAAAACTCATCATCAGAAAAACCAGCTAGCCTTCTTTTATATGCGCCTCTATATCTTTTGTAACTCTTGTTATTTTGATTATGAAAATATATACCAGTCCCAATTGCGCCATAAACGATAGGTATTTTCCAGTATTTTTTATTATAAGCCTGACCAAGTCCAGGTAAAATAGCAGAAAAGAAAGCTGCTTTAGCTGGAGCTAATATTTTTTTATTTTCCTCTTTAAGATCTGTCCCCTGAGAAAAAATACTCTGAGAGATAATTAAAGTAATAAAAAATAAAATTAGCTTACTATTATTCATTTAATAATTTATTAATTCTATTAAACTCACCCTCGTTTTTAAAATTTATAACAAAATTTCCTTTTCCATTTTTTTCCTTAGTAAGATGGACATCTGTACTAAGTAAAGAACTTATAAATTTTGTTTTTATTTTTTTTATTCCTTTTACAGGTTCATCTTTTAAATCCCGAACTAGTAATTCCGTATTTCTAACCGATAAGTTTTTAGAAATTATTTTTTTGTAAATATTTAATTGCTCCTGATTTGATCTTACATTTATTAAGGCTCTACCGTGTCCCATAGAAATAAATCCATCTCTAATACCACTTTGTATTATAGGATCTAACTTTAACAGCCTTAAATAATTACTTATAGTAGTTCTGTTTTTACCAATTTTATCACTAAGTTCTTCTTGAGTTAAATTAATTTCTTCTAGTAACCTCTGGTAGGATATTGCAATTTCAATAGCATCTAAATCTTGTCTGTGTATGTTTTCAACAAGAGCCATTTCTAATGAATCTTGATCATTAGCCATTCTAACAAAAGCTGGTATTTTTTTTAATCCAATTTCTTTACATGCCCTTAGTCTTCTTTCTCCTGAAATTAATTGATACTTATTGTTTTCAATCTTTCGAACTGTTATCGGTTGAATTATTCCAATGTTTTTAATTGAAATACTAAGTTCCTTCAAGGAATTATTACTAAAATTGGATCTCGGTTGAAATGGGTTAACAGAAATTTCACTTAATTCAATATCATTAATGTTGGATTTGTTAGTGTCTAATTTTTCTGAACTTAACATAGCAGATAAGCCTCTTCCTAAACCTTGTTTTTTACTAGCCATCTTTTTGTTAATTTTTAGAAATTAGTTCTCTTGCTAAACTTAAATAATTTTCTGCTCCTTTACTTGCAACATCATAATTAATTATGCTTTCCCCGTAACTTGGAGCCTCTCCAAGTTTAACATTTCTTTGAATGATAGTCTTGAAGACCATTTCACCAAAATGATTTTTTACTTCAGCAACAATTTGATTTGCAAGGTTTAACCTGGAATCATACATTGTTAACAACATTCCTTCGATCTCTAAATTGGAATTGTGTATTTTCTGTATGCTTTTTATTGTATTTAGCAATTTAACAAGACCTTCTAATGCAAGGTACTCACACTGAATTGGAATTAAAACGGAATTCGCCGCTGTTAAAGCATTTAAGGTGATTAGTCCTAGAGAAGGTGCACAATCGATAATTATATAATCGTAATCTAATTCACACTCACTTATTGCTTTTTTTAACATATATTCTCTGTCAGGAGTATCCACTAATTCTATTTCAATGGCTACTAAATCTATATGAGAAGGGATTATATCTAAATTTGGAACATCAGTTTTTAAAACACATTCACTGATCTTCTTAGTGTGCTCAAGTACCTGATAGGTACCACTCTCAATGGTTTCTGTATCAATACCAAGAGATGATGTGGCGTTAGCTTGTGGGTCAGCATCTATCAATAGAACATTTTGTTCTAACACCCCTAACGAAGCAGCCAGATTTACAGAAGTAGTAGTTTTACCAACACCGCCTTTTTGATTAGAAATAGCAATAATTTTAGTCATTTATAATGGTATATATAAAAAATAAAAATACAACTAATTAGGTATATTTAAAATATAACTTGTTAACATTATAAGAGAGAAAAAAATGAAAGAAATATTATTTAAACACTACTTATTCATCAGAATAGAAAGTATAGTTTTAGCAGTTTCACTGATTTTTGTTCCAGGTCCAAAAATTGCAGTAACCCCCTTATCTTTTAAGAAACTATAATCTTGTTTAGGAACCACTCCGCCAACTATGACCATAATATCTTCTCTTTTGTATTTCTTTAATTCATCAATTACTTCGGGTACTAAAGTTTTATGTCCTCCAGCTAGAGAAGATATTCCTAAGATATGCACATCATTTTCTATTGCTTGTTTAGCAGCTTCTTGTGGGGTCTGAAAGAGAGGTCCAATATCAACATCAAATCCTAGATCTGCGTAACTTGTAGCGATAACTTTTGCGCCACGGTCATGTCCATCCTGTCCCATTTTAGCAATTAGTATTCTAGGTCTTCTTCCATCTAGGTCTGAAAACTCATTAGCTAAATCAATAGCTTCTTTGAATGTACTGTCGTCTTTTATTTCTTTACTATACACGCCGGTAAATGTATTGATTTTTGCACTATACCTAGTAAACACTTTCTCTAAGGCTGTGCTGATTTCTCCAATTGTAGCTCTACTTTTAGCTGCCTCTACAGCCAAAGCTAGTAAATTTTCGTTATTAACTGCACCACTTGTTAAATTCTCTAAGGAGACTTGTACTTTTTTATCATCTCTACTTTCTTTTACCTCTTTAAGTCTTTTAAGCTGTAAGTCTTTAACCTTTTTATTGTTGATTTCTAAATATTGAATATTTTCATCATAATTTACCTTGAACTCATTTAAACCAACAATAATATCTCTTTTAGAGTCAATTTTTGCTTGTTTTTTTGTCGCAGACTGCTCAATTCTCATTTTTGGAATTCCTTTTTCAATCGCTTTTGTCATACCGCCATAACTCTCTATTTCTTCAATATGAGTCCAAGCTTTATCAACCAGATCATTTGTTAAACTTTCTAAATAATAACTTCCTCCCCAAGGATCTACTGTTTTAGTGATTTTGGTTTCATGTTGAAGATGTAATTGTGTGTTTCTTGCAATTCTTGAAGAAAATTCTGTTGGCAAAGCAATTGCTTCATCTAATGAATTAGTATGTAAACTTTGAGTCCCTCCAAATATTGCAGCGCTAGCTTCAATGCATGTTCTTGTAATATTGTTAAAAGGATCTTGTTCAGTTAAGCTCCATCCACTAGTTTGACAGTGAGTTCTTAGCATTGAAGATTTTTTTAATTTAGGATCGAATTTTTTAATTAATTTACTCCAAAGTAACCTGCCTGCTCTTAGCTTGGCAATTTCCATAAAGTGGTTCATCCCTATACCCCAGAAAAAAGATAATCTAGGAGCAAATTCGTCTATACTTAACCCTGACTTGATTCCGTTTTTCACATATTCTATTCCATTACAAAGTGTGTAAGCTAGCTCTATATCATTTGTAGCTCCTGCCTCTTGCATGTGATATCCAGAGATGCTAATGCTATTAAACTTTGGCATTTTTTCAGATGTGAATTTGAAAATATCTGAAATTATCCTCATGGATTCCGTCGGTGGGTATATATATGTATTTCTAACCATATACTCTTTTAGTATATCATTTTGAATAGTCCCTTTTAACTCACTAAGATTTATACCTTGTTCTTGAGCGGCGACAATATAAAAAGCCATTATAGGTAATACAGCTCCGTTCATTGTCATTGAAACACTCATTTTATCTAGAGGTATCTTGTTGAAGAGAATTTTCATGTCTTCAACAGTGTCTATTGCAACTCCTGCTTTCCCTACATCACCCGAAACTCTTTCATGATCAGAATCATAACCTCTGTGTGTTGCTAAATCGAATGCAACGGACAACCCTTTTTGACCTGACTTTAAATTTTTTTGATAAAAATCATTACTTTCTTCAGCTGTTGAAAATCCAGCGTATTGTCTTATTGTCCAAGGTTTAGTTGTGTACATACTCGAGTATGGACCTCTTAAAAAAGGTTCAACCCCAGCGCCAAATCCCATGTGTTTAACTTTGTCTAAATCCTTAATACTGTACCTTGATTTTAGCATAATTCCTTCTGAAGTCTCGAATTCACTTAACTTCTTACTTGGATTATCTAGCTGCTCAAGCTCAATATTTTTGAATTTACCTCTACTCATTTTTAAGTCTTGTTTTTTCAATCAACATAGCTAACCTCTTTTTAATTATTGGCTCTATTAATGTTTTTTCAGATTTTCTAGTAGGGAAGGGGTTTATCTCTAATTGGCCATTCATTTTCTCATCCTTATTTAGATAAAGATTAGAGCCCACTAAAATTTCTTTTTTAGCATCAAAATTAACTTGTTCTTTTTGTGCACTTTCTTTAATTTTTCTTTGAAGGATTCCTTTTTTCAAAAGATTTAGGAAACCAGAACTAGAATCTAATTCCTTAAATAACGCAAAAGATTTTTTAGATATCTCATCTACTAGATAGCTAATATAATAAGATCCAGAAATAGGATTTTTCACTTTATCTATATGACACTCATGTTTTAATATAAGTAGTTGATTTCTAGATATTCTTTTAGAAAATTCATTTTCATTTTTATAGATAGAATCATAATTAAAATTTTTAACAGAATTAGCACCACCTAAAATGGCAGCCATGCACTCAGATGTAGATCTAATAATGTTATTATTATAATCATATATCGTTTTGTTTCTTATTGTTGGTGTTGCTATAATGTGGACATCATTAATTGGGTATCCATAAGAATTACTTATGGTTTTCCATAAAATTCTATATGTTTGAATTTTTGCTATCTCAAAAAAATAATTTGAGCCTATTGCAATTTGAAAATTAAGTTGTTTGATAATTTCTTTTCCAAAAAGATTAACATATTCATCGGCCTGAGACATAGAATATGCAATTTCCTGAATAATATTTGCTCCTGAATCTTGAAAGTTTGATGATTTTAATTGCACTACTGATTTAAAGTGAGATAGATTATTAATTACTCCTTTAAATATTTCAATATCTTCTTTGTAACTAAATTTCCAATTACCTGTGGATAAATAACCTCCTAATAAATCATAGTCTAGATGAAAATTAGTTTTGTTTTCTTTTGCGTAGTTATTTAAAGTACTCAATAAACTCTCCTTAAAATGATCAATTCTAAAGTATAGATTTAAGTATGTTAAATCAACTTCCTTAAATAATAAATCAAGATTAACGCAGTCTCTTTGAATATGAATTGTTAAATCATATACTTCTTGAGAGATTAGTTTCTTGATTTCCTCATTTGAAATAGATTCTTCTTTTAAATAAACAGTTTGACTAATATTCCAATTATCTGGTATGTAGAACTTGTTTATAGATTTATATTCACTAGTAAAAAAAGGTTTGACATTAATCCCTTCACTAGAAGTCCAGTTTGTTTCGGAATTATAATCCTTACCATCTAAATCAAATTGAATTTGCTGCTTCCAAGCCTTTTCTGAAATTAATTCAAATTCTTTAAATAAATTATAAGCCATTATTTAATTTTTTACATTACTACTGTCAAACTCGATAATAAAAATATCTTCATTTTCTTTTTTCATGAATAACTCTTCCCTTGCATACTTTTCCAATCCACTGTCAGATTGAATTTTAGATAACTCTATCTTATCTTTTATAATCTCATTTTTAAAATATTCTGTCTCTTTATTTAGTTCATCAATTTGTTCATTAAGTTCCAGATGAACTAATGTTGAATTACTATCAAAAAAGACCATCCATACAATGAAAAATAAAAGAATTATTATATAAATATTTTTAAAATAAGATGGAATTTTAATCTTCATTAGATAATATTTTTTTTATAAAATTAATAATAGTTTTGTCACACCCACTATCTATATCATTATTATCTAGGATTACATCACAATACTTTTTTACAGGACTTATATGTAGCTTATGCATTGGATGAAGTAACTCATTAAATAATTTAATAGTATTTTCCTTTTTTCTCCCTCTTTCTACTAAATCTCTTTGTACTCTTCTACTTTCTCGAATGTTTTTATCTGCATCAATATATACTTTATGATTTAATATATTTCGCACATTATCATTACTTAATATAAGTATTCCTTCAATAATTAAAATCTTTTTTGGCCTTATTAAGGTTGTTTCCTTACTTCTTAAGTGGTTACTAAAAGAATAATTAGGTCTATTTATTTCAACCCCATTTTTTAATAACTCTAAGTGATTATAAAATAGCTCAAAATCTAATGCATCAGGAATATCATAGTTTAACTTATCTCTTTGTTCGAAAGTTAAACTTGAATTGTCTTTATAATACGAATCTTGAGAAAGATAACAAATATCCTTTTCAGGAATCTCTTTAATTATATTGTTCACTATCGTAGATTTCCCACATCCAGTCCCGCCAGTTATTCCAATTAAATACATTTATTAAAATTTTGAGTCAAAGGTAAAACTAATTTGGTATAATTTTAATAATTCCAAGATTTTCGACACCAACGTAAATAAAACCACTTGGGCTAATTTCTAACGACCTTACTCGACCTATCCCTTCTAGTAATTTTTCCTCCTTAATGATTGAATTACCTTTTATTACACACATATGTAAATATTCAAATTTTAGCGATCCAATTAAAAGATTATTTTTCCAATTAGGATATTTATCACTATCTACAAAAATCATCCCGCTTGGAGCTATTGATGGAACCCAATAATGTATAGGGTTTTCTGTCCCGCTTAAACTAGTTTTATCTGTAAACTTAGTCCCTATATAATTTACCCCATAGCTAGCTAAAGGCCATCCATAATTTTTACCTGAATTTATAATATTTATTTCATCTCCACCCTTTGGTCCATGTTCATGAATCCAAAGTTCATTAGTTAAAGGATTAATTGCCATCCCTTGTGGGTTTCTATGTCCATATGAAAATATTGCCTTTTTTGAGTACCTATCCATTACAAATGGATTGTCAATTGGTATTGCGCCATCATCTTCTAATCTATATATTTTACCTCCATCTCTTTTGATGTTTTGTGGATTCACATTTCTATTCCCTCTGTCCCCAATTGAGAAATAAACATTATCATTATTGTCAAAGAGTATCCTACTTCCAAAGTGCTGTCCTTTTTTACTATTCGGAGTTGCGCTATAAAGTAATTCTTTGTTTGTTATTGTGTTATTTTTAATTTTAAATCTCATCAGAGAAGTATTCGCACCGCTTCTCTCATCATTTGAAGACGCGTATGTTATATATATCCAACCATTTTCTTTATATTTTGGATGCAGTTCTATATCTAATAAACCACCCTGGCCTAAATCAATTATTTCAGGTAGACCACTAATTGTTTTTTTAATTCCATTTTCAAAATGAATAAGTTCTCCTTTTTTTTCTGTAATTAGAATTGAATTCTCTGTTATGAAGACAAATGACCATGGAATATTTAAGTCAGGAACAATTATTTCGTAGTTAGTTTCAATATTTAAATCATTTGAGTATAGACTTAGATTAAGAAGTAATATTGATATAAGGGATAGTATTTTTTTCACATTGAATTTTTGCTTTAAATTACAAAAAAATCAGAGAGTTATTAAAAGAAAATTATATATTTGGCTTCTATAATTTTTCGGGGTGTAGCGTAGCCCGGTTATCGCGCCGCGTTTGGGACGCGGAGGTCGCAGGTTCGAATCCTGCCACCCCGACTAAATTATTGTATAATTAAGATTTAATTTATAATTATGAAATCTAATTCTCAAAAAATCAAGTGTTTGATTATAGGTTCTGGTCCAGCTGGATATACAGCAGCTATTTATGCTGCAAGAGCTAATATGAGCCCTGTATTATACCAAGGAATTCAACCTGGAGGGCAATTAACGACTACTAATGATGTTGAGAATTTCCCTGGTTATCCAGACGGAATTACTGGTCCTGAGATGATGATTCAATTGCAGAAACAAGCAGAAAGATTTGGAACAGATGTTAGGAGTGGATGGGTCACAAAAGTTGACTTTAAAGATGGTTTAAAAGTTTGGGTTAACGATAATGAAGAAATTGAATGTGAAACTATTGTTATATCTACTGGTGCTTCTGCTAAATACTTAGGCTTAGAATCTGAGCAAAAATATTTAAAACTAGGTGGAGGTGTTTCAGCTTGTGCTGTTTGTGATGGGTTTTTCTATAGAAAACAAGACGTAGTTATTGTTGGAGCAGGTGATTCAGCTTGTGAAGAGGCTCATTACTTATCTAAGTTATGTAATAAAGTTACGATGCTTGTAAGAAAAGACGAGTTCAGAGCTTCAAAAATCATGCAAGAAAGAGTAAAAAAAACAGAAAATATAGATATTCTTTTTAATACAGAAACTGTAGAGGTTATTGGTGATGGTCAAGTTGTAAACTCTGTTTTAGTTAGAAATAATAAGTCAGAAAAAGAGACTAAAATTCCAGTTACTGGATTTTTTGTAGCTATTGGTCACACCCCCAATACAGACATCTTTAAACCATATTTAAATATGGACGAAACAGGATATATAATTAATGAGCCAGGTTCAAGTAAAACAAATATATCAGGTGTTTTTGTTTCTGGTGATGCGGCTGATCATGTATATAGACAAGCAATTACTGCTGCTGGAACTGGTTGCATGGCTGCATTAGATGCTGAAAGATATTTAGCATCATTATAACTCATATGAATTCTTTAAAATATACTTTTTTTCTATTTTTTAAACTTCCTTCCGCATTCTTTTGTGGAGTAAGACTTAATTCTATAGATTCTTCAAAATCAGTAGTTTCAATTAAACATTCTTGGTTTAATAAAAACCCATACAAATCAATTTTTTGGGCTGCACAAGGTATGGCTGCAGAATTAACGACAGGATCTCTTTTAATAAAAAAAATTAATCAAAGTGGACAGAATGTTTCTATGTTAGTGGTTGAGAATAAATCCTCTTTTTATAAAAAGGCTACAGGCAAAATAATTTTTCAATGTAATGAAGGAAAGAAAATACAAGACTTAATTAATTCTCTAAATCAAGATAACAATAAAGGAATAATTGAACTTAAGTCTACTGGATTTGATTCTGATAATATTAAAGTTTCTGAGTTTAGTTTTACTTGGTCATTAAAAGTAAGACCCTAGTTTTTAAAACTTCTAAAAATAAACCCACCCTTTAGAACTTCTTTTTTATCAATTATCACCTCTTTAATTTTGTTAAATTCTATTATTGTTCTTTTTGCCTGATTAATAATTGCAGAACCAACCTTCGTCAATTCAATAGGTTTTTTAGTTCTATCGAAAATACAAACTTTTAATTCATCTTCTAATTTTTGAATTTGCATGCTTAAGGTAGGTTGTGATACCTCACATATAATAGCTGCTTTAGTGAAGTTTCTAGTTCTCTCTAATGTTATTATATATTTTAGTTGAGTAACAGTCATTTAATCACCTTTACATTATTAATAAAAATATTACTTATTGGCCAATCCATATTATCAGTATCCACTGCTGCAATCCTATCAACTATATCCATTCCTTTGGTTACTTTACCAAAAATAGTGTAATCGCCATCTAAAAAGTGTGCACCTGATTTATTTTGGACTATAAAAAACTCATAAGGAGAAGCAAGTTTGTGAGGGTTTTTTATTATACTGCTTGGCATGCTAACCATTCCTCTTGAGTGTTTAAACCCATGATTATTATCTACTGGTAGGAGGTACTTTCCAATTTTTTTTCTTTTTTTAGAAATTTTTCTATTGTCACTATTACCACCTTGAATAATAAAATCATTTATAACTCTATAAAACTGAGTGCTTTTGAAATAATTTTTTTTTGATAAATACAAGAAATTTGATCTGTGAAATTTAGTTTCATTAAATAGTGTTATCTCAATTTTCCCCATATCTGTATCTAACTCTACAACGTTTTCTTTATGAATTTTATCGTACTCTAAGAAAAAATCCATAGAATTTTTTTCATTTAGAATAAAGTCAGCTGTAATTTCAGGAATTTCTTTTATAATTTTATTAGAATTGTAAGCATTTTTTTTTTTTAAAGTAGTGTTTATATTTACCTTGTCTTTTTCATTACAAGAAAATATTAAAGCGAAAGTTATTATAATATATATTAATCTCATTTGTTATTTAAAATGAATTATACAGAGTTTAAGCAGATTATACCAAAGTTAAAGTTAACTAATTTAAATTCAAAAGTATCACAACTTAAACTCGCACCTAGTTTTAGGAAAGACTTTATTAAATTATATCAAAAAACCAAAATAAATTCTAAAAAAGCTGCAGTTATAGCTTTACTTTACCCTGATGAGAATAACTCTATGAGGCTTATTCTTATTTTAAGAAACACTTATAATGGTGTTCATTCTAATCAAGTAGGTTTCCCTGGTGGCAGGGTAGAGGTGAGTGATAATACTATGTTCGATACAGCATCTAGAGAAACATTTGAAGAGATTGGAATAAGGGTTGATAAAACATCATTGATACGAGAGCTAGAACGGTTATTTATACCTCCTAGTAATTTTGATGTAAATCCCTTTTTGGCTTATATTGATTATCAACCATTATTTATTAAAGATGATATAGAAGTCAAGGAAGTTATTACTATTGATTTAGAGTCCTTGCTTAATTCTGAAATAAATCAAATATCCATTTTAGTTCCTGATAAACTTATCGATTTGTATGATAATGAATCTAGACTTGTTCCTTCTTTTAAATTAGGTGGTTATAATGTTTGGGGAGCTACTGCAATGATGCTCTCTGAAATTAAAGATTTAATCAAAAATGTCATTTAACTTTTACTAACTTAGCTTTTTAAATTTTATATATAAGTGGGTCTTTTAAAAAGAAATCCTTTTGGTCATATTTTATACGTAAAGAAATGGTTAATCCGTATTCTTGGTACTCTATCTCACAGAAGGTTTCGAGGATTTAATGAGTTAAAGATTGAAGGATCTGAAATCATTAAAAATTTACCCGATAGAAATGTTTTATTTATCTCCAATCATCAAACCTATTTTGCTGATGTAGTGTCTATGTTTCATGTTTTTAATGCTAGTTTAAAGGGTAGAGTTGATTCTATTAAAAATGTAGGGTATCTATGGCACCCTAAACTTAATTTATATTTTATTGCTGCAAAAGAAACAATGACATCAGGGTTACTACCTAAAATATTAGCTTATGCTGGGTCAGTAAGTATTGAAAGAACTTGGAGAAGTAAAGGTGAGGATGTTAAGAGACAAGTTAAAATGAGTGATATTTCTAAAATAGGCACAGCCTTAGATGATGGATGGGTTATTACTTTTCCTCAAGGCACAACTACTCCGTTTAAACCTATTAGAAAAGGTACAGCTTTTATTATTAAAAAATACAAGCCAATTGTTATCCCTATAGTAATAGATGGTTTTAGAAGATCTTTTGATAAGAAAGGATTAAGAATAAAGAAAAAAAACATTCTTCAATCTATGGAAATTAAAGAAGCTCTAGATATTGATTACGATAATGATTCTACGGAAGATATCATAAAAAAAATTGAATTTGCTATAGAGCAACATCCCTCATTCTCAAAAGTTATTTCAAAACATGAGTTGAAAAACATTAGCGAATTAGATAAAAAAAGAAAATGGTAATTATTTTTTAGCAGGTAAAGGACCTCTGAGATGAATTATTAAAGCATTAAGAAAATTCCTTAACATTTGATCGCCACACTCCATATATTTTGGATGATTCTCATTTCTAAAAAAAGCATTTAATTCACTCTTAGACACCTTAAAATCTACAAGTGTAAAAATCTTTATAATATCATCATCTCTTAACTTATGAGCTACTCTAAGTTTTTTAAAAACATCGTTGTTTGTTAATCCCATATTTTATTTTATTATACCTGCACAACTAATTCTTGAACCAGCTGCACCACTAGGTTGAGAAGTCATATCATCTTCTCCTTGATGAATAATTACTGCTTTGCCGATAATATTTTTGTTTTCATCATCACATCCTATACACCACTCTTCAGTTTCGAACTTAATACTTGCATTTCCATTTTCATCAGCTACAAAGTTTCCTATATCACCTTTATGATACCCCTCTGAATCTCCCCAAGCACCATGCTTTTTAGCTGTTGGGTTCCAGTGTCCACCAGCTGACTTTCCATCATCTGATGAACAATCACTTTTCATGTGTATATGAATAGCATGGCTTCCAACTGTAAGGCCAGAAATTATTGATGTCATTGTAGTGATATTATTTTCTTCAGTAAAATTTACTTCACCACTAACTCCACTACTATTTTTTTCATCTAAGAGTATAGTTATTTCATTAGTTGAATTTATAGTATTATCTTTTTTTACAGGTGAAAAACAACTATAAACAACAGCTGTAATTCCAATTAAAAAAGGTATGAGGTATTTATCTAAGTTTTTTTTATTTTTCATATTTATTAAAATTGTTTTATTTCTTTAAATTCTGAATACTCTAATTTATCTATTTGATTGCTATAATCCTTCCATTTATTATCAAAAAACAAATTTACCAACTTTACTGCTTTATCCAATGAATTTACTGCATGAGTCATTAGATTTTTTTCAGTTATTGTGTTTCCACTTGGTCTAGAGCTAATGTAAGAATATGCCTTGTATATTTCCTGCTGAATATTACTCTCTAGATTTCTTGTTATTCCTTGTCTTTTATCAATTCCTCCTAAGAATAGCGCTATTAAATCATCAATTTCTTTTACAATAGTATTAGATAAATCTACATTTTCTTTAAATTTTTTCTTATCTAATTTATTTAATCTAGTTTTTATAGTAGTTGCTGTATTTTTACTTTCGACTAATTGTTCTACAATATCTGCAGATCTTTGTAATAATTCATCTAATTCTTTTAAAGAATTATATAGATCATCACTATTAGGGTTCTGTTCTATTCTAGGATCATTTATGATATCAATACTTGAATTTGATATTTTATCAGAGTAGCTAAGTTCTATCTTATAATTACCTGGCTTTACACTCACTCCGCCAGACTCAAATTTTTTCTTTCGAATTGTTCTTGAAGGTCTCTGTTTACCTTTTTCATCCATTCTCCAGGTCCATCTATAAAACCCACTTTCTTTTGGAGCTTTTTTCTTTAATGTTCTAATTAGTTTCTCTCCATCATAAAAATTTAAATACAAACTATCTTTAGATTCTTTATTTAATGTATCATTATCTTTTTTGGCATTAAAATAATATGAAATTAATGCTCCAGCCTTTCTGTTTTCACCATTGTACATCGCATCACCACCAAACCTAGTGCCTGTTGGTTGTTGATAAGCAGCGTGAACAGCTGTTGAAGGCTTAAATAACTTAATCTTATTGTTTAGTAATGCTTTATTTTGAGCCAATTCTCTTAATGGATTAATGTTATCTATAACCCAAGCTGACCTTCCGAAAGTTCCAATGACTAGGTCATTTTCTCTTTCTTGTATGACTAAATCCTTGACAGGAACAGTTGGAAAACCTTTATTCCATTTTATCCAACTATTAGCATTGTCAATGGATAAATATAACCCATCATCTGTTCCGAGAAATAATAGATTTGGTGATTTTTTATCTTGAATTATTGAAAGGGCATAACTCTTAACGTCATCACCATCAACGATTCTTGACCATTTTTTACCATAGTCTACTGTTCTATAGACGTAAGGTTCATAATTAAACCTTCTATAGTCATTAGCAACTAATATAGCTTCTCCTTTATTTATTTTTGAAGCTTTAATTTGAGGGATCCAACTACCCTTAGGTAAGTCTTTAATGTTTTTACTAACCTCAGTCCATGTTCCACCTCCATCTAGAGTGTAATGAACTCTTCCGTCATCGGTTCCGACCCATAGCATATCTTTCTCTACTTCTGAAGGCTCAATAACTAGTATAGTACAATGATTTTCAGCTCCAGTTGCATCCATTGTTAATCCACCACTTTCTGCTTGTTTTAATTTTTTCGGATCATTTGTAGTAAGGTCACTAGATATAATATCCCATGTTAAACCTTTATCATTAGATTTATGAACAAATTGACTACCAAAGTATAAAGTATTATTGTTAAATGGATCAATATTAATTGCAGAGTTCCAGTTAAATCTTAAATCTGTAATTCCATCAGGGTGCGTTGGCTGTACACTGTAATTATCACCAGTCTTCCAATCGTATCTACTAACATAACCTTGCTGACTCATCGTCCATCCAAATCTAGAATCATCTTTATCAGGAACAACATCAAAGCCATCTCCGAATGAAATTTCTTGCCAATAAGAATTTCGAATTCCCTGATCTTTCCAAACATAAGCTGGTCCTCTCCATGACCCATTGTCTTGCATACCTCCATATACGTTATATGGATACTCATTATCTACATTTATATGATAAAACTGAGCTACTGGAAGATTTTCTACAAACCTCCATGACTTACCACCATCTTTTGTAATATTTAATCCACCATCGTTACCATCTATCATAAACTTTCCGTTTTTTGGATGTATCCACCAAGCATGATGGTCTGGGTGAACTCCATTTGAAACTCTATATGCAGGCATTAATTGTTTAAAATTTTTCCCACCGTCTTCACTAACATTTACATAAGTAAAAATTGAGTATACTCTATTTTCATTTTGTGGATCAACATAAATCTCAGAGTAATAAAACGGCCTTCCACCAATATCACTTTTATCATTTATTTTGTTCCAATTATCTCCACCATCTTCACTCTTGTAAAGTGCATTTTTTTTAGATTCTATAATTGCGTAAACAATATTAGGGCTACTTGGAGCTATAGCAATTCCAATCCTTCCTAGATCTCCTTTAGGTAATCCTTCTTTACTGGAAAGTTTCTTCCATGTTTCTCCACCATCATATGTTATATGCATTCCAGATCCTTCTCCTCCAGAGTTAAAAAACCATGGATCTCTTTTGTGTTCCCACATTGCCGCTATTAGTTTGTTTGGGTTTGTTGGATCCATTATTAAATCTGCAGCTCCAGATTTATTATTTGTAAACAATATTTTTTTCCAGTTATCACCTCCGTCTATAGATTTATAAACCCCTCTTTCTTTATGTTCACCCCATGGAGATCCAATCGCCCCAACATAAATTGTGTTTGGATTTGTTGGGTCTATTAGTATTCTGTGAATGTGCCTAGTTTCTTTTAATCCCTTTTCTATCCAACTTTTACCTCCGTCTATTGATTTATATATTCCAAAACCTCCATTTAAACTATTTCTAGGATTCCCTTCTCCTGTACCAACCCATACGACACTCGGATTAGATTGCTGAATTTTCACAGCTCCGATGGATGCAGTTAGTTCATTATCAAAAATAGGTGACCATTTTATTCCTCCAGACTCAGATTTCCATAAACCTCCAGATGCTGTTCCTGCATAAATTATATCAGTCTTGTTGATAACAACATCGATAGCCGTTACTCTCCCTGACATTCCTGCTGGACCAATATTCCTTGGATTAATATCTTTTAAAAGATCAACAGAGAAATCTTGTGAGTAAAAACATGTAGTATAAAATAATAATAATAGTAATTTATAAAAGGGGTTCTTCATGGTAAATAGTTTAGTAGTAAATATATTATATAAATATATTATTTAGAATTAACTAAAGCTAATTTATCATTATTTGGATTTATAGAAATTCTAGAAATATTAACAATTCCATACTTACTCAAGGAACATAACTCAATCCATTTTTTGTCAGTTTTAGGATTAAACTTGTAAAGTTTATTGCCTTTAGATGTAAGTATAGACCCATCTTTTAACCAACAAATATCTTCATTGTTATCCAATGTTTTGGATAGGACTCTTATTTTATAATCTTTCAAGTTTACAGATTTTATCTTCCAAATAGAATCCTTTTTTGAAATATAACTTAATTCATCAATCCCAAATTTATTTGGGATTTTGTGTATGGATCTACCTGTATTGTTATCTATAAATATATGGTCCTTTGTTTTTAAATTCGTACTATACAAAACAAGCTCATTATTTTCTAAAATAGATGAAACTATAGTATTTTTTGTGTTTTTAGAATAGTTATAATACCCAACTATTTTATCTTTAAAAGGAATGTAAAAAGATTTTTTTTTAAGATCATAAATATAAAGATATTGACTCCCATCCTTCTTTAGTTTTACAGCAGTTATTTTATTTTTTTTATAATAAAGAGGGGAGTACTCACTGCCATCTGTTGATGTTATGAATTCGAAATTATCAATACCCTTATTATCACTGCTGATATTATATTTAATTATGTCATTTTGAGAGTTCCTTTCTGTAGAAAAAAGTAGTTGATTGTTATTTATAAAGCTAGGCTGATTATTATATCCGATTTTACTGGATATAATTTTGGAATCTAATACATCAATTTTGTTATCATTTATGTCAATTTCTAGTAAATGGATTTCAAAATCGTTTTGAGAAAAACAAATAAAGGAACTGATTATAAAACAATAATTTAATAGTCTCATTTAAAGAAAGTATTTATTTTCACTGCTAAACTTGTCAGAAACATCATTTCTTAATTTAATAATATTTACTCCTTTGTTCGAGCTTACCTTTTTGTTTAATATTTTATGCATGTGATTCATTTTGTAGCCACTAGAAATAAGATTTATAGCCTCTTTCCCATTTTTTAAAATAATATCATTTGCGTTATATAAATAGATTTTACTTAATGCTTTTTTTGTCTCTAGATTACTGCTTTTATTGTTTATATTTTTCTCAGTTCTTAAAACTGTTGATTCTGCCATGTATATTTCAATAAGTATATTAGACAGGCAAAGTAAAAGTTGTTGATTTTTTTCTAAATCAATTTTATCTTTTAATGAACTACCTAATATCATCAAGAAAACAGATTTCAAACTGTCTATATTCTCTTTTTCATTGTTTAGTGGACCATTGTATTTTTTTTTATTTAAAAAAGATAATCCAAAAAAATCATATTTTATTTTTTCCATAGAACTCTTTAGATCAATTTCTTTTTTAAATGCTTTCTTTAGAAGCATTCCAACAGAAACTAATCTATTTATTTCATTCGTACCTTCATATATTCTCGCAATCCTTGCATCTCTCCATGTAGATTCCATTGGTGCTTCCTCTGAAAACCCCATTCCTCCAAATATTTGTAGACCTTCATCAGCCGTATTTTGTACATCTTCAGAAACAGCTACTTTTAAAATTGAACACTCAATGGCAAAATCTTCTACTCCTTCTAGTTCTGCTTCTTGATGGGATTTACCACTCTCTGAAAGCCTTGTTATATTATCTTCTATATCTTTGGCAGCCCTATAACAAGCAGATTCGCCTGCATAAGTGTTTGCAGTCATCTCTGCAATTTTAAATTTTATTGCTCCAAATTCAGAAATATTTGTATTAAACTGTTTTCGGTTATTTGCATACTCTACTGCTTGAGTTATTACTCTTTTTTGAGCATCTATACCAGCTGCACCTAGCTTAATTCTACCAACGTTAAGAGAATTCATTGCGATTTTGAATCCTTCGCCACGTTTTGCAAGCATATTTTCTTTTAAAACCACAGTATCATTAAAAAAAACTTGTCTAGTAGAAGAGGCTCTTATACCTAGTTTTTGCTCTTCTTCACCCATACTTATTCCATTTTCACTGTTGTTCTCTACAATGAAAGCAGTTATATTTTTGTCATTTTCAATCCTAGCAAAAACTATAAATAGACTACAAAAGCCTGCATTAGAAATCCACATTTTTTGTCCATTAATCTTGTAAGAATTTCCGTCTTTAGAAAGTGTAGCACTGGTTTTACCAGAATTAGCGTCACTTCCTGCTCCTGGTTCAGTTAGGCAGTATGACCCAAACCATTCACCTGAAGCTAACTTTGGAACATATTTTTGTTTTTGATCTTCTGTTCCATACAATGTTATTGGCATTGTTCCGATTCCAGTATGTGCTCCAAATGCAGTACTAAAAGAACCGCTCCCACTTGAAATATAATCACATACAAGCATAGTTGAAACAAAACCTAACCCCATTCCACCATATTCTTCTGGAACTGCTATACCTAAAAACCCCATTTCACCAGCCTTCTTCATAACTGACTCGGTTAACTGATAATCTTTTTTTTCAAATCTACTTCTAAATGGTATGACTTCACGTTCGTTGAATTCTCTAACAGAGTCACGCATCATTAAGTGTTCTTCAGTGAAATCTTCTGGAGTAAAAACTTGAGATGCTTTTGTTTCCTTGATTATAAATTCACCACCTTTAATTAAGTTATTTTTTGATTTCATTTCATTATTTAATTTAAAAATTCGAATATACCTGCAGCACCTTGACCAGTACCTACGCACATAGTTACCATACCATATTTATTTTTCATGTCTCTTTTACGCATTTCATCAAATAACTGGACAGAAAGTTTTGCTCCTGTGCAGCCTAATGGATGGCCAAGTGCAATTGCTCCACCATTTACATTTATAATTTCTTGGTTTAAGTCTAATTCGCGTATTACAGCTAAAGATTGAGATGCAAAAGCTTCATTCAGCTCGATTAATTCAATGTCTTTTTGCTGTAAACCGGCTTGTTTTAAAACTTTCGGAATTGCTGCAACTGGTCCAATTCCCATAATTCGTGGCTCAACACCTGCAGCGGCATAGTTAACCATTCTTGCTATTGGTTCTATATTTAGTTCTTTTACCATTTCTTCACTCATAACCATTACAAATGCAGCTCCATCACTCATTTGAGACGAGTTACCAGCAGTTACACTTCCTCCAGCTGCAAAGACAGCTCGTAGTTTATTTAAGGCAGCTATGCTAGTCCCTTTTCTAGGCCCTTCATCTTTAGTTACTGTATATTTCCTGGTTGCTTTATTTCCACTTGTATCTAAAAAGGTTTCTTCAACATCTATTGGAGCAATTTGATCTTGAAAACGATTCTCTGCCTGTGCTTTTAATGCTTTCATGTGAGAGTTGTAAGCAAATTCATCTTGATCTTTTCTAGAGATGTTAAATTGATTAGCAACAGCTTCTGCAGTGTTACCCATTCCCCAATAATAATCTGCATGTCCAGATTTAATGGTGTTATAATTTAACTCTGGTTTATAACCTGTCATTGGGACTGAGCTCATGCTTTCTGACCCACCTGCAATAATGCAATCTGCCATACCTGCTTGAATTTTTGCGGCTGCCATACCAATTGTTTCTAATCCTGAAGAACAAAAACGATTTACAGTTACTCCAGGAACATCAACAGATTTTAAGCCTATTAATGAAATAAAGCGGGCCATATTTAACCCTTGAGACCCTTCAGGCATCGCGTTACCTACAATAACATCGTCTATACGTTTTACATCTAGATTTGGTAATTCTTTCATCATATGTTGAATGGTTTCTGCACCCAACTCATCTGCTCGTTTAAATCGAAAAACTCCTTTAGGTGCCTTTCCAACTGCTGTTCTATATGCTTTTACTATGTATGCTGTTTTCATAACTCTTAGTTTCTTAATGGTTTACCAGTTTTTAACATGTGTTCGATACGTTCTAGTGTTTTTCTTTCTGTACATAATGATAAAAAGGCTTCTCTTTCTATATCTAATAAGTACTGTTCTGAAACCAATGTTGGTTCAGATAAGTCTCCTCCAGCCATCACATAAGCTAACTTATCGGCTATTTTTTTATCATGTTCTGAGATGTATTTTGAATCTTCCATAGAATCTGTTCCAACTAAGAACATTCCTAATGCTTGTTTTCCTAATACTTTTACATCTTTTCGACTAACAGGTTGAGTATACCCACTTTCAGCCATTAATTTCGCATGTGTTTTTGCAGTGGCTATTTGTCTTTCTTTGTTTACAACTACAATATCTTTTCCTTTTTGTAGCAAACCTAAATCGAATGCTTCGTAAGCGGATGTAGAAACTTTAGCCATTCCGATAGTTAAAAAGTTTTCTTGTAAAATATTTAACTCAACATCTCCTTTATTAAAAGAATCCGAAGCTCTCAATGCCATTTCTTTTGAACCACCACCTCCAGGAATTACACCAACCCCAAATTCGACTAATCCCATATAAGTTTCTGCTGCTGCAACAACTTTATCTGCATGTAAAGAAATTTCACATCCACCACCTAAAGCCATTCCGTGAGGAGCAGAAATAGTTGGGATTGAAGAATAGCGCATTCGCATCATGGAATCTTGAAAATATTTTATAGCCATATTTAGCTGATCATATTCTTGTTCTCCAGCCATTAAAAATATCATTCCAATATTTGCACCAACTGAAAAGTTTGGAGCTTGATTTCCAACAATTAATCCCTGGAAATCTTTTTCTGCTATATCAATAGCTTTATTAAGACCTATTAAAACATCTTCACCAATTGTATTCATTTTAGAACGAAATTCTAAATTCAAAATTCCATCCCCAATATCTTGTAGAGAAACCCCAGAGTTTTTATAAACTTCTGTTGATTTTCTAATATTGTCTAGTATAATAAACGAATCTTGCCCCGGCTTCTTGACTTGTGATTTTGTAGGAATATCATAATAATAAGACGCTCCTTCTTTAATCGTATAGAAAGAAGTTTCTCCTTTTGCTAACATATCTATTACCCAAGGCGCTGGTTCTTTTCCTTCTGATTTCATTAGCTCAACACCAGCTTCTACACCAATTTCATTCCAAATTTGAAAAGGTCCATGCTCCCAGCCAAATCCAGCTCTTAACCCATCATCAATTCTGTATAATTCATCAGAAATTTCTGGAATTCTATTTTGTACGTATGCAAATAAAGCAGCAAAACATTTTCTGTAAAACTCTCCAGCCTTATCTGTCCCTTTTATTAATACTTTAAATCGATCGCCAACATTATCTATAGTTTTAGTTAATTCTAAAGTAGTAAAGGATGCACGTTTTTTAGTTCTGTACTCTAAGGTGTTTAAGTCTAAGGATAAGATTTCTTTCTTTCCATCAGTATTTACAACTCTTTTATAGAATCCTTGTTTTGTTTTACTACCTAGCCATTTATTTTCTATCATTGTATTAACAAAATGTGGAATCTCAAATTGACTTCTCATCTCGTCGTTAGGACAATTCTCTTTCACGCCATTTGCCGTATGTACTAATGTATCTAATCCAACTACATCAATTGTTCTAAAAGTTGCAGATTTTGGTCGGCCAATAACAGGTCCAGATAACTTATCTACTTCTTCAATTGTTAACCCCATTTCTTTAACAATATGGAATAGATTCATGATACTAAATATTCCAATTCTATTACCAATAAATGCAGGGGTGTCTTTGGCTAATACAGATGTTTTTCCTAAAAATTTATCTCCGTACATCATTAGAAAATCAGTAACTGCTTGATCACAGTTTGGTCCCGGCACAACTTCAAATAATTTTAAATACCTAGGAGGATTAAAAAAGTGAGTTACTGCAAAATGCTTTTGAAAATCTTCACTTCTATCTTCGTTCATAAACTTTATAGGAATTCCAGAAGTATTGGATGTAATTAGTGTGCCTGGAGTTCTATGTTTTTCGATTTTCTCAAAAACTGTTTTTTTAATATCTAAACGCTCTACGACTACCTCCATCACCCAATCCACATCTTTAATTAAATGTAAGTCATCCTCTAAATTACCAGTAGTTATTCTGTTTGAAAATTTTTGATTATAAATTGGTGAAGGTTTTGATTTTAAAGATGCTGTTAAAGCATCATTTACTAATCGATTACGAACAATTTTATTGTCTAATGTTAACCCTTTTGCCTTTTCTTTATCGTTTAATTCTTTAGGGACAATATCCAGTAAAAGAACTTCTACTCCAATATTTGCGAAATGACATGCGATACCACTTCCCATTATTCCAGATCCTATTACTGCAATTTTATTTATTTTTCTATTTTGCATTTTCTTTATTTTCTGTAAATATTAATTTATTTCCTATTAAGTTGTTGATTAATTCTGTTACCTCAAAGAAAGAATCTATTTTTTCTTTGTCGATATTATTCGTTATGGCATCATTGAACATTAAAACTCGTTCTCTTGCTTTTTCTCTACTAATTATGCCAAATTTAGTCAAATGGACAAGTACTCCTCTTCCGTCTTCTGGATTAGGTCTTCTTTTAATTAATCCCTCTAACTCCATTGCTGTTAATATTCTAGACAAACTATTTACACCAATACCCATTTTTGGACCTAAAGAAGTAGAAGGTGTTCCTTTTCCAGGATCTATACTAAGTAAAGTAAATCCGGTAGCCATTGTAGATTTGAATTTAATCCCCTCTTCATTATACATTTTCTTTACAGCTAACCATGTGGTTCTCAACACATAATCTATAGTTTTTTCTTTCATATTATATTTACTTTGCTGTATTTATCCAAATATAACAATTATTTACTATGCATGCATAGTAAATAATAAATATTATGCATGCATAGTAAATTATTATGAATTTAAAATCAAATATTTAATAGTAAATAAGCTATTTAAGAATTTTGAAGACCTTGTAACTTTGATTAGCAATTAATTTTAGTATATATACTCCTGAGTTATAATTGCTAAAATCATATGTCTTAATATTTCTGTTAGTTATTAACAGCTGTCCAGAAATACTATAGATTTCAACAGTGAAATCGTTAAGATCTGTGTTTATATTTAGGATGTTACTTACTGGGTTAGGGTATAGGTATGTGAATTCATTAACATTATTGTTTACATTTAGCTGATTGGAAATTCCATTAATTTCTAGATCATCAAAGTAAAATCCATCTCTTCTGCCAAAACCATTTGTTATTATTTTAAATCTAATTAAGATAGATTCTCCTAAATAATCAGAAAGGGAAATTTTTTCCTCAATCCAAGCATCTTGATTACCTGAATATAGTGGTTCACCGTATGCATTTTGGTGGTTTCCACCACCACTTTGCGTATATATTCCACATTGAGGAATCCAATAATCGCTATTATCTGAATATATCTCTAATTGTACGTAATCGAAATTACTTTGAATTTCCCATTTAGCTTTGAATGTTATTTCAGCGTAAGAATAGTCGCTCAAATCAATTTCGTTATTTATAGTTATAACAGAGTTCTCATTGTTGTAATAATTATTATTTGGTGAATCTGTAATTGAGGTACTAGCGCTAAAGTAATCTTCATTTGTCTCTGCCCACTCGTTAGAGTTTGTAATCCAATTACCTGAAAAAGCACCTTCAGAGTCAGTAAATATAGCAGAGTATTCTCCGAATATTTTTGTTATTTGATATTCCTTGTCAAATGCCCCGTTATTTAAAACTAGTTTGTATGAAACATCATCACCAACATTAATATTACTATTTAAAGTTATTGAAAAGGAACCTTCTACAGTTTCTCCAAGATCTAACTGATTGTAATTATTAACAGATTCAACAGAAGAGATATTATCTGAAACGGGCACAAAGGTTACACTAAAATCTCCGGGTTCACTAATACCTAGCCTTTGTAATTCATAAGTGCTGTTAAATGATAACCCCTCAATTGTATATGACGAGATTTCATTCAGTGTTGCGTAGTTATTAACTAAACGTGCAGCGTTTAGATTTAAAAAAAGCATTTCTTTACAGAGATCTTCAATTGTTGCTGCTGCAGGCCAAAAAGAAGAACCTATTTCGGGAGTCATTGCAAATATTTTATCTCTAGTTCCACTGTTTTCCGTTGTTAACATTCCGTACATAAAATCATCGCTATCTCCAGCTGCAGGGTATAGTTCAGAGCTAAGAATATTTTCATAACCATTTTCCTGAACTAGTAAACCAGATATACTTTCAAAGACCTCATTATCTTCGGTAAACTGATTGTAGTCGTATCCAAAAGGGTACAATAATAAATTACTATAGGTATGATTGTTAAGAGCTAGCTTAAAGTCATTATTTTCAACAAAATACCTTATTGCACTATTTTCAGATTCTGAAAAAGGTTCTGTTCCTGCGTATGTGTCATTTCCAGTGTTATTAGAAGTTCCAGCAGTATTCCATACTTCATTTCCATTATTATCAATGTAGGAGTAGTTTCTATTGTTGTCTACTCCGTGTGTATTAAACCTATTTTTCCTCCACATTCCACCTCCTTGTGGTTCATCAGTCTCATTGTAAACATAGCCATCAGGGTTAACACATGGGATAAAATATAATTCAGTATTATCCACTATATCTCTAATTTCTTGATCAGTTTCATAGTTTTCTAATAAGTACCACATGTAGAATATAAGTTGCTGCAATGAAGCAGGCTCCCTTGCATGATGAACAGCAGTGTATAAAACTTCAGGTTCATTTTCATTTGTGTTCGGGTTATCTGAAATTTTTACCCATTGTAAAAATCTGTCCTCATAGGTTTGGTGGGGGTGTGGTTCAGAAAATATATTTTCATCTTTGACGTCACTTCTTGTAGATATTAAGTTAGGAAAGAGTTGACTCATTTCATCTAACTCTGCTAGCATTTCAGAGTAAGTATAAAACCCACCAAAATCACTTCCGTCTTTTATATCATAATTTTGTGGAGTTGTGTATGAAGAGTTTTCATCAGTCTCACAGCTAAAGTTCTTAGCGTTAGTATTAGAAACATAATCTTTATGACTAGGGATATTTCTGTTTTTATAAAAGGAGGAAACGTCATTAATAACGATTGAATAATTAAAATTTAATTCAGTTAATATTGATATTTCAGATTCAGAAAAATCAGACTCAAAATATTCATTTTTTTTATGAATACCATGATCAATACAGATACCAGAGTTTAGAAGTGTATTGAACTCTAAAGCGTTACTATATTCTATTTTAATTCGGTGGTATAGTTCCTTGTTGTTAGAAAATGAGTTTGTAAAAAACAAAACAAATAACGTAATTAAAATCTTTTTCATATAAATATATTATGTTGTGTGTTTATGGTAAGTATTATTTATTTTTTATTATCCAATTTCTCGCATTTATAAATGCTTCAATCCATGGTGAAACTTCATCTTTTCTGCCTTCAATATAATTTGCCCAATTCCATTGAAATATAGACCTCTCAATATGTGGCATAGTAACTAAATGTCTTCCTGATTTATCCGATAACATTGCGGTATTATAGTCAGACCCATTTGGGTTTGAAGGATAACTATTATAGCTATATTTTGCCACTATATTATACTCTTTTTCTTGCATGGGTAATTTAAACTTACCTTCCCCATGACTAATCCAGACACCTAAATTAGTTCCTTCTAGACTAGACAACATTATTGAATTATTTTTTTGGATTTTAACAGAAGTAAACGCACTCTCATGTTTGTTTGAGTCATTAAAAGTCATTTTCCCATGATTACCATGCTCAGGATTAATTAAATCTAATTCCATGAATAATTGACAACCGTTACAGATACCAACCGAGAGAGTATCTTTTCTTTTCATAAAATTCTCTAAAGCAAACTTAGCCTTATCGTTATATTTAAATGCTCCAGCCCAACCTTTTGCAGAACCAAGAACATCAGAATTAGAAAAGCCACCTACTGCACCAATAAATTTAATTTCTTCTAAGTTTTCTCTACCTGATATTAGGTCTGTCATATGTATGTCTTTGACTTCAAATCCAGCTAAATACATTGCGTTGGCCATTTCCCTTTCGCTATTACTACCTTTTTCCCTTATAATTGCAGCTTTAGGTCTATTTGTAGATTTGTTAATAGTTGGTAAAGTTCCTTTGAAGTTCTTTGGAAAAATAAACTTTAAAGGTTGGTTTTTGTAATTTTCAAACCTTTTGATAGCTAGGTTATTAGAAGTTTGTTTTTGATCTAATAATACAGAGGTGTTATACCACTTGTCTCTATATTCATTAATATCTATATCAAAATTATCTTTAAAATTTTTAATATTTAACTTATTAGATTTTGTAGTTTCTCCAATTTTGAAAAACTCTATTTTTTCTTCTTTAAAGTAATTTTCTATTGAGCTGTTTTTAGACTGAATAACTAATCCCGAATTCTCGGAAAACAATAGTTTTATAGAGTCTTTCTCATTTAATTCATCAAAAAATAAATTTGCCCCAATACTATTATCTGAAAAACACATTTCACATAACGTAGTTATTAAACCTCCAGCTGAAACATCATGGCCAGCTACAATTATGTTTTTAGAAATTAATTTTTGAACAGCATTAAAAACTTTTAAAATATACTCTGAATTTAAAACTGATGGAGTCTCGCTACCTATTTTGTTTAAGGTTTGAGCAAATGAACTTCCACCTAGTTTAAAGGCATCTTGAGAAAGATTAAGATAATAAATGTCTCCTTTTTTTAGCTTAAACAATGGCTCTATTACATTATTTATATCATTACATTCAGCTGTAGCAGAGATTATTACTGTGCCGGGTGCCAGTACTTCTTTATCGGAATACTTTTGCTTCATGGATAAAGAATCTTTACCTGTTGGTACGTTAATACCTAACTCAATAGCAAATTTAGATATTGACTCTACGGCATCATATAGTCTACTATCCTCCCCTTCATTATTACATGGCCACATCCAATTTGCTGATAATGAAATACCTTTTATTCCTTTTGTAAGTGGTGCCCAAATTATATTACTTAATGCCTCTGTTATACTATTTCTACTCCCAGCTGCAGGGTCAATTAAAGCAGAGATAGGGGAGTGTCCTATAGAGGTTGCAACTCCCTTTGAATTATTATAATCTAAAGCCATAACCCCGCAATTGTTCAATGGTAATTGAAGAGGTCCTACACATTGTTGTTTAGCAACCTTTCCTCCAACGCATCTATCAACTTTATTAGTTAACCAATCTTTACAGCCAACTGCTTCTAATTTAAATAGTTGTTTTAAATAATGGTGAAAGTTATTTTTATCATAATTTATTGAGCTATAATTAATGATTTTTCTATTGTCTTTCATTACGGTTATAGGAGAACTTCCAAAAAAATTATCAAGAGACAAGTCTAGAGGAGTGTTTCCTTTTGTTTTAGACCTAATAGTGAATCTTTTATTATCAGTTACTGTACCTACTTTATATATTGGAGCTCTTTCTCTTTTTGCAATTTTATCTAAAATATCTAATTTGCCAGAATTTATTATTAATCCCATTCTTTCTTGAGACTCATTTCCAATAATTTCTTTATCAGAAAGAGTAGGGTCTCCAATAGGTAATTTATCTAAATCTATTTCCCCGCCAGTTTCTTCAACTAATTCAGAAAGACAATTTAGGTGGCCTCCAGCTCCATGATCATGTATTGAAACAATAAAATTATCATCACTTTCTACCATCCCTCTAATTGCATTTGCAACTCTTTTTTGCATTTCTGGATTTGATCTTTGTACAGCATTTAACTCGATGCCTTTAGATAATTGACCTGTGTCAGTAGATGAAACCGCTGCACCACCCATTCCAATTCGATAATTATCACCACCTAATATTATAATTTTATCTCCATTGTTAGGTGTGTCTTTAAGCGCTTGATCTCTTACTCCATATCCGATACCCCCAGCTTGCATTATAACTTTATCAAAGCCAATAGTTGTATCACCTTCTTCGTGTTCAAAAGTAAGTATTGAGCCAGTTATTAGCGGTTGACCAAATTTATTTCCAAAATCAGATGCCCCATTCGATGCTTTTATTAAAATATCTAAAGGAGACTGGTAGAGCCATTTTCTTTCTTTAATATTAACCTCCCATGATTTGTCTTTTGAATTTCTAGGATAAGGAGTCATATATACTGCAGTTCCGGCTAAAGGTAAAGAGCCTTTACCTCCAGCTAGCCTATCTCTAATCTCTCCACCAGCTCCTGTTGCAGCTCCATTGAAAGGTTCAACCGTAGTAGGGAAATTATGAGTTTCTGCTTTTAGAGAAATCACCGAAATCACTTCTTTTATCCTGTAGTAATCAGCTATGTCAGCCCTAGCTGGTGAAAACTGATTTATTTTAGGTCCTTGAATAAAAGCTACATTATCTTTGTATGCCGATACAATAGAGTTAGGATTTTCACTAGATGTATTTTTAATTAACTTAAATAAAGAAGATTCTTTTTCTTGGCCGTCAATAATAAATTTACCATTAAATATTTTATGTCTACAATGTTCAGAATTTACTTGAGAAAACCCAAAAACTTCAGAATCAGTTAATTTTCTACCAATTTTTTTCGAAATATTATTCAGGTATTCTATTTCTTCTGAATTTAAAGAAAGGCCTTCCTGTAGATTGTATTTTTCAATGTCATTAATTGTAAGAATTTCTTCAGGTTTAATATCTACAGTGAATATATCTTGATTTAAAGTTTCATATCTTTCATAGACCATATAATCAAAATCAGAAAAATTTGACTCTACCTTGTTGAATTCCTCAATTCTTATTATTGAATTGATTCCCATATTTTGAGTTATCTCTACTGCGTTAGTGCTCCATGGAGATATCATTGCAGCTCTAGGACCTAAATAAGTAGAGTTTATTTCTGTATTTAGTATTACTGGTTTACCACCAAAAACCCATGATAATTTATCAATTTCTTGTTTTGATATTTTAACGTTTGATTGGACAGTAAAAATTTTATTTCTAGTATTATCACCAAAGAAAAGAATCATAATTTAAATAAATAATTAGGTAATAAAATTAACTTTTTTATACCTAATATTATATTAAAACTAATGAGATAATTTATTAGTTATCCACTATGTTTTGAACAAACGAAGTTGTTTTAATTAAATATTAATTTCTTTGTGAAAAAGAATTTGTCACTGGATATTTTTATGAAGTAAATACCTGGATTAAAGTTAAGGTCATCTAATACTCTTACTTTTTCAGAATTATAACCATTTAACAATCTAATGCCTTTTATATCAAATATTTCATAAAAGTAATCAGATTCAGACTTTATAAATAACACATTATCTATAATTGGATTTGGGTAGATTTTTAAATCGATAAAGATGTTTTCTTCAAAAGATAAATTTTGATTATGATAACCAAGGTATTCAAATGTGTTGTTGGGATACAGTATCCATTCTTCAATATTAAAACTAACGTTTGGGTTTAAAATATTTTCGTATCTAATATAGGTACTGTTTGCATAATTATTATCGCCGTTAAAAAATCCAAAAACATCAATTAATGTGTTGTCTTTAAATAAACCTACAGGGTCATCTCCGTTAAAAGAAATAGCATCGGAACTTGATAATTGATTAGAGTTATTTGTAATTTCATCATCTGCATTCCCTCTTGCAATAACATGTACGCCGCCATCTACAATCTCCCCTGTTAACTGTAGCGCTTCGCCCCAAACGGTTCCGCTATTTGTGTTTCTGGCTATTGTATAACTATCTAGATTTATTACTTGACCTGTGAAATTTGCAATTTCTATTGCTTTATTATTTGATGAACCCTCAATATATTCTGAAATGAATAATTCATTTGTAGATGTGCTTTGCTCAAGAGTTGTAGCACATTCTTCTTCACTAAGTGTTGAGCTATTATTTGATTGATCAATTGCAGCTATACTAACACAGTAATAAGTAGTAGTAGATAGTCCTCCAATTAAATAATTAGTGTTTTGTGTATTGCCATGCAGGTTGTCATCTACGTAGATATTGTATGAAGCTACTGAGATATTATCTGTTGAGCTATTCCAACTCACTTGTAAAGTATTGCTAGTTATATCAAATAATTGAATGTTGGAAGGAGTAGTTGGACTTTCATTATCATTAGTAGAGCTCCATATTTCTTCAATATAACCTGGCTGATCAACAAAAGGATTTCTATTACCTTGATATATGTATATTTGATTGTTTCTGTCTATCTCTTTTTGTGAAACAGGGTCATTTAAATGCCAGTTCATCAAAATATTTAAAAAAGTGTCTTCTAAAACCTTATCTGAACTTCCATCAAACATATCATAACTTGACCAAGACGATATCAAATTTTCATATCTAGTAATAAAATAAAAGTAAATTCTTGCAACATCACCCTTGAATTCATCTATTGGTTCAAATACCACACCTGAATATCCACTAGAAAAACTTTCGTTTAGATTATTCCCTAATTTCGAACCATTTTGAGTTGGGTTAGATATTCCATTTTGACTAATAAGATTTGCTCCTACGACTCCGTACGGGTAAGCACTTCTAAATCCATTTACTCTTCCGTCTGTAGGCAAAACCTGATGTGCATCACTTCGCATAGGGTAATTACTCCCATAAACAGATTGTGGAATTATATGCTCTTTGTTATAACAGTCTCCTTCACTAGAATAATTGCCACAGCTATTTTCAGCAGTAAAATTATAGGGATCTGGACCAACAGGATTCTCAGAATATATATCTAAAATAGTATTGTCATTTTCATAATAATTATCAATATCATAATTTGTATAAAAATCATCTAAGGAATTATACCCTTGATCACTATGATTGTTGATTATTTCATATAATTGGGACTTTAACTCGTAGTTAACACCAGTAGCACTATCATAATATCCATCGGGTGCTTGTGAATGAACTAAAGATAGAGTGAATATAAAAATTAATGCTATTTTTTTTCTCATGGATTTCTAGATAATAATGCCATGTAAAATCCATCAAATCCAGATTTATGCGATAAAACAATATTTTCACTTTCGAATTTAAAATCACTGCCATTTTCAGATTTTAAGAAATCTTTCACCTGTTTATTATTTTCAGAATTCAATATTGAACATGTTGCATAAACTAATTTACCGCCAGGCTTAACCATTTTTGAATAATCTCTAAGAATTTTTTGTTGAGTTATTTTAATATTAGTCAAGAATTCTTCTTCTAATTTCCATTTAGAATCCGGGTTTCTTTTCAAAACACCTAAACCAGAACATGGAGCGTCAATAAGTAATCTATCAGCAGAATTATGTAGTTTTTTTATGGGTTTTGTAGATTCAATTACTTTAATAGTAATATTGTGTGAACCATTTCTCTTAGCTCTTACTTTTAATTTTTTTAATTTACTCTCGTAAATGTCCATTGCTATTAATTTACCTTTATTCTGCATTAATGCAGATAGATGCAATGTTTTTCCGCCGGCTCCAGCACAACAATCAACCACTTTCATACCTGGTTTAACATCTAGATATTGAGCAACTAATTGAGAGGAAGCATCCTGAACTTCAAACCAGCCATTTTTAAAAGCTTCTGTTCTAAAGACATTTTGTCTCTCGTCTAATATTAATGCGTCAGGATATGACTCATTTATAGTAGTTTCAACTCCTTCATCTTCTAATTTAGATTGAAGAGATTCCCTGTCAATTTTTAAAGTATTTGTTCTTATAACAACCTGTGCCTGTTGATTCAAAGCAGAGATTTCTTTTTCCCATTTTTTGACACCTAATTCTTTGACTCCTAAATCATCAATCCAATCAGGAATAGATTCTCTATACTTTCTTTCTTTTGTTAAAGTGTCAAACTTTCCTTTAATTTTTCTATTGGGAGTATTTTCAAAATACTTCCAGTCTGGAAGTTTTATTCCTTTTAAAATGATCCATACTGCTAAAAGTCTCCATGCGTCATCTCTGGAAAAAGGACTTTTAACTTCAGCTATTTTTGAATATAGTCTTTTCCATCTAACTATATCGTAAGTGGTTTCAGCAATAAACCCTCTATCTCTACTTCCCCATGTTTTATTCCTCTTTAATAGATTACGAATCACTTTGTCAGCGTATTCATTTTCATTAAATATGAGTAAAATACCATCAATAACGGCTAAACATAAATTTCTGTGTAATCTCATTGGTTAAAAAATTAAGCACACAAATGTATGCTTAATTTTAATATAATATGGATTTATAAAAGTCAATTATCTTGAAACAATAACTCTTTTTGTTGTAGTGTAATTATTTGAAGAGATATTTATCAAATACACTCCTTCGTATAGTGTTTGTGCATTAAAGTAGGCTATAGTGCTACCAGCATATATTCTTTTGTGCTTTATAACTTTTCCGTTAATATCGTATAGAGTTATATCTAGATCACTGGTAATTAAATCTTTTATTTGAACAGCAATTAAATCTGAAGCTGGGTTTGGTATAATGCTAATTTCAACCTCGTTTATTTCAAAACTATCATTTGACAAATACTCATTAGTCGACTCATTAATTGTATTAACTATTCTATTTTCATAGACCCCATAAAATGTTGGCCCTACCGCGTAAGGATATGCAGAATTCCAATTCTCGTCAACTGTAGCAAAATAGGCATAGGTACCCTCTGGATATTCAGGAGTTATACAAAACCTTCCATTGTGTACATCTAAATACTCTTCTTCAGTATGTTCTACATGCTCATAATCTTCTCTAAAATATCCTAAAAACAATGTTTCTTGATTTCCAGTATTTGGACCTTGAGTAATTGTTACTACTTGGTTTATATCTGGTCCATTTGCTCTACTTGTAATATTTTTTAATTGATAACCAGATTTTATTCTAGTTATTCCTCCTGTTCCATCTGAATTTTTATAACCATAAGCGCCATAAATTGGATACCCATCATAAGCAAAACCAATAAGAGGAGAGTGGTTGTTAGAGTCAATTGCATACAAGCCTTCCGCATCATATAAATTACATATATCAGAAACAACTTCTAGATCTAATTTAAAAGCAGATGGATTTTGGTGGTGGTGATAATTTCCCTGAGCTGGATGACCTTTAGAGCAATCAAACCCACCCATTTCTGCAGGAATTGCATCTCTATTCCAATTTTGGGTTGCAGCAGGCCCACCAGGACAAGGCGGGTTTCCCGGACCTCCACATAGATAATTTGTATTATTATTCCATGCTACACCATCTCTATAGTCAAAGAGTGCAACTCCATTTATGAATACACCTATATTACCACCTGTAGTACTAGTTGGGTTGCCATTATTAGGTTGAGGATTTAAAGGCATTTTGTATATATTGTTTTGAGCTTCTGCATTTGATGGATTGCCATCTGAAAAAGGTCCTGTAGGATATGCTGGAATTCCTTGAGTACTTATATATGCAAAATTATCGGAGTACTCCACAGATTGACAGTTAACTAAAATATTATTTGAAACTGTTGTAGAGTTTCCAGAAAAATAATAGGAGCCTGTTTCAGAGGTATTTTGAAGCCATGAAGTTATAACAGGGTTATCTTGACTGTAAATTGATAAACTAAAAAAAGTAAGTAAATAATATAATTTAATTTTCATAAGCTAAGTTTAACCTTAATAAAGATAAATTGAATTTTTATCTAATTGTATAAGTAATGAGTTTAAAAATATGAATAATAAGTATTTTGCAACTACTGATATAAGGTTTCAATCAATTTTAATGGAAATTTATGATTCTTATTTAAGGTGAATTCTTTATCATTTAAAGTTAAAAGAAAAGCTGTTAAGTCAACTTTTTCTTTGTTATTTAAATGTATCAAATTATTATCAATATTAATCTCAGAATAATGATTAATTACAAATTGTAATTTTTCAAACCTTCCATCATGCATATATGGGTAAGAATATTTTAAATTTCTTAATGATGGAACTTTAAATAGATATTTATCATTAATGTTTTCGGTTATATTATATCTGCCAAAATCTTTAAGTATAGAATCTTCCTTAATACCATTTTTTTTATATTCATAGTTTGTAAACATTGGTTCTGTGTGGCAGCTGTTACAGTTATTTTTAAATAATTCATGCCCTCTTTTTTCTTTATCAGAAAATTTTGCTTCCCCTTTGATCACAGAATCATATTTAGAATTAGATGAAATCAGTGTTAATTGGAATTGTGATAAGGATTTTAAAAGATATTCTGTCTTTATTATACTATCTCCAAAAGCGGAATAAAATAATTCAGGATAATAATTAGTTTTTTGTAATTTAGATATTAAATTTCTTGTATTCTCACCCATTTCAATTTCACTATTAATAGGCGCCAATGCCTGCATATCTAAGTGATTTATTGCTCCGTCCCACATAAATTCTTTTTGCCATGCTAAATTAAATAGAGCAGGTGCATTTCTAATTCCTATTTCATCATTTATTCCATGACTTAGTTTGTGATCAGTGTGTGCAAATGCGTTATATGAAGAGTGGCATGAGGCGCAAGAAATCTGATTATTTTTAGATAAAATAGGATCATAGAACAATATTTTACCTAATTCAATTTTATCTTTATTAATTGGATTTTTAGATAAATCATATTCTATTTTTGGAAAATATTTTGGATAATTCAAACTGGTTGAATTCTTGATGTCAAATAGAAAAATTAATAATATACTAACAAATAAGACTAAAATAATTGAAATTGATTTCTTCATTTTAGTTAATAGATTTTGCAAGTAAACTGGAGAGTTTTACTGCATTTTTACCAGGAGAAAGTATTTTACTTAAACTAAAATCTATGTTGTTGAAAAACTCATCAAAATTCAACATGAGCTTATTTTTATTTACACTAGATAAATCTATTTTAATTAGTTGCAAGGCGTTATATGGCTTCATGAATCCTCCAATATGATATAAGAATTCATTATTGTTATTATATATACCTTCTGCCTTAAAATTAATATAACCACTATTCCAAGTCCAATACATACCTAAAATAGGATCTAAATCACCACCTTTTGCGCCACTTTTATTGGTTTCTTCATCAATTCCTAAATTAAATGAGAGCTCATCAAACAGTAATTTACTTGGGATTAATATCTTTAGTGAACTCTCATCTTCAATATCAATTAAAATATGTTTTTTATCAAATTCTAAAACCTCTTTATTATTTAAATAAAATTTTAAATTTGAAATATAAAATTGAAGTTTACTAATACTGAAATCATCTAATTGAATATTATTATAAGACTTGTTTAAAACTATTTTTTCTTGATTATAGTTTAACTCAATTAACAATTCTTTTTCATCAAAAGTTATTAAGTTATAATTGAATAATAAAACTGGTATTATATATTTGAATAATATAATCATTCATCAATTGTTTGCATTTCAACCAGGTTATGGTATAGCCCTTTTAGCTTCATTAAATCATTGTGATTACCTTTTTCAACTATTAGTCCCTTGTCTAGCACAATTATATAGTCAGCATTTTTAATTGTCGAAAGTCTGTGAGCAATAACAATAGAAGTCCTGTTTTTCATCATATTTTCTAGTGCATCTTGCACTATCTTCTCACTCTCTGTGTCTAAAGCTGATGTAGCCTCATCAAGAACCATGATTGGAGGGTTTTTTAAAACGGCTCTTGCGATACTAATTCTTTGCTTCTGCCCCCCAGAAAGCTTGTTTCCTGAATCTCCTACATTGTGATGGATACCATCCTCCAAATCTTTTACGAACTCCCAAGCATTAGCGATTTTTAAAGCATTAATAATTTCATCATCAGTAGCATCATTTTTAGCTACAATTAAATTATTTTTAATACTATCATTAAATAATATAGAATCCTGGGTTACAAGACCTATTAATTTTCTTAAACTGTTTTTTGTTACATCTTTAATATTTATTTTATCAATCATTATTTCACCATGATTAACATCATAAAATCTATTGACTAGATTTGCCATGGTTGATTTACCACTCCCAGATTGTCCAACTAAAGCTAGAGTTTCCCCTTTTTTTAATTCAAAACTAAATTCTTTGATTGCATTTTCATTATTATAGCTAAAGTTCACATTATTAAACTGGATTGAGTTATCAAAAGTTGAAATAATTTTATTGTCTTTAGGGTCATTTATTTGCGATTTGTTTACTAAAACATGAATTACTCTTTCTGCTGCTGCATTTCCTTTTTTTACCTTGTAGCTTGCTTTACTAATGGCTTTGAATGGTGTTAGAATATTGTATGCTAATCCTAAAAAAACCATAAAAGAACTAGCATCTAATGATTTTTCTTCTAGAACCATTTGCCCTCCATACCAAAGTAAAATAGTTATTGAACAAATCCCTAAAAACTCACTTATTGGACCTGCAAGGTTTGTTCTATTTAGTAGACTATTTGAAAAGTTATAATATTTTCTCGTTGAATTATTAAATTTTTTTTTGAATAAACTTTCTGAAGTAAAACTTTTAATAATTTTTAAGCCATTTAATGTCTCATCCACAAGTGATAAAAACAGGCCTTGTTCTTCTTGAACTTTTTTAGATTTTCTTTTTAAAGATTTACCAATGAATGATATTATTAATCCAGAAATAGGTATAAAAATAAATACAAAAAGAGCAAGTTCACTATTTATAAGTACCATTGCTACTAATGTAAAGATTATCATCAATGGCTCTTTTACTATTAATTCTAATATTCCTAAAAATGAAACCTGAAGTTCAATTACGTCAGATGAAATTCTAGATAATATATCTCCTTTCCTTTTTTCAGAATAATAAGAGACCGATAATTCAGTCATTTTATCATACAAGTCATTTCTTAAATCTCTTATAACTCCATTTCTTAGATATGTAATAAAAAACAACGATAAGTAGTTAAATAGATTTTTTAGTAAAAATGTAATTACAATAATTAATATCATAAAGACTAAGACATCATCACTTCCTTCATTTTTCTTTATTGTAACATAGTAGTTAAGATATCCCTCTCCGTATTCAACGATATTTCCAATACCACTCCATATAGGAGCTTGGCTTAATGTTTCTGTTTGATTGAATAAAACTTTAAGCATCGGGAATAGTGAAATCATAGATAATGTACCGAATAGAGCATAAAAAATATTCGAAATAATATTTAATAAAGCGAAGTGTTTGTATGGAATCGCATACTTTAATATTTTTGTAAAATATCCCATTAATCTATTTTTAATTCTAAAACTATTTGTTTGATTTTCTTCTTTAATAAGTACTCTGTGCTGCTATAACTTTCCTCTTCGTTTACTTTTTCATTAACGCTAATATAGAACTTAATTTTCGGTTCAGTTCCACTAGGTCTTAGCGCTACTTTTGTGCCGTCTAATGTTGTGAAGATTAAAACATTTGATTTTGGTAATAAAATTTTTGCTTTGGAATTAGTCTTACAATCTATTGAAGTGGAAGATTCAAAATCATCAATTTTAATAATTTGTGAATTGCCAATTGTTTTGGGTGGCTCATTCCTAAAACTATTCATTATGTTATTTATCTCTTTATTCCCATGTATACCCTTTTTAGTTAAAGAAATCAACTCTTCTTTATATAGCCCATATTTCATGTGGATATCTTGTAATTTTGAGTATATGCTATTTCCTTCATTTTTTAATAGTGCTGCAATTTCACAAGAAAGTAGAGTAGAAGTGATTGCATCTTTATCTCTTACGAAATCTCCAACCATAAAACCAAAACTTTCTTCACCTCCTCCAATAAAATCTAACTCAGGAAAGTCTTTAATCATTTTAGCGATCCATTTAAAACCAGTTAGCCCTAATTTACATTCAATATTATATGCCTTGGCTATTTTATCTATTAATGGAGTGGAAACAATAGTAGATCCTATAAATTGATTTCCATTTAATTTGTTTTCGACTTTCCATTTTTGACATAAGTATTCTATTAATATGGCCATAACTTCATTTCCATTTAACAAAACCAATTCATTGCTATTATTTCTAACAGCTATTCCAAACCTATCTCCATCTGGATCTGTTCCTATGACTATATCTGCATTGTGTTTATTACCTAGCTTTAAAGCCATATCTAAAGCTTCAGTCTCTTCTGGATTAGGGGATTTTACAGTTGGGAAATTACCATCTGGTATCTTTTGCTCTTCAACTATATATACATTATTAAATCCAGCTTTTTTTAAAACTTCAGGGATTAAAGTTATTGATGTACCGTGTAATGAAGTAAAAACTATGTTTAATTTATTTTTAATTTCTTTATTATCGGACAATTTTCCGTTTTGAATACTGTTTTTAATAAAAACATCATCAACTTCTTTGTCTATGTATTCAATTAAATTACTATTTGATTTGAATTTTATTTCCCTATAACCCAGTTTATTAATTTCGTTTATAATATTTTGATCTTCAGGAGGGACAATTTGACCTCCATCTTCCCAATAAACTTTATAACCATTATATTCTGGTGGATTGTGAGATGCTGTTAAAACTATACCACATTGACATTTTAAATGTTTTAATGCAAAAGATAATTCAGGAGTAGGTCTTAAATCACTAAATAAATATACTTTAATGTTATTTGCAGAAAATACATCCGCCACTACCTTAGCTAATTCTTTACTATTATTTCTACAATCATAAGCAATAGCTACCGATATATTACTTTTAAACACTTTCATCAAATAATTACTAAGACCTTGAGTGTTTTTTCCGAGAGTGTACTTATTTATTCTATTAGTGCCAACTCCCATTAAGCCTCTCATACCTCCAGTTCCAAACTCTAAATTTTTATAAAAACTATCTTCAAGTTCATCTTCATTATTAAGTAAAGATTTAGTTTCCTCAATTGTAGTATTGTCAAAAGGTAATTTTAGCCACTCTTGGTATTTGTCTTTATAACTCATTCTATATGTTTTGAATCTTATTTTTAAATAAATGCGAAGTCTTTAACTACAAAATATAATTAGCTGTTAATAACAGTTTCTATATTGTAATATTTTTTGTTTTGATTATTTCTAGTTATCATTTCTCCTATAAAACCAGCTACAAAAAATTGACTTCCAAGAATCATAGTTGTTAAGCTAATGAAGAACTCAGGCTTTTCAGTTATTAGCCTACTATTAGGGTTGAAATATATTTTATCGACTCCTAAGTATGCTGCAAACAAAAAACCTATAATTAACATTATCGCACCTATAGCACCAAAAAAATGCATCGGTCTTTTACCGAATCTAGATAAAAACCATATGGTTATAAGGTCTAAAAAACCGTGAGTAAATCTATTCATCCCAAATTTTGTTTTACCATATTTTCTAGGTCTATGTTTAATGATTTTTTCTTCAATTTTGTTATAACCTTCATTGCTAGCAAGTATAGGGATATATCGATGCATTTCTCCATATACATTAATGTTTTTAACAACTTCTTTCCTATAACCTTTTAGTCCACAATTAAAATCGTTTAATTTAATTCCAGATGTGATTCTAGCGCAAAGGTTGAAGATTTTAGAAGGAAGGTTTTTTGTAATTAAAGGATCAAATCTTTTTTTCTTCCATCCCGAAACTAAATCAAGATTTTTTTTAATAATCAGATCGTATATCTCTGGTATTTCTTCTGGATCATCTTGAAGGTCAGCATCCATCGTGAAAACCACTTTACCGTTTGCAGTATTAAAGCCAGCATGTAATGCTTGAGATTTTCCGTAATTTTTCAAAAACTTTATTGCTTTAAAGGATTTGTTTTTATCACAAATATTTCTAATTACCTCCCAAGAATTATCAGTACTACCATCATCCACATATATCACTTCATAATTGAATGAATTCTCTTTCATTACTGAGTCTATCTTAAGACTTAGTTCTTCTAAAGATTCACTTTCATTTAATAATGGGATAACAATAGATATATCCATTTAAGCTTCTATTTTATCTCTTTTAAGTATTAATGAAGTCAAAAGACCAATTAATGTGAAGAATATAAGATTCATGACGTATTGCATAGCGATACTTTGTAACGAAAAATTACTCTTCTTTGAGGCTTCATCCATAGTTAAAGCTACTGCCTCACTTGGGAGTCCAAAACCTTCTAGCATTTCTTTTGTCATTATGAGCAGTTCTTCATCCAACACTTTTGCAGCACCAGGATCTATTATTAAGAAGACTATAATTGTAGTTAAGCTTCCAATTAGATATCCCAGAGCGACTGTTATAAAATAAGATGTGAAAGCTTGTTTAAATGATGCGCCATCATTAATTTTTCTAGATTGATATGTAGAATAAGCTCCTGCTAATACAGTAATTACAAAAAATCCCATTCCAACCCATGGATTTATAAACAATTTAAAATCTATAGCATAGGCTGCTATTATTGATAGTGCTAATAGACCTCCTAATTTATAACCTATATCAATCGAATTGTTTTTCATGTCAGTTTCCATACTTTTGTTTTATTATTCAAACAAATATAAGAAAAGCAATTTCTTCTGTAAATAAACTTAACATTATATTGTTATATATTAAAAAAATATTTAGATTTGCACCTCAAAATTAAAACATTTAACGATGAAAAAAGACACTCATCCTAAGGATTATAGATTAGTAGCTTTTAAAGATATGTCAAATAGTGATGTGTTTTTAACTAAATCAACTGCTAATACAAGTGAAACAATTGAGCATGAAGGTGTTGAGTATCCGTTAGTTAAAATGGAAATCTCAAGAACTTCTCACCCATACTATACTGGTAAATCTAAATTAGTAGATACTGCTGGTAGAATTGATAAATTTAAGACTAAATACTCTAAATTTAAGAAGTAAACTTATATCAATTACTTATTTTATTAAAGTCTTTCATCTTTTTGAAGGGCTTTTTTTTTATTTTTACATAAAATAGACCTCATGAATTATATTTTATTTGACGGCCCTAGTAGAAATAACTTACTTCCACTTACCTATACAAGACCTGTAGCTGACATTAGAGTAGGTATACTAACAATCAGAGAGAAATGGGAAACCTTCCTTCAATCTACAATAACATCAGTTACTGAAGATTATCTTTCGGATAAGTTTCCAATGGTAGAATTTGATGAAAACATTTTCATTAATGCCTCTTTTTTGCCAGACCCTGAAATTGTTAAGCAAATCACTAGCTTAAAACCAAATGAGTTAATTAATTCAGGTGATGATTTAGTTGCTTTTTATTCCTCTGAAAAGCAAGACGAGGTTAATTTAGATTCTTTCAAAAAAATAAATCATAAACAAGACTTATTAAAAGTAAAGAAGTTGATAGATTTATTCAATATTAATTCATTAGCAATCGAAGCTGATTTTAATATTATTACTAAAGACAGAATTTCTTCAAAAATATCAATTACTAATAATTTAATTTGCCCTGAAAATATTTTTATTGAAGACGGTGTTAAGATGGAGTATGTTACTTTAAACGCATCAGATGGGCCAATTTATATTGCTAATGAATGTGAAATAATGGAAGGGTCTTTAATTAGAGGTCCATTTGCATTATGTGAAAAATCTACCATAAAACTTGGTGCTAAGATCTATGGAGGTACAACGATAGGCCCTTATTGTAAAATTGGTGGTGAGGTTAATAACTCAATTGTTCAAGGGTATAGTAACAAAGGTCATGATGGTTTTTTAGGAAATTCTTTAATAGGTGAGTGGTGTAATTTAGGAGCTGACACTAACACTTCTAATTTAAAAAATAATTACGCTGATGTTAAAATTTGGGACTATGAAAATGATAAGTTTTCTAGTACAGGTGAACAATTTTGTGGACTTATTATGGGTGATCATAGTAAAAGTGCTATAAACACAATGTTTAATACTGGGACAGTAGTAGGAGTTTGTTCAAATGTTTTCGGTTCAGGTTTTCCAAGAAATTTCATTCCAAGTTTTTCATGGGGTGGGAATAAAGGTTTTACAGATTATAAAATTGAAAAAGTTTTTGAGGTTAATGATAAAGTAATGAATAGAAGAAACTGTATTTTTTCTGATATAGACAAGGAAATTTTATCTCATTTAAATAGTATTACAAGTCACTATAGATCTAATTTTTAGTAACTTTTCTTAGATCCAAAATGTTTATTGGATTAACACCTAAATTATTTACATTTTTATGGGTGAATCTAATTACCTCATCAAAGTATAATGGAATTACAATAGACTCTTCCATTATAATTGAATCCATACTTCTATAGTAACCTTCTTTTTTTTGTTGATTTGTTTCACTTAAGGAAGTTTCATATAAATAATCATAATTTTTATTTGAAAAATGAGTGTAATTTGGCCCTGCAGGCGCGAAATTATTGGTGTAATACAATGATAAATAATTTTGAGCATCTGGATAATCTGCTACCCAACTAGCACGAAAGAAATCTAGTTTACCATTAGCTTTAGCTTCTTTTAAAGATGAAGCGGGTATTACATCGACAATAATATTGATACCGATCTTTTCAATTTCTTTCTGAATAAATTCACAAAATACTAAATAATTACTTGTAGTTGTTAATTTTATAGTAGGGTTAATATCTCCAGATAGATTTATATATTGATCAACTAATTTTTTTGCTAATTTCGGATTGTATTCGTAGTAAACCTTTGTGGAATATCCAGGAAGCCCTTTAGGAATAAACCCTGTGTTAGCATTCACTCCTATGCCATTTCTTAAGAATTTAATCATCTTATCTCTATCAAAACCATAATTAATTGCCTTTCTAATCAATTTAGAATTGACAATTGTATTAGTTGACTCTTTATAAAACCCTAAATATTCAGTATTTAAATATGGAGCTCTAACTATATTGATTTTATCGATATACTTACTAGATAAATCACCTTTTTTATTTAATATCTCATCCTTATAAGATTCGTCTAAACCTGAAATGAAATCTAAATTTGATTGTACAAATTCTAAAAATTCACTTTGTTTTTCTGGAATAAACGTTATTGCAACCGCTTCAAGGTATGGAAGAGGATTTCCATTCTCATCTTTTTCAAAATATTCATTATTTTTTCTAAGGACTAATTTTATATTTTCTTCCCATCTTTTAAATTTAAATGGACCAGTTCCAATAGGATTTCTTCTAAAATCATCTCCGTAATATTCCACAACTTCTTTAGGTACAACCGAGCAATACTTCATTGATAATATTCCTAAAAACGCATTAAATGGTTCCGTTAATTTAATTTCAAATACACTGTCATTAACAGCTTTATAGCCTTCAACTTTCTCTAAAACCCAAGAGCCAGGCGAGGCTAGTTTTTTATCCAGTATTCTATCAAAACTATATGTAAAATCCTCAGCTATTACATTCCTGTCATTTAATAAGTCATGAGGATGAAACTTAATATTAGTTTTTAAATTGAATGTATAAACCTTGCCGTTGTTAGAGACACTCCAGTTTTTTGCAATTGAAGGTCTGATGTTTAAATCTTCATCCATTTCAACTAGTCCATTAAATAGCTGATTCACAACCCATATATCTGAATTGTCTTTGGAAAACGCAGGGTCTAAAGAACTTATATTTTTGTGCTCATTGTATCTAAAAACTAAATGATCATTATTTCTGTCATCAATGTTGCCACATGAATTTAATAATAGTAGTATTCCACTTAACGCTATTAATTCTATTTTAAAATTGACTTTATTCATATAAATTGTAAATTTACTACTTTGTAAAAGTACAAAATGAATCAATTAAAAACTGTTGCTTTTTATACACTTGGATGTAAGCTGAATTTTTCAGAAACTTCCACTATAGCTCGATCTTTTGTCGATAATAATTTTGAAAGAGTTCCATTCGATAACCCTGCAGATGTTATTGTTATAAATACTTGTTCAGTAACAGAAAATGCAGATAACAAATTTAAAAGTGTAGTTAAAAAGGCTAATAATATTAATCCAGATGCTTTTATTATAGCAATAGGATGTTATGCGCAACTAAAACCTGATAAATTAGCTGAAGTTCTAGGTGTAAATCTAGTATTGGGTGCAAATGAAAAATTTAATGTTTTAAACTATATACATAAGATTAAAAATAACGAATCTCCTAAAATTTATTCTTGTAATATTGAAGATGTTGATAGTTATATTAGTAGTTATTCTGTTAGTGATCGGACTAGAGCTTTTTTGAAAGTGCAAGATGGGTGTGATTATAAATGCACCTATTGTACTATACCCTTAGCTAGAGGTATTTCCAGAAGTGATAATATTCAATCTATTGTAGATAATGCTGAAAAAATATCAAAAACTGGTGTAAAAGAAATTGTGTTAACAGGAGTTAATATTGGTGACTACGGAAAAGGTGAATTTGGGAATAAGGTTCATGAAAGTACATTTTTAGATTTGATTCAAACACTTGATAAAACTTCTTCGATTGATAGAATTAGAATATCTTCTATTGAGCCAAACTTACTCAAAAATGAAATTATTTCATTTGTATCTCAAAGTAATTTGTTTGTACCTCATTTTCATATTCCTCTACAAAGTGGTAATAATGAAATTCTCAAACTGATGAAAAGAAGGTATTTGAGAGATTTATATTTAGATAGAGTGAAATTCATTAAAAAACTAATTCCAGATGCGTGTATTGGAGTAGATGTTATTGTTGGTTTTCCGGGTGAATCTGATGAGTTTTTCATGGACACTTTTAATTTTTTAAATACTCTAGATGTTTCATATTTACATGTCTTTAGTTATTCAGAAAGAGATAACACATTAGCCAGTGAACTGCCAAATGTAGTGCCTAAATCAATTAGAACTGAAAGAAGTAAATTATTAAGAACTCTTTCGTTTAAAAAAAGAAGAATTTTTTATGAATCTCAAATTGGTAAGTTAAAAAAGGTCTTATTCGAATCTGAAAATAAAAAAGGATATATATATGGGTTTACTGACAATTATGTAAAAGTAAGAACCCCTTGGAATCCTAATTTAGTAAATACTATTGAAATAGTAGAGCTTAAATCAATTGACGGTGATGGTTTTGTTAGAGTAGATTCAAAAGTAATTGAATTTGCTTAAATTCTAATTCCTACAGGGAGCATTTTTTTATATTTCCTATTTTTTCTAATAAATTTAGCTATAGTAGGAGCGGTAGGCACAACACTAATTTCTCTATCTCTAATGTCTTCTAGTACTAGAATTAAAAACTCTTCAGTAAAGTCATTATCAGAAACTGATTCAGGTATCACAAGTTTTGTTAAAAAAATTTTTCTATCTTGGAGAGAATATTCAATAATAGCTAATTCATTGTCTACTTCTAATTCATATTGTCGTAAAAAAGTGTTATCTATTAATGCCATGCAATAAGAATTTTTATGAAAAATTTTCTGAAATTATATTAAGCAAAATTACAAAAAATATATTCGATATTGGAATTTACAAACAATAAACTATTGAAAACTAAACATATATACCTCATGCCAGGGATGTCAGCTAATCCACTGATTTTTGAAATGATTAAGTTTCCTAAAGATATTTACGAGATCCATCTAATGAAGTGGATTGAGCCGATATTAAATGAGAGTATAATATCTTATTCAAATAGGTTGGCAAAAGGTATAGTGCATGAAAAACCTATTTTAATAGGAGTTTCTTTTGGAGGTTTGATAGTTCAAGAAATCAGCAAATTTATTAATGTGGATAAAGTGATTATAATTTCTAGTATTAAATCTAACACAGAGTTGCCTTTATACATGAAATCTGCTAAGTTTTTAAAACTATATAATTATTTTCCTCTTAAGTTATTTGATGAAATCTTTAATATATCTAAATTTTTGAAAATTAATAAAATTTATAAAAAGTTAGATTTAGTTGACAAGTATTTATCTGTTAGAGATGAGAATTATTTAAAATGGGCAATCCCTGAAATATTAAACTGGAGACAAGAAACCCCTGTTAAAGGCGTTATTCATATTCATGGAAATAAAGATTTGACTTTTCCGATTAGTCTAATTAAAAACTGTATTATTATTCCAGGTGGTACACACGCATTGATATTAACTAAGTATGCATGGCTAAATAAAAATCTACCATTAATAATAGAAAATAAATTATCAGTAGTTAATTAAGAACTTATCTTCTTTGTGATTTGTGGCCGCCAAAATGTTGATTTGGCATTTGCCCTTTCTTCATTTGCCCTTTCATCATTTTTATTTGATCTGCTAACATATTTCTTTTATCGAGCTTTTGAGCTTCACTTAAGAGCTTTTGAGCTTCAATTTTCCTTCTTTTACTAAAAGCAATTCCTGCCAGGTTTATTTTTGCCATAGCCAAGTCGTGATCCATACTTAAACCTAATGTTATAGCTTTTTTAAAGTATTTTTCTGCTTCGTTCATGTTACTTTGAGAAACCATTAATCCCTTGAGGTAATTATAATATCCTTGCTGTTTTTTTGTTAATGCAGATTCGGGATTTTTTATTTTCGATAACCATTTACTAGCGCCCTCAAAGTTTTGCTTTCTTAATTGTAAAAAAGCTAATATTATAATTTCATTTTTGAAGTAAAGAAATATAAAGATAGAGGCTAAAAGCATATACATAATTGGACTTCCAATCCAACCTTGACTAAATTCATAAATAGAATAAGATAATATTCCGACGGCTAAAAAGATTTTTATATTTTTATTAAACATTTGTTCTATTTTTTTAAGATATACAAAGTTAACAAAAACAATTAATAATTTTTTTAAATATTAGATTTGTCATAGCAAAAACTCTTTGTATATTTGCCCGCAGTTTTTAATGTAATTAGGGACAACAAAATAAGTATTAAATAAAAAAAATCAAGACATGCCAAAAAGAACATTTCAGCCTTCTAAAAGAAAAAGAAAAAATAAACATGGTTTTATGGAAAGAATGGCTTCTGTAAGTGGTAGAAAAGTTTTAGCTAGAAGAAGAGCTAAGGGTAGAAAGAAACTTTCAGTATCTTCAGAAATTCGTCATAAAAAATAATGATTAACAATTGTTAATATATTAAAGGTGTTGCTGTTAGCAATGCCTTTTTTTTTACCTTTTTGATAACTATTTTTGAATATAGGTTCAATTTAATTTATAATTAATGCCAAAAAACACCAATTTAAAATCAATTCTTATCATTGGATCGGGTCCAATCGTCATTGGACAAGCTTGTGAATTTGATTATTCAGGGACTCAAGCTCTAAGATCTTTAAATGAAGATGGGATAGAAACTATTCTAATAAACTCTAATCCAGCAACAATAATGACCGATCCCTCAATGGCAGATCACGTCTATTTGTTACCTCTTACAACTTCATCTATAATTAAAATTTTAAAAGAACACCCTCAAATTGATGCAGTTCTTCCTACAATGGGAGGTCAAACAGCTCTTAATTTATGTATTGAAGCTGACGAAAAGGGAATTTGGGAAGATTTTAATATAAAAATTATTGGAGTTGATATTCAAGCAATCAATATTACTGAAGACAGAGAACAGTTTAGGAATTTAATGTTAGATATTGGTATTCCAATGGCTCCTCAGTCTACAGCTAACTCTTATCTTAAAGGTAAAGAGATCGCTCAAGAATTTGGTTTTCCTTTAGTTATTAGAGCATCTTATACTCTTGGAGGAGCAGGTGCTTCTATTGTGTATAAAGAAGAAGATTTTGATGAATTACTAACTCGGGGTCTGGAAATTTCACCCATACATGAAGTTATGATAGATCAGGCTTTGATTGGATGGAAAGAATATGAGTTAGAGTTGCTAAGAGATTCTAACAACAATGTTGTTATTATTTGTTCTATAGAAAACATGGACCCTATGGGAATCCACACAGGAGACTCTATCACTGTAGCACCAGCTATGACATTGAGTGACGCTACATATCAGAGAATGAGAGATATGGCTATTCATATGATGAGAAGCATTGGTGATTTTGCAGGTGGATGTAATGTTCAGTTTGCTGTTAGTCCAGACAAAAATGAAGATATAATTGCAATTGAAATAAACCCACGAGTTTCTAGATCATCAGCTTTAGCAAGTAAAGCAACTGGGTATCCGATTGCAAAAATTGCTGCTAAATTAGCTATTGGTTATAATTTAGATGAATTGAATAATCAAATAACCAAATCAACTTCTGCTTTATTTGAACCTACTCTAGATTATGTTATTGTTAAAATCCCTAGATGGAATTTTGATAAATTTGAAGGTAGTGATAGAACACTAGGCTTACAAATGAAATCTGTAGGTGAAGTAATGGGAATTGGCAGATCATTTCAAGAAGCCTTGCATAAAGCTAC
>CAJJDI010000009.1 GCA_905182835.1 uncultured Flavobacteriaceae bacterium | reverse complement strand
CCGATATTTGCAAAAGCTCCATTAGAGTTTCCATTTCCGTCTCTAGAAGCTCCACCTTGAGCAGAAGATCTGTATAATCTTCCTGATTGAGGTTGATTATCCCCATTTTCTACAAATACAACGCCTGATTTTTTGTCTTGATCGGCTTGTTGTGAAACGGCCTCATTAGCAACTAAAGCGAAAGTCGCTAAGAATAATATTGTAATTTTTTTCATTTTTTAATTAATTTAAAGTTAGTAATTGAGTTATTTTCATCTTTAGTAATTAGAAAGTATGTTCCATTTTCTAAATTTGAAATATTAATAGTTTTAGAATTAGATTTTAGAATTTGTTGTCCTAAAATATTAAATAAGGTTATTTCCAAATCTTCAGAGTAATCGATATTTACTATAGAAGAGGAAGGATTAGGGTAAATTCTAATTCCAGGCATCTCTGTTTCAATAGTAGACAAACCAGCTTGGACACCTGCCGTTACAGCTTTCATTTCTAAAGGTTCTTCAAAATTATAAGTGATGGTGAAATCGTCAGAATCTTCATCTTCATACTGAATCCACTCAGATTCAGAATTCATTACATATAAAGACGCAGTGTGGGTAACCCCATTCATTTCATCCTCTGTATAGTTAAACAAAACTGATCCAGTGTAGCCTTCAAGGCTAACTCCAGCAGCATAGCTTTTGGACATGGACTCATTTCCGTTAACTGTAATAACTTCAGATTCTTTAGTTACTGAATTTTCCCCAACAATAGAATAGTCTGCATTTGGAGTTATTTCCAAACCAGCAATGTCTAAGGTGGCCCCATTTGCAATGTTTATGTTATTTCCTTCCGCAATACTCACTACCTGAGCGCTTAAAGTTGAAGTAAAAACAATTATAGATAAGATTAGTAATTTTTTCATCATATTGATTTTTAGCCGTTTAAGTGTTAATCTGTTAATGTTATAGTCATTACTTTGATTAATTGGTAATTTAATGACCTGATTTTTATCAAATATATATAAATTTTCTATATTTGCAACTTAATTGACATAAAAACTATATCGTTATAGCTGTTAATTGTATTTTTATATTTTTATTCTTTTAATATAACCATTAGGTTGTGTTATTCAATTTAAAAACTGTTAATGAACTACTTTAAAACATTACTTTATTCTTTGTTTTTTCTACTTTCTGTAAGTATATTTAGTCAAAATAAAATTGTTTCTGGGTTGGTTGTTGATGCTACAGGAAACCCAATACCTGGAGTTAATATTATAGAAGAAACTCAAAAAAATAATGGAGCTGTCACTGATTTTGACGGAAACTTTACAATATCAATTAATGAAGATTCAAAACTTATATTTAGCTATGTAGGCTATACAACTAAAAAAATAGACACTTTCGGGCAAGATAAATTAGACGTTACTCTAGAGGAAGACTTAATGGGGCTTGATGCAGTTACTGTAGTTGCTTATGGTACTCAAAAAAAAGCAAGTGTAATAGCCGCAGTAACTTCAATAAATCCTGAAGATTTACGCGTTCCTACAAGTAACCTAACCTCTTCAATTGCTGGAAGAGTTGCAGGGGTAATTTCCTACCAAAGAAGTGGTGAGCCGGGACGTGATAATGCAGAATTTTTTATTCGTGGCGTTAGTACATTTGGTTATGCTAGGTCCCCATTAATACTTATTGATGGTATAGAAACGACATCAACAGACCTTGCAAGACTACAGCCAGATGATATTGCAAGTTTTTCAATTATGAAAGACGCTACAGCAACGGCACTATATGGGGCAAGAGGAGCAAACGGAGTTATTTTAGTCACAACAAAGGAAGGTAAAGAAGGTGTGGTTAAAATAAATGTCAGATATGAAAAATCATATTCTGCCCCTACAAAATCTCTTGAAATTGCAGATCCAATTACTTACATGATTTTACATAACGAGGCCTTGGCCACAAGAAACCCATTAGGAGGAAGAATTTATTCTCTTGAAAAGATACTTATTTCTCAAGATCCTAATAGGAATATTATGGCCTACCCTACAGTAAATTGGTTTGATGAATTATTAGAAGACTACACTTTAAATAGTAGGTTTAATTTTAATGTTAGTGGTGGTGGAAAAGTTGCGAAATATTACTTAGCAGCAACGGTTAATTCAGATAATGGAAACCTGAAAATTGATCCTCAAAATAATTTTAATAATAACATTAATTTTAAACGCATCTCACTTAGGTCAAACGTTAATGTGAATTTGACCCCTACAACTGAAGTTGCACTTAAGTTTAATGGAAATTTTGATGACTATATAGGACCGCTTGATGGAGGAGCAGCTGTATATCAAAAGGCCATGCAAACTAACCCAGTCTTATATCCAAGGTTTTATGAGCCCGATCAACAATTTCAAAACTCAACACATATTTTATTTGGTAATTATGGTCAGTTCGGAGATTATTTAAACCCTTATGCTGATATGATAAGAGGCTATAAGGACGAGAGTTATAATAATTTCTTAGCTACAGTAGAGGTTAAACAAGATTTAGGGTTTATAACCGAAGGACTAAATGCTAGAATCATGGGAAACACTTCAAGGTATTCATTTTATAATCTAGAGAGAAAGTATAACCCTTTTTACTACACACTTGGAAACTATGATTTTCAAAGTGATCAATATACTTTAATTGCTTTAAATCCAAATCAAGGTACAGAATATCTACAATACAATGAAGGGAATAAAGTGATAACTAACGCTACATATTTTGAAGCTTCTTTAAATTATAATACAACAATTGATGATGTTCACGAGGTTTCGGGGATGATAATAGGGATTTCAAGAGAATTAAAATATGCAAATGCAGGGAATTTGCAAAGATCTTTACCATACAGAAACTTAGGGGTTTCAGGGAGATTCACGTATGCTTACGATGAAAAATATTTTTCTGAATTTAACTTCGGATATAACGGATCTGAAAGATTTGCAAAATCTGAAAGGTTTGGATTTTTTCCATCATTTGGTTTCGGCTGGTATGTTTCTAATGAAGATTTTATGAGCTCTATTAGTGATGTGGTAACAAAATTAAAATTAAAAAGCACCTATGGGTTAGTTGGAAATGATCAAATTGGTAGTGCAGAAGATCGATTCTTTTATATCTCCCAGGTTAACCTTAACGACGGATCAATGGGGGCCCCTTTTGGAAATGAATTTAGCAACTACATTAATGGAGTAAGTATAGATAGGTATGCCAATGATCAAATAACTTGGGAAAAAGCAAAAATGCTAAATTTAGGTTTGGAATTAGGTTTATTTGGAAAAATTGATATTCAAGCTGATTATTTTACCGAGTATAGATCCAATATCTTAATGGACAGAGCACAGGTGCCAGCTTCTATGGGTCTCCAGTCTCCAATTAGAGCTAATGTTGGGGAGGCTTCGTCCAAAGGGTTTGAAGTATCGTTAGATTATAAAGACAATGTAACTAATGATTTATTTGTGGCTGTCAGGGCTAATTTTTCTTTCGCAACTAGTAAATATGAAGTTTTTGAAGAACTCGACTATGTTAATGCAGGACTTCCATGGAGATCAAGAATTGGACTTAATCTCTCTCAGCCATTTGGATATATAGCTGAAAGGCTATTTATCGATGAGGCAGATATTGCAAATTCACCTATTCAAACATTTGGTGATTATATGGCTGGAGACATTAAATATAAAGACATTAATAATGATGGAATAATTGATATAAATGATGAAGTGCCAATTGGTTTCCCTACAACACCTGAAATTATATATGGTTTTGGAGCTTCTACAAGTTACAGGAAACTTGATCTGTCATTTTTCTTTCAAGGATCAGCAAGATCATCCTTTTTTATAGACGCATTTAACACTTCTCCATTTATTGATACTAGTGGCAGCGCAATTGGAAATAATGCATTACTTTCTGCTTGGGCCAACGATCACTGGTCTGAAAATGACAGAAATCTGTATGCCGCTTGGCCAAGATTATCTGATCAGTTGATCGATAATAATAACCGAAATAGTACTTGGTGGCTTAGAGACGGTTCTTTTCTTAGACTAAAATCAGTTGAGATTGGCTATTCTTTTAACGATAAGTTAGCTGAAAAGCTTGGTGTTTCAGCTGGTAGAGTATATGTTAGTGGGACGAATTTAATAACTTTCAGTAAGTTTAAATTGTGGGATATTGAAATGGGAGGAAATGGTTTAGGATATCCTATTCAAAAGGGAGCAAACTTAGGCTTAAATATAAATTTTTAACAGTTTGAAAATGAAAAAATATTGCTTAATATTAATTATAATTTTCTCTTCTTGTGAGCAGGATTATTTAGATGTTGTTCCAGATAATATTCCTACAATTGGTCTCGCTTTTAACAACAGAGCAACTGCTTTAAATTTTTTAGCAACATGTTATACTTATATTCCTGAGCATGCTAATGTAGTTCAGAATTTTTCGATGCTTGCTGGAGATGAAATTTGGTACTATGCAGAGAACGATTTTTATATGAATAATGAAACTAGTTTTCGATTAGCAAAAGGGATGCAAAATGTTTCTAATCCTTATTTAAACTATTGGGAGGGAGGCAGAGGCGCTCCACATAGTTTATTTAATGCACTTAGAGATTGTAATATTTTTTTAGAAAATTTAGTTGCTGTACCTGGTTTGGAAGAGGACGAGAGGCTTAGATGGCTAGATGAAGTTAAAGTATTAAAAGCCTTTTACCATTTTTGGTTAATGCAAATGTATGGCCCTATACCAATAGTTGAAAACAATATAAGTGTAGGTGCAAGTGCAGAAGAAACTAATGTTTTTAGAGACCCTGTAGATGATGTAGTAAATTACTTAGTCCAATTATTAGACGAAGTAATTGAGGGTGATAATTTGCCAGGTGTAATTAATTATATATACACTGAACAAGGCAGAGTTACAATGCCAGTTGCAAAGGCTCTTAAAGCAAAGATTTTAGTATTAAATGCGAGTCCAATATTTAATGGTAATACAGATTTTAGTAGTCTAGTAGATAGTCAAGGAAACAGCTTAGTTAATCAAACGTATGATTCTCAAAAATGGGTTCTTGCAAAAGACGCTTTATATGATGCTATAGAAAGTGCTGAATCTAACGGACATCAACTCTATGAGTTTTCTCAACAAATCCCAATTAATGGTGAGTTAAGTGAGCAAGTAATTCAAGAGTTAAGCCAGAGAGCTGCTATTACGGAGCCCTATAACTCAGAAATTATATGGGCTTATGGGCCAGAATGGAGTGGTGATTTACAAATGTGGTGCCAACCTAGATGGTCTGCAGACCATTCAGCATTATTTGGATTCACTAAAAAATCTCACGCACCAACACTTAATATGGTAGAGACTTTTTACACAAACAATGGTGTTCCAATTGATGAAGATATAACATGGAATTATGGAAGTAGATACGATGTAGTATCCACCCCTTTATTAGATGATAATAATGAAAATTATCATGAATTTTATATAGAAGACAACTATAGTACATCAAAGTTACATACGTACAGAGAGCCTAGATTTTATTCTACAATTGGATTTGATGGTGGTAAATGGTTTTCTTTAGAAACAACAAATATTAATAACATTCCTTATTTAGACGCTAAAGCCGGAGCTCTTTCTGGCAAACAAGGGTTTGAAATATATTCTATAACTGGTTACTTTGCTAAAAAATTAGTTCATTATGAAAATGTAATCTCTCAACAAGGCTCAACAATTAAAGGGTATTCATTCCCAATTATTAGACTTACAGATTTATACCTTATGTATTCTGAGGCTTTAAATGAAGTTAAGGAATCTCCAGATTCTGAAGTTTATGAATATATACAAAGGGTTAGATATAAAGCAGGACTAGATAGTGGAGGAGACCTGGTTAATACTTGGCAATTATATTCAAATAGTCCTTCTAAACCAAGTTCGAAAGAGGGAATGAGAGATATTATACATCAGGAAAGAATGATTGAATTAGCCCTAGAAGGGCATAGATATTGGGACTTAAGAAGGTGGAAGTTAGCAGGTGAATATTTTAGTCAACCAATTAGAGGATGGAATATTTTTAGACCTGATGTAGAGGGTTTTTACGAAGTAGAGAATATATATTATAGAAACTATTTAATCAAAGATTATTTGTGGCCAATTAGTCAAAATGAATTATTGAGAAACCCTAATTTGGTTCAAAACCCAGGATGGTAATTAAATTATATTATGATAAATAAAGAGAATAATAACAACATGAGATCTGTGCTGACTTTTTGCATTTTTTGTTGTGCAATAATGTTAATTAATTGCTCAGAAGACCCAATTCACAGCGCAAACGGTTCTGATGGTATTCCGCCAGGAAAAGTTACTGTTAATTCAATAGTAAATATTGCAGGAGGAGCAGTTATACAATTTACTCCACCAACCGATGAAGACTTGCTATATATTAAAGGTTCGTATGACGATGAGAATGGAATAGAGAAACAGGTTATAGTCTCTTCATTTATTGACACATTAGGGATTACAGGGTTCGGTCAAGTTGGTCAATACCCAGTTGAAATTCGTGCCGTTGATATTGGTGACAATGAATCAGAACCTGTAATAGTTGAAATATCTCCATTAGAATCACCAATTCATGCAATATTAGAATCCATTGATGGCATAGAGGACTTTGGTGGAATAAACATTTCTTATTTAAACCCAACAAGAGCAGAAGTTTCCTTGAATATGTCAGTTCAAAACTCTGAAGGTGAATTAGAATTTAAAGAGTCTTTTTATACAAGCCAAGCAAATAGCGCTTATAGCTTTAGAGGTTACGATCCAGAATCAACAATTTTTGTAATATATGTAGAAGATAGATGGGGCAACCAAACGACAAGACGCTCTTTTGAAGTAACTCCCTTGGAAGATATATTTTTAGAAAAAGCTTACTGGGCCGTAGAGTCAATGCCTGGAGACGAGAGCTTTAGTGAATATGGTTTCTCAGCCAATCAGATATGGGATGGCTCCTGGAGTAGTCAATGGAATTGTGGTCACACTAGTTTTTTAGCTCTGCCTCACCAATTTACGCTTGACTTAGGACAAACAGCAAAATTAAATAGATTTAAGCTTTACCAAAGAGGAGGAAGCGAGTTATATAAACACGGAAATCCTAAGAGATTTAAAATTTATGGTAGAGAAAATTTAAACAGCCTCCCAATTTATGACCCTGACAGCCCTGGTGATGGATGGATAGACCTGGGTTATTTTGAGTCCTTTAAACCTTCTGGATTACCTCCCGGATCAAATACAGCAGAGGACTATGAATATCAAGATAATGGAGAGGATTTTGTTTTTAATTTTGACGCTCGACAATACGACATTCGTTATATCAGGTTTGTCAATCTTGAATCTTGGAATAACCAGATGGTTTCTGTAATTGGAGAACTATCGTTTTGGGGGACAGTAATTAATTAATATTTAAAACATGTTGAAGAAGTTAGAACACATCTTACAAAAATTTAAATTTATTAAACTAGTTTTAGCTAGTTCGTTAATTTATATATCCTGTAGTGATATGGATTCAATACATGAAGAATATTTAAATGGAGAGATTATTTATGCAGGTAAACTGGATACTTTAAAAATTAGGCCTGGATACTATCGAGCACAATTAGAAGGGTATACTCAATTTTTAGGAACTTCAAATCAAATTATTATAGAGTTTGACGATGAAATGTTAAGCTTTCCAATTGCAGAAAACTTATCCGATATATACTCCGTAATAATTGAAGAATTAGACGAGGGTAGTTATGAGTTTGATGTATATACTCAAGATCCTAATGGTAATTTATCTATTTCCCAAACAGTTTCAGGTAATGTAATTGGAGATGAATTTATTTTAGACCAAAACCCTAGAGAGGTATTAGATTATTCTTTTGAACCTGAAGGAAACTATGTTAACTTTTATGGAAATGCAGAATCTGAGTTCGTAATTTATACTCTACTTGATTATGAAAATGAAGAAGATGAAATAGTAAGAGATACTCTGTTTTTTGAAGACAACAGAGTAAAGCTTATTAATTTAAAGCCACTGGGAAGTATGCAAACTACCTCAGTTATACAATCCGGGTTAAATGGCATAGATTCTATTGCATTAGAGCCTCAAGAATACACACTTCCTGATCTACCATACACGGAGCTTAATAAAGATTTCATAAGATTAGTACACATGCCGAGCGATAATCCAGGAACATTTAATGGAGCAAACCCTGATCAGTACTTATTTGACGGGGACGGGTCTTTTAATGGCGTTGACTTATATAGTTTTCATTCAGGACCAAGCAGTATGCCTCATCACTTTACTGTTGATTTAGGAGTAAAAACAGATCTTAGAAAAGTAAAATTAAATATGTTAGACCCATCGATAAATTCATCTAATAACATAACAGAGGTGCAAATTTGGGGAAGAGATAATTTAAATTTTGCAGAAACCTCATCAAGTGATGAGATAGAATTTATAAATGCTAGTTGGCAATTATTGTACGAAGGGAATGTTGATGGTTTAAACGAACAAACTAGTAGCTTTATAATTCCGCAAGCATCTAGTCTTATGAGATATATAAGAGTCAGAGTTACTGAATCGGTAGGTAATGATAGTGCACAATTTACAGAATTATCTTTTTATGGTGAAAACACAGAACCAATAGAATTAGACAGAACCCAATTTACTATGGCCAATATGTCTAGTGATAATCCAGGGACTTTCTATGAAGCTAACCCTTCACAATATTTATGGGATAATAATAGTTTCTGGTCTGGCGATACTAATAGTTTTCACTCTGGAGAGAATTCTGTTCCTGGTCACTTCACTATAGATCTCGGTGTTATAACACAATTAGCAAAAGCAAAAATCCATTACAGACCAACATGGAGTTTTTCAGGAAATAATCCAACAGAAATTGAAATATGGGGAAGACAAACTATTGAAGGAGCAGAAACGTTACCTGAATTTGAAAGTTCTGGCAATAATGTTACATCAGTTCCAGTTGCTACAGGTGCATTTGAAGATGCTGGTTGGCAATTAATTACAACTCAGCAAATTGATGGAGTAAATTCGGATTTTGCTGAATTTGACATCCCCGAAGGTCCAATGAGTAGATATATTAGAATTAGGTTTACCTCTACAGTTGAAGGTAATTCCTGTCAGTTTATTGAAATGGCATTTAACGGAATGGGAGCAATTCCGTCTAATTAATTTAAATAAGTAAAATTGAATTACAATAGAACTATATTTTATATTTTATATTTATTTTTTACTGTTGCCTATTCCCAGCAATTATCTGAGATTGTGGACACACGTATTGGGTCTAAAGGAGAGTCATTAGCTTGTGGATACTCCTTTGTTGGTGCTACATACCCATTTGGCATGGTTCAGTTTACCCCTAGTTTTTTCTCCCCCCAAAAAGGCTTTGTAGTTACCCAACTTAGTGGTGCAGGCTGCTCAAATATGGGCAATTTCCCTATAGTTCCAATTTCTGGAGGTTTAGAAAAATCACCATTCGATATGAATTCTCTAGAACCATTTACAAAAATAAATCAAGCGAATGCAGGATACTTATCTGTTGATACAAATGATGATATTAACAGCCAATTAACTGTAACTAAAAGATCTGCAGTAGCTCAATTTAAATTCAAAAAGTCTAATAAAGGAACAATAGTGATTGGTTCTGGAGTTAATTCTTCGGATGAAAAATACATTCAAAATGCTCACATTGAAGTTACTTCAAACGCTTCATGTGAAGGCTTCACTGAAGGTGGGGATTTTTGCGGTACCGAAACTCCGTATAAAATTTATTTTGCTGCAGAATTTGATAGACCTGCAACATCTACAGGAACTTGGAAAGGAAAAGATTTATCTTCTGAAAAGACAAATACAGGAAAAAATTCAGGTGCATTTTTTACTTTTGACACTTCCCTTGAGAATAAGATTAACTATAGAATTGCTATTTCTTTCGTTTCTATTGAAAATGCTAAGGAAAATTTAAAAGCTGAAAATCTTAACTCAAAGTTTAACACCTACTTATCAAACACTCAAAAGGTGTGGGACTCTACATTGAATAAAATTCAAGTCTCATCTAATGACTTAGATAAAAAAGTACAGTTTTATACAAACTTATACCATAGCTTAATTCATCCAAATATAGTCAGTGATGTAAATGGCGATTACATTGGGGCGGATTTTAAAGTATATAATAATAGTAATCGTGATCACTACAGTTCTTTTAGTGTTTGGGACACATATAGAACTCAGGTGCAATTATTGGCAATGCTTTTCCCAAAAGAGAGTAGCGATATGAATGAATCCCTAGTTAATTTTGCAGAACAAGCTGGAGGATATGGTAGATGGATTTTAGCTAATATTGAAACAGGGATTATGCAAGGAGATCCAACCCCAATATTGATTTCAAATTCATTTGCTTTTGGAGCTAAAGATTTTAATCTTGAAAAGGCATATAAGCACATGTACAATGGCGCTATGACTCCACGATTATATTCCCAAAATCAAGAAATTAGACCTTATCTAAAAGAATATATAAATAATGGTCATACGTTTTCATCTATGATGTTAGAGTATACCTCATCAGATTTTGCCATAGGGCAATTCGCTATAAATGCTTTGAATAAAATCGAGGACTCTAATTTTTTTATAAATAGATCTCAATCTTGGAATAATATTTATAACCCAAAACTAAAATGGCTAAATTCAAAGTATCCTAATAATGTTTGGAAAGATATTACCCATGATTGGAGGGAAGGAACTTATAAGAATTATTTCTGGATGGTCCCATATAATCTTAAAGGGTTAATAGATAAAATTGGTGGTAATGAATTTGCTGAAAACAGATTAGATTCTCTTTTTAGCAGACTCGATGCTAAATATGAAGAAGATTGGTTTGCCGCAGGGAATGAGCCGGACTTTCAAGTACCATGGATTTATAATTGGATAAAGAAACCTCACAAAACAACAGAAACTATTAAAAGAATATTGGATGAACAATACAATAGTTCGAGCAAAGGCCTACCTGGAAATGACGATTTAGGAACGATGGGAGCTTGGTATGTTTTTGCATCAATAGGCTTGTATCCAATGATACCAGGTGTTGGAGGCTTATCCATAAATATACCTTCATTTGATGAAGTTTTAATTAATTTTCCTCATAAAAAAACACTTAAAATTATCACATCGAATACAGATAATTTTTATACAAAATCTTTACTTTTTAATAATAAACCCCATAACTCTACATGGATAACATGGGATAAAATCAAAAAAGGTGGAATATTAACTTTTGAAACCACTAAAAATAAACAGTCGAATTGGGGAGAATTAGAAACTCCGCCAAGCTTTAATTTAAACTATAACTATGAAAACAACAATTAAAAAACCAATCTATATTATTATTTTCTTTGCTATTATTTTTGGACTTAATTTCTATGCTAATACAAATAACGATAATAATTTAATAAAATATGTTGATCCATTTATTGGCTCAGGTGGGCACGGTCATGTATTCGTTGGAGCAACCGTTCCTTTTGGAGGAGTTCAAGTTGGACCAACTAACTTTAATAAAGGATGGGATTGGTCTTCTTCATATCACCACACAGATAGCATAGTTAAGGGTTTTTGTCATTTAAATTTAAGTGGTACAGGAATGTCAGATTTAGGTGAATTAACAATAATGCCAGCAACAGGTAAGTTGAAATATAATGCTGGAAATCAAGACAATCATATGTCTGGATACTCGTCCCTATACAGAAAAAATAAAGAGATTAATACAGTGGGTTATTATAAGGTAGAGCTAGAAAGATATGATATTGACGTTGAATTAACAGCATCAGAAAGAGTAGGGTTTCATAGGTATACATATCCATCCTCTGATAATTCAAGAGTAATAATTGATTTAGGTGAAGGGAGTGCAGATAGGCCTACTGAAACATATCTAACAAAAGTAAATGACACAACTTTTCAAGGACATAGATTCTCCTCTGGATGGGCTTCTGACCAAAGAGAGTATTTTACTTTAATATTATCTAAGCCAGTTAAAGATTTTATTATCTATGATGGAGACAAAAAACATAACTCTACCGAATTAAAAGGAATGTATGTTAAAGGGTTTTTAGAGTTTGAAACTGAAAAAAATGAAGAAATATACGTAAAAATGGGAGTTTCCACAGTTAGTTCTGAAAATGCTCTTGAAAATCTAATTTTTGAGATTCCTCATTGGAACTTTGAAAAAGTAAAAAAGGAAGCTGAAAACAAATGGAATCAAGAACTTTCAAAAATTGCAATAACAACCGATGATTTGAAAAAGAAAAGAGTTTTTTATACCGCCATGTATCACACAATGATTGCCCCTAATTTATATCAAGATGTAAATGGTGAATATAGAGGGACAGATAAGGTCGTATACAAAGATACCTCTTTTACTAATTATACTTTGTTCTCATTGTGGGATACTTATAGAGCGGCACATCCATTATACACAATTACTCATCCAGAAAGAGTTAGCGATATGGTTAAGTCGATGTTGAAAATCTTTGACCATCAAGGTAAATTACCTATATGGCACTTGAGAGGAAATGAAACAAATACTATGCCTGGATACAGTGGTATTCCAGTTGTAATTGACGCTTCTTTAAAAGGATTTGAGGGAATTGACCTGGAGGAAGTTTTTCGCGCTGTTAAAGCAAGCGCAACTGGAGATTTCGAACCAGGTGTAAAAAAATTAATGGAAATAGGATACATACCCGGAGATTATATGGTTGAATCTGTAGCTAGTTCTATGGAATATGCTATTGCAGATTGGGCAATTGCACAACTTGCAAAAAAATTAAATAAACAAGAAGATTATGAATATTTTTTAAATAGATCCAAGGCTTATAGAGAATATTTTGACCCTGAAACTAGATTTATGAGAGGTAAACTTTCCGATGGGAGCTGGAGAACTCCATTTAATCCAATTTCTGCACAGCATCGTGTAAATGATTATTGTGAAGGAAATGCATGGCAATATTTATGGCTTGTACCACAAGACCCAGAAGGGCTTATAGAATTACTTGGCGGAGATAAAAAATACACAGAAAAGCTAGATGAACTATTTAGTATGTCATCAGAATTAGGTGAAGAGGCTTCCATGGATATAACAGGATTAATTGGACAATATGCACATGGAAATGAGCCGAGTCATCATACAACCTATATGTATGCTTATTCAGGAGAGCCATATAAAATTGCAGATAAAGTAAGGTATATAAATAACGAACTCTACACTGACAAGCCAGATGGTTTATCTGGAAATGAAGATTGTGGGCAAATGTCTGCATGGCATATATTTTCTTCATTAGGTTTTTACCCAGTTAATCCTTCTAATGGAGCTTATGTTTTTGGCTCTCCTTTATTTGATGAGGCCACAATTGGGTTACCCGAAAATAAAAAATTTACAATAATTGCAAATGAAAACAGTGATGACAATATTTATATTCAATCTGTAGAGCTAAATGGTAAAGAGTATAAATACTCATACATAACTCATAAGGATATTATGCAAGGAGGAGAGTTAGTTTTTAATATGGGACCTAATCCAAATTTAAATTTTGGAAAAGAAAAAAAATATAGACCACAATCAATTGTATACTAATAACAAAACATGCAAAACAAAAACTTTTTATTAACCATTTTGGTTATTACTTTCTGTAATTTTTTTGTGTTTTCGCAAGATGATTTCACACAATATGTTAATCCACTTATAGGTTCTGATTCCGCTCCTGAGTTATCTAACGGAAATACTTACCCAGCAATAGCACTTCCATGGGGGATGAACTTTTGGACCCCTCAAACAGGTGAGATGGGGGATGGCTGGATTTATACTGATAAAAATTCTGGTTTAGTAGGAATACGTCAGACCCACCAACCAAGTCCTTGGATAAATGATTATGGTGCTTTTTCCATTATGCCAATTTCAGGAGAATTAAGAGTGTTGGAAAACGATCGAAAATCTCAGTTTAATAATATTATAGTATTACCACATTACTACAAAGTTGAATTAATAGACTCTAAAACAATTGTAGAGTTATCCCCAACTAAAAGGTCTGCACATTTTAAATTCGAGTTTTCAAAAAATTCTAAATCTCACATAATAATTGATGCATTTTTTAAAAACTCAACAGTAAAAGTCATACCAGAGGAAAACAAAATTATTGGGGTATCAAAGAATAATTCAGGAGGTGTGCCAGATAATTTTTCAAATTATTTTATTATTGAGTTTAACACCCCTTTTGATGAGTTTGGAACATGGGACGGAAAAGGAAAAATATTTTCTGAAAAGGAACTCACGGGTGAGCATGTTGGAAGTTATGTTAGTTTTTTAAATAAAGACAATAATATTGTAGAAGCCAGAATATCGTCTTCATTTATTAGTCACGAGCAAGCTCAAATTAATTTAAATAGAGAAATTCCAAATCTGCAATCTTTTGAAAAAACAAAAGAACTAGCAAAGGAATCTTGGAATAATGAATTATCGAGAATAAAAATTAAGCCTGCTATTGAAGACAATTTCAATAATAAAAAGGAGTATTTCAAAGCTCATGAAATAGCGAAATCAAATGTTATAAAGTTTTACTCTAGTTTTTATAGAACACTTCTATTCCCAAGAGAGTTCCATGAATATAATGCTGAAGGAGAGCAAGTACACTATAGCCCATATAATGGAAAAATAGAAAAGGGCCCATTATATACGGATAATGGTTTTTGGGATACTTTTAGAGCTGTTTTCCCATTTTACACGCTTATGTATCCAGAAAAACTTGGAGAAATATTACAAGGTATTATGGTTAATCCATACAAAGAAAGCGGTTGGTTACCCGAATGGTCTAGCCCAGGTCATCGAGATTGCATGATTGGATCTAATTCTGCATCTATTATAGCAGAAGCTTATTTGAAAGGGATTAATAATTTTGATATAGAAACTGCCTACAAGGGAATAATAAATAGTTCTAATAATGAAGGACCTTTAAGTTCTGTTGGGAGAAAAGGTGTTAAAGAATATAATTCATTGGGTTATATTCCATTTGACACATCTGTTAATGAAAGTGTTGCTAGGACTTTAGAGTATTCCTACAATGATTATTGTATTTGGAGATTAGCGGAAAAATTAGAAAGACCAGAAGAAGAAATTACTCGTTTTAAAAACAGATCTTTTAATTATAAAAACGTGTTTGACTCATCTACAAATTTTATGAGAGGAAAGTCTTCTAATGGAAATTTTGAATCTCCTTTTAGGCCAGATAAATGGGGTGGGGTGTTCACAGAAGGAAGCGCATGGCATTATACATGGTCTGTTTTGCATGACCCTCAAGGCTTAATCAATTTAATGGGAGGTAGAGAGAATTACGTTAGAAAAATGGATCAAATATTTACATCTGATCCTAGCTCAGATTATAGTTATTATGGATTTAAAATTCATGAAATATTGGAAATGGAGATAGGAGGAATGGGTCAGTATGCACACGGAAATCAACCAGCCCAACACGCAATATATCTCTATAATTATGCTCAAGAGCCTTGGAAAACACAAGAAAAGGTTAGGTATGTAATGGATAACTTGTACGGTTCAGGTGCTGACGGCTATTGCGGAGATGAGGATAATGGGCAAACATCAGCATGGTTTGTATTTTCATCACTCGGATTTTATCCAGTAGCTCCTGTTACTGGCCAATATGTTATAGGAAGTCCACTTTTTGAAAAAGTTACTATAGAACTAAGTAACGGTAAAGAATTAAAAATTAATGCAAAAAATAATAGTGCCAAAAACATCTTTATTAACGACTTTAAACTTAATGAATTAGAATCTAATAAGAATTGGTTAGACCATGCTGATTTGAGAAAGGGAGGGGTTATAGACTTTGAGATGTCAAGTACTCCTAATTTTAACTGGGGATCAGATAAAAGCTCTGTGCCATATTCTATGTCTGAAAATGAATAAATTTTATTACTTTTACCCCATAATTATAGCAAAATAAAATGGAAAGTAAAGATGCTAATGGAAATTTTCTTAACGATGGAGACACCGTTATTTTAATAAAAGATTTAAAAGTTAAAGGAACATCAATCACCATTAAAAGAGGAACTTCAATTAAAAACATTAGTTTAACTAATGCGCCTGGAGAAATAGATTGCAGATTTAAAAAAATCAAAGGATTAGTTTTAAAAACAGAATTCGTAAAAAAAACTTAAGAAGATGAAACACCTTAGTTACAGAAGTGGGAACCCAGCTTTAAACTCAAAAGCATTTACAAGTGTCCCCAATCGTCGAGGAGCAGAACTAAATGACGTAATGACTATTAAAGGGACTGTAGATAAAACAGCAATGGGACTATTCTTATTGATTTTTTCAGGCTATTATAGCTTCAACCCTGAGATGACCTACCTTATACCTGTAGGAGTATTTGGAGGATTAATTGTGGCTATTATTACAATTTTTAAAAAAGAATGGTCACCATATACAGTACCCTTATATGCTATTTTAGAAGGCTTAGCTCTTGGATCAATTTCTTATATGTTTAACGAATCTTATGAAGGAATTGTTGTACAAGCAATTGGGTTAACTTTAGGAATCTTAACTTCTTTATTATTAGCTTATAGATCAGGGATAATAAAAGCTACTGAAAACTTCAAATTAGGAGTTTTTGCTGCAACAGGAGGAATATTTTTACTTTATTTTGTAAGCTTTATAATGAGTTTTTTTGGTTCTGGAATTTCAGTTTTGGATCCATCAAACAGCTCGCTTATGAGTATAGGTATTAGTTTATTTATTGTTGTTATAGCTTCTCTAAATCTGGTAATTGATTTTGATTTTATCGAAGAGGGTGCTGAAAAAGGAGCACCTAAATACATGGAGTGGTATGGTGCTTTTGGACTTTTAGTAACTTTGGTATGGTTATATTTAGAAATACTTAAACTATTGTCTAAACTTCGAAGTAGGTAGTTTTATATTTTTGAAATAAGATTAGGGATTTCAAGTAAATCTAAAGTAACTGCCAGTCCGAACACTTCTCTTAGCTGTACTCTTTTTATTGCATTATCATCGTACATACACTGTATAATTAAACTCGTGGATAAATAATCATTCACTTTCATAAATGCTGATATAGTATAATCGATATCAATATTTTCAGCATTTTGAAGATAATCTGAGTACAAACTTAATCTTTGCTCAAGAATCACATTCTCTATTAATTCAAATTTGTAAAATCCAGTTAACGACGCACCTAGTTCAAATCTAAAATTATTGCCTTTTGATATACCGAAATACTCCTCTCCTTCTTCAAGATTTGTTGTGAATTTTCTATTTGCAATAATCAATCGACCTGTAACTGGAGCCATATTTACCCAAAAGTCATTATTTTTTTTCCAATAAACACCAACACCTAATTGAAGATAAGCTGGAGAAAAGAATCTAGTTGTTTCAACCCTATCCTCTAACCCACTACTACTTGTTGAATATTTATGCCCTTTAGAAAATTGAGTTTTAAAATTCACAAAACTCGAGTAACTTAATTCTTTAGTGAAATTTTTCCCAACCAATGAATTAATCTCTATTCTGTCATCTGTTTTTTTTGCAAATTTACTATCACTATTTTTATTAATTCCAAAGGCTCCTATCATTTTAGTATCCCATGACCAACCATTTCTGTTATAGTTTAAATTATAATCAAGAGCTAGTGCCCCTGCAATACTGTTTTCTCCTCCAGATGTCCAATTGCTAAATGCGGTTTGATTTACTAAAAAAGTAACCTTACCTGACTTGTTCCATCCTTCTTGTTTAAGGGAATCTATAAGTACTGTCTGCGAAAATGAATTAATTGTTATTAATATATTTAATAATAATAATATTTTATTCATTTCTTTTTTTTTAATATTACAGGTCTAATACATTTTGTAAATTTAATAATATTAAAATTTTAAACCATGAATAAATTAATAATTTCTTTCTCACTCTTGTGCTTAATGAGCTGTAGCTCAAATATTAATAATAATATAACGGAAGATCAAGCAATTTCAGTTCTAAAAGAATTTTTTAATGCAATTGATATAGACAACCTTGGTAATAAGTTAGTATACGACCATGTAACCAAAGATTTTGTTATTTATGAGATGGGAGAAAAGTATGATCTAGGTTCATTCTTAAATGTTATAAAAACACATTTTAAAAAAGGCTATGTTTCAACCGATTGGAGTTTATATGATTTTAAAGTAAGTATTGACAACAATACAGCACATATAAGTTATTTAAATAAAGGCAAGTTTGTTTTCATTGAAAACGGTGTCAAGAAAGAGGAAAATATTCTATGGATGGAAAGCGTGTATATGAAATATGAAGAAGAAAAGTTGAAGTTGAGTTTTTTACAATCAGATGATATTTCAAGAGAGGTTATTGAAATACAAAGCAAATAGCTAACGATAAATCTAATTTGGTTACTAGCTTATAAACAATTAATATGAAGTTTTTTTTTAAATTTTCTTTCTTTCTTTTTCTTTTTTATAATTGTAGTAATCAAAATGATAATATTGTAGAAATAAGTGAAAATTGGGAATTTAAAAACAATATAGATTCTCATTGGTTAGAAGCCTCCGTTCCAGGCAATGTTCATACTGACTTACTAAGTAATGAACTAATCGAAGATCCATTTTATAGACTTAATGAGCATGAACTTCAATGGATAGACAAGACTGATTGGGAGTACAAGACCGAATTTGATCTATCAAAAAAGGATGTCAATAGTCATTTTATCGGATTAGAATTGCAAGGTATTGATACTTATTCGTCAATTTATTTAAATGATTCATTAATTGCAACTACAGACAATATGTTTGTTGGGAAAACTGTAGATATTAAAAAATATTCTAAAGTTGGCAAGAATAATCTTTATGTTAAGTTATTCTCTCCTATTAGCCAAGGAGTTATACTTCATGACAGTCTTGGTTATGATATTTCTTCTTTTAATGCCAATGATTTAGCAGAAATAGGAAAGGTAGAAGAGAACAAGAGGGTTAGTGTTTTTACCAGAAAAGCCCCTTATCATTATGGCTGGGATTGGGGTCCGAGATTAGTTACCAGTGGTATTTGGAAGCCAATTAATTTAAAAACATGGAATTATTTTAATATTCAAGATTTGTATGTTAGACAACTGAGTCTGAGTGAAAACGCAAATTTAGTTGCTGAAATTGAATTAGAATCTTCTTTAGAAATAGATGAAATGATTTCAGAAATATATGTAAATAATCAAAAAATATCTACAGATCTTATTTATGTAAATAAAGGTATAAACAAGATAAAAATACCGTTTATAATAAAAAACCATGAACTATGGTGGCCCAACGGTATGGGCAATCAAACAATGTATGATATTAAAGTTAAGCTAAAATCAAATAACAACTTCACAACAACTTCCAAGAAGATTGGACTTAGAGAAATAGACTTAGTTACGTCTAAAGATAGTATTGGTAATAATTTTTACTTTGAAGTAAATAACAAACCTGTATTTATGAAAGGGGTAAATTACATCCCACAAGATATTTTTTTAAATAGAGTTACTGATGATAAGTATGAAGAATTATTGGAGGCTGCAGTGGATGCTAATATGAATATGATAAGAGTTTGGGGCGGAGGTATTTATGAGAAAGAAATATTTTATAATATTTGCGATGAAAAAGGGCTACTGGTTTGGCAAGACTTTATGTTTGCGTGCGCTATGTATCCAGGGGATGAAGATTTTTTAAAGTCTGTTGAACAAGAAGCAGAGTATAACATAAAAAGACTTAGAGGGCACCCATCAATTGCATTATGGTGTGGAAATAACGAAGTTAGATCTGCTTGGAAAAATTGGGGTTGGGAAAAAGATGTAATTAAAAATCAATCTATTGAAGTAGCGAGTGAAATCAGCAAAGCTTATGACGATGTGTTTCATAAAATCTTGCCTAAAGTTGTTAAAAAATTAGATAGTAGTACGAATTATTGGCCTTCCTCACCTGGAAGCTCTCTTTCTGGGGGAACAGAATCGTACACTAGTGGAGATGCACATTATTGGGGAGTTTGGTGGGGGAAAGAAGATTTTGAATCTTATAACCAAAAGGTCCCTAGATTCATGTCCGAATTTGGATTTCAGTCTTTCCCAGAGTTTTCAAGTGTGGATAAATATACAAATGAAAACGATTATAGTATATATTCCGAAGTAATGAAATCTCATCAAAGATCAAGCATTGGAAATAGTACAATTGAAGACTATATGTTTAGGTATTATAATAAACCAAATAGTTTTGCAGGATATTTATATGTTAGTCAAATCTTGCAAGCCTATGGTGTTTCAATGGGGATGGAATCTCACAGAAGAAATAAAGGTTATTCCATGGGGAGTCTATACTGGCAATTAAATGATTGTTGGCCAGTAGCATCTTGGTCGAGTATTGATTATTACGGAAAATGGAAAGCTCTTCATTATTCTACAAAAAAAGCATTTCAGCCAGTTTTGATTAGTTTTTTCAAGTCAGACAAGGAAATTGAGGTGCATTTAATTTCAGATTTATTAGAGTCTAAAAAAGTTGATATAAATCTTAAAGTTCTAAGTTTTAATGGGGAAATACTACATCAAAGGAATAAAAATCATCTGCTACAGGCAGATTCAACATTTAAAATAGACAGCCTGTCTATCGACTGGATAAAAAGTAATTTTGATTCTAATAATAGCTTAGTAATAGCTACTTTATCAGATAAGGAAAAAGAAATATCTAGTAATATATATTATTTGTCAGAATTCAAGGATTTAAAATTAAGTAAGCCACGTATAGAATATCAAATTAGAGAATTAGTTGATAAATTTGAAATAAGTTTAAAATCTGAAAATCTAGTGAAGAATGTTTTTGTAGACATTGGTTCAAAGCATAATTTTTCTGATAATTATTTTGATATGATGCCTGGAAAAGAGTATAAAATATCAATAAAAAAAGACCTGAACAGTAGCATCAGTGAATTAAAGAGTAAAATAAAACTCCTTAGTCTGTACGACACATATTAAATACTGGAAATCGTTTTAATAAAATCTATTGGTCTTTGCCAATTTGTATTTTTACTTTCGCTTTCTAAAACATCTAATAAGTTCATTCTGTTTTCAACCAATGCAATTAAATTCCCTATTTTGAAATCTTCAATCAATCTATTTTCTACTTCATTAATTTGATTTCTTAATGGATTTTCTATATCAAAGACGACTTCTTGTCCATCATTTTTTCCTACTAGGATATTTCTAACATTTTGTGAAATCTCCAAATCATCTATATAATTAACATACAATGTATTTGCCATTTTGTAATTGCATCCAAGCAATTTTTTAATTTTCTTTTGATAAATATTCCATAAGTTTTTATGTTTTTTAATTTCTTTACTTACATCAAGATTAAAAACCTCATATGGGTTATTGTAAGGCGCTAACACCTCAGGATTCTTTTCAAAATGTGTGTAATACAATGATGTTTTAAGAATGTTTATTAGCTTAAATATATTTTCTTCAAATCGAACAAAACGTTTAATCCCCCTAGAGATATAATAGATATATTTATCCTTGTTATTTATCATTATAGCGTGATCAAGCTCTTTGTATTTAACCATTTCGATAGGTTTCATTCCTTTAAAAATTATCATTATAACAAATAATGTTATAGCCTGTAAGTCATAAATACTTTCTGCATTAGATATTCCCTGTTCTATATTTACAAATTTTTCCCTGTCCCTCTTTACTTTTCTATCCTCTTCCTTTTCAATTAAATTTTTTGAGAATATGTTTTTATTTATAATTAAATTTTTTGCATGTGCTTTATTAACAATGACTTTTAGTTTTTTTAAATACGAGTTTATTGAAGATATTTTTAACCCGTTAAAAAGGGTATTGGTTTTAAATAGTAGTAAGTTTTCGGTATTTAAATCTCTTAGATATATAGTTCTTTCGATTTTAAGATGTTTTTTATAAACTCCAACCGTATTTAAATAATCGTTTTTAGTAAATATTGAAATATGCTTAAAGTTTTCCTTTATAAACTCTTTTACTGACTTTATTTCAACTCCTTTTCTTAAGTAATTTTCGCAATCTGATAATTTCCATACGCCTATTTTGAAATTATCTATTGTAAGTAGTCTTTGTTTTTTAAGCTTTTCTAGTAGTATGTTTTTAGAAATATAATTTGAATCCCCTTGTCCTACTTTGTTTAACGTAAAGTTTAATCTGTTTACGTATAGATCAGATTTTATTTTTTTCCTATAATTAGTGTCCATTAAATCAAAATAAACATTAGACATCATTTTTTTGTCTTGATAGCTAGATATTTGTAATTTTATATTCATTTAATACACTAATTAATTTGATTTAAATATTTATAAAAATTAGTATTAGATGTAATATATAAATAAAATTTAGACAAACATTAATAAAAGTAAAGTGATTTAATAGCGTAAAAAATAACGCACAGTTAAAATTGTGCGTTATAATTAAGTTTTATAGGCTACAATTCATATCACTTCCACAACATTGTGGTGATTTTATTTTTCCTTCGCACTTAGGACAGCTTGAAACCTGTACTTTATCTCCGTTATCTAAGGAGATGTGACCATTTATTAATGGCTCATTGCATTTAGCACAACTAGCGTTAACCGCCATTCCACAACTTTCACATTTATAAGTTTCCATAATTTTATTATTTAATAGTTTAATTTTTTCTTTTTAACCTATTGTAATCTATGAAATAATTTATTCTAATCGACAATTGATGACCTATATTATTTCTAAATAAATTATCTAAGCTTTCGGCATAGGATATAATGGAATTATCATCATTATTAAATATTTGATTTCTGTATTGAAAAGTCGCTGCACTTCCAGGTGCGAATCTCCAATTATAGGATAAATCTAGATTCCATATGTTAAAATTAGTGTTTGGATTGTCTTCAAGTGGATAATCATTTACAAGTGCTCCCATGCCATTTTCTTGTAATGAATAATAACTTTTATAGTCTACAGTACTCCAGTAATTTCTGATTTCAAGTGCAAACCCTTTATATGAGTCTAAATTATAATTCATCTCAAACATTGCCTGATTGACTTTTACATCCCTTAGACCTACGATCACCTCTTGGCCTTCACTTCCTGCATATCCTAAATCATCTTTTTCAAATGAAATTCCTAATCCAGTACTTAAGTTTAACCTATCTGAAACTTTGTAATCCACTCCCACGCTAGAACTTATTTTATGGTTCTTTTCATCATAAAACTCATCCATATTTTTTTGGGCATCTATTTCGGTGCTAAAGACTAAATTTTTAGTATTATTTGTGTCAAAATCGTATCTAAGACCTACTAATTCTGGTTTTAAAACAAACAATCCTTCTACTCTAGGTTCAAAATAATCTTTGTTTAAAGTAGTGTACTCAATTTCAAATCTATGTTTATAAAGTTTTTTAGTCTCAAAAAATACTTCTAACTCATAATTGTTATTTCTTTTTACACTAGGTCTATACCTTCTTCCATGCCTTAACCCTAGTTTTATTTTTAGTTGATTAAAATAATTAATAGGGTTAAAGATTTCATAAGATATGTTAGCAAACAAACTTTGGTTATTATACCATCTTGAAATTCCCAAATCGTCTTGATTATATGTGTCATCTGTCGTCCATACTCCGGTCATCCATCTAAAATTACCTTTGGTCTTATTTATTTTAAATGAAGTTTTATAACCGTCATCTTTTGCTCCATTTTCTAATATCTCACTTCTTAAAATAGAACCTTCGAATCTGTAGTTGTTTTGCTTGGTCTTTAAATCTAATAACAGGGCAGAAACATTTGCATTTCTATACTCTTTTGCTCTTTTAACATTTGTATTTAGAAATGTAATGGAGGAATTATTTTTTATTTGTTGATCCAAGACTAGAACATTGTAGTTTGTTAAGGGCTCTAGTATAACTTCTCTAGTACTTTGATTTAACGTGTCTTGCAAAGTAGCTGTTGATTTTTTGGTTATCGCATTGAAAAATCCAATTCCCAGCTTATTATCTGTTCTTCCAGAAATCTTAATTGCATTGATTAAATCTATTGAGTTATCCGAAGCTGATACTTTTTCGTTTTCTTGTATAAAATCCTCACCGCTGCTACTTAAATCACCACCAATACGTCTACTATAGAAGATTCCACCTCTGTTAAATAGCTCTGTTCCTTCTGTGAAAAAAGCTCTCTTTTCGTCAAATTGTTGTTCAAAGGGACTTAAATTTAATTCTACTTCATCAAATTTAACTTGTCCAAAATCTGGGATTAATGTTGCGTCGATTGTAAATGCTTCGTTTATACCATATTTAATGTCCATACCAGCAGATATACCTGTACCTGTATTTCCTTCGTAAATCTCGGAATTAAATTGACTGTATGGATAAAAGAATAACCTAGTAGGTGGGTCTATTTTTTGTATCCCTTCTAAAACCCCCATATACTCACTTGCAGTACCAACAGACCTGTCAATAAAGTTCCAAGCATATGTTTCATTTAAATTAAATACTCTTCTGAAAAAATTTACACCCCAGTTTTGAATATCTTTTTTTGGAAACCTTAAGGCACTATATGGAATTTTGAATTCCGCATTCCAACCAAATTTGTCAAATGAAATTTTTGCATCAAAGACTACATCGTAATCTCCGTCATTGTCATCAAAATCTCCAACGGTTTTCATATCTGATATAGTTCCTGCGCTGGTGATTACAAAGCTTATATAATTGAGGCCGTCATCGTATGGGCTGATACTTACCATTATAAAATCAGTTTTGTTCATATAAAACTCGTCTCGTTGACTAACCTCCTTAGCTATATTATTGTAATCTGGATCAAGCATTTTAGCACCAAAATAGACAGCTTCATCATCGTAGATAATTTTCACCTGTGTTGCATGTGTATCTCTAGCTGGTCCAGTATTGGATGGCCTGTACATAGTGAAATCTGAATTTATTTCTACTCCATTCCATATGCTATCATCAAGAACCCCATCTATTACAGGAGGCGATGACACTCTTTTAGCTAATGCAGTTTTTCTATCTTGAGAATACAGGGAAAAATTAACTAACAGAATTAGTATAAGTTTTGAGGGGAAATAGTTTTTCATTGATAATTATAACAATAAGCAAATATCACCAATTAATTTGCTGATATTTAAAAAATTTTGTTAAAAATTTAACTAAATTGAATTATAATTACTAAAAAACTTATTATGAAAAACCTTATTTACTTTACTTTTTTATCTTTTGCTTTTTATTCTTGTAATCCAAATGCAGAAGCGATGAAAACTTTTGAAAAAAACTCTAAAACTATTGATGCACTTTTTGCTGGTTTTGCAAACGAATCCGTTGATTACTCTCACTTTTCAGACGACGTAGTTTTCAAAGGAACCCTTGTTGGTTCTGTAGATTCATTACGTTTAGAAGACATCAAATTATCACATAAAGAATTTTTTGCCAATTATGATGCTAAGTACGTAACTCCTTTAAATCATTTAACAGGAGTTAATGCAGACACGGGTGTGACTGATGGATCTGTTAGATTGTACTATGACCAGGAAGTAACTCTTAGCGCTACGGATTCAACAGAAGCAAAGTCTGTGGTTGTATCTATTTATGAATCATTTGATTTTAACGAAGAGGGAAAAGTCAACTATGTGCAATGGTATTGTGACTGGACTGGCTCTTTAGCTTCATTAGAAGACTAGTCATAAAAAATTAATTAAATAAAAAAGTCCAAACAATATATTTGGACTTTTTTTATTTGTGTTAATACTGCAGCCTATTTAGGGTTATATACTTTCACTCCTTTTTTATAAACTTCAACTTTATCTAAAGTCATTTTTTTAGTTTTAAATTTAGAATATAAATCCATTTGATCGTTATAGTGCTTTGAATTTGGGTTATCACTAGAGCCATATGACATAATAGTCTCTATTTCTACCTTTTCATCTTTAAATTTAACTAGTGAAATATAGGATTCACCATGTGTAATTTTAATTTTACCATCTTCATAATCAATCCCCTTCATGGCAGTTATGACATCAGGCAATCCAAAGATTCCAATTTCTTTATCCCCTCTAACAAGTTTTTGAAAATCTCCTAACTCTGTATTTGTTGAGTCAAAATATTTTAGTAAATACTTTTTAGTGCTTCTGATTAGCTCTACCATTTCAATTTCGTCAAATACTTTTTTATACTTTATATTTTTAAATTTATTTATTAGCAGATAATATAAAACTGCATAATTAGCTGCTCCTACGGAGTTTGAGTTTGTTGCCATATCCCATTTTTGGATATTTAATATTACGTCCGATATTTCGGGGTATTTATCGGCATTTATTTCCCAGATTGAGTTAATATCTAAAAAATTATAATTTAATGGTCGAGGCAGTTTGTTATCGTATTTTATTTCTTTAAACTTCTCATAATTGATTGATTCGTTTGAGTTTATTAAATCTATAATTCTAGTACTTCTGTTATTATCATAGGTCTCATAATTCATTGTCTTAGAATAATCTTCTTGTTTTGGATTTTCAGACCACCCAGTAGATTTAAATGGAGAGTGGTTTGCATTATATATAAATCCAGATTTTGGATTAATAACTTGAGGAAGATCCTTTATGTCATAGTATTCTTCCCATAAGTTTTCACTTTTACTTCCATCTACAATTTTTGTCCAATCATTTTTTTCATTACGAATAGGAATTATTCCATTTGAAATATAAAAAATAGTATCTTTTTTATCTGCATAACCAATATTGTAGCCAGGAATAGACTTCATGTTTAAAATACCATAAAACTCATTAAAAGACGTAGCCTTATTCATTCTCCACCATTGTTCTAGCGCCTTAATGTTGTATAAGCTTGGTGTTCTAACCGAATAGTATCCAGATTTGTTTTTTAAAGTCGGACCAAAAATACTTTTGTAATAAGTTTTATAAATACCAATATTAATTCCGAGTACTCTATATTTTAATTTTGCTTTGTGTTTTTCTAGTTTATACTCTTTGTTGTCTACTAAATATATATTCTTTTTTGAGTCATGCATTTTTAACTTAAACAGATCTGCCTTATCTGGATAATTTACTGTGTGTGTCCATGCTAAATGTTTGTTAACTCCAGTTAAAACACAAGGAGCTCCTGCAAATGTAGCCCCGAGGATATTTGTACCTTCTTCGCTGTTTAAATGAACTTCATACCAAGAGTTTGGACCATCTAGTGGTTGATGTGTATTTATAGCAAGATATGTTTCTCCATTTTTTGTCTTATTGTTATTAAAAGCAAAAGTATTAGAGCCTTGAATATCTTCATTTATTACAAGGTTTGATAAGTCAATTGTATTATTTGAAATTATACTACTAACTAATTTATCTGCACCATTAGATATAAATAATTGTAGAAATGAGTAATTCAACATCTTTCTAGGAGTAACCGGAAACAGATCTTTAACTAGCACCTTTTCAGGATTTAATTCTGCATATCGATTAATACCCTGACTATATGCTTCAAGTATTTTTATAAAATCTATAGACAGAGTGTCAAATAACTCATTTACTGTTTTTTCAGACTCTATGAATTGAGATAAAAAATCAACTATTATTCCGTCATTACGCAGATAACTACTTAGTAATTGATTTCCAGCTAAATACGCTTTTTGAATAGTCATAAAATCATCTTCACTATGAACCCATGCTAGCCCATAAGCGGTATCTGCATCAGTTTTCCCGTATATATGAGGAACCCCATATGAATCTCTAACTATCTCAATATCTTGAGGGTTTATTTGTCCATAAGAGACAGTTATGCTACAACAAAACAATAATATAATTTTATACATAATTTTTTTTGGGTAATTTTTTTTCAACAAAACTCATATTCGGGTTAAAGATTTCCATTAAAATATTTTCTAGGACTAATTTATAGTTATTTAACACATCTTCACTTATAGCTGAATCATTATCAAACCTTGTGCCATAGTTAAATTTCAATAATCCAGACTTTAAGTTTTTAAATGATATAATACCTGTTTCAATTGGTATACTTAGATTATTTGTTTTATTAAATGCATATACATAAAAGAGTAATTGAAACCAATTTTTCATTTTATCGTAATCCATTTCTATATCATCCCAGCTAGATAAGTTTAATTCTCTTTTTTCTGTTTTTTTACCAGTCTTATAGTCAATTATTCGTAAAGTTCCATTTAATATGTCAATTCTGTCAATTTGGCCCTTTAAATTTATTTCATTTTCCAACTTTTCACTTTCAAATTTTATATTAAAATCTTCTTCCACCCCAATAATTTGGATACTATCTCCTTGCTTAATAGATTTAATCTCACTTTTAATAAATTCTGAAACATATTTTATAGCTACTTCAAGAATTATTAAATTTTTACCTGTTTTGAACTGCCCGTTTTTATAATTTAATTCCAACTGTAATTTAACGGTCTTCTTAAGTTTTGTCAATTGATCTTCTAAATAATCAATTGATAGCATTTTATTTATTAATGGCGTGTATATGTATTTCAAGGATTCATGTATCACTGTTCCAAGAGTATTGGATTCAATAGTTTCTTCTACCTTCTTTTCATCTTTTATTTTTAATATTTTTTTATAATAAAAGGTTAAAGGGTCTCTAATGTATGATAAAACTGAGGACACCGAAAACCCATCCTTTGATAGAAGGATTAATTCATTAATAACATCCTCTGTTTTAGTTATCTCAATTAATTTTTCTTCATTTTTCGGTGTATGCGAACTTACTATTTTATTATTAATTTCATGAATTCCCTCAAATTCTATCTGTCTTATAAATCTACTTTTCTCTCCGCCATTTAGAGAATCAGGCTCTGTATTGTAAAGTAAGTATACGTTCTTTGCTCGTTGAATTAGCCTGTAAAAGTGATAGGAATAAATAGCGTCTTGTTCTTTAAAAGTAGGGATGTTGTTATCTACTTTAACATCAAAAGGAATAAACGAATTTTCAATATTTCCAGAAGGCATTATTCCTTCATTTACTGAGCTAATTATAACAGTTTCAAAATCTAAAACCCTAGATTCTAAGAGTCCCATTATTTGTATTTTTGAAAAGGACTCACTATTAAATTTTAACCTTTCATTTTTTACAATGTCCTGAAATAGATCAAATAACAGTTTAATTGAATTAATAAACTTAAATCTATTTTTAAGAATATGTAGTTCGTTAAATATTTCGTTAAACCTATATAAATGTTCTACAGTTAGTATTTCATCTTTGTCTTCAACTAAAAGATTGTCTCTAATTATTATAATTAACTCTTTACAATTAATTATAGCCCTTTCACTACTATTAGACCAGTCTTTAAAAATTAATAAAATCAAATCTCTATTGATCTTTACATTATTAATTATAAATTCTAAGCTAACATTTATAACATTTCCATTATTTATTTTATCAATAATTTTATCTGAATAATTAACCCCATTCTGGTCGAATAAGGGTTTAATTAATTCATGAGATAATATTGACACTACTTCTTTATAATAAAAAGTGGCATGGCTATTTATATGTAGCTTAAATATTTTATAAATCAAGGAGCTTACAGGGCTAGAGAAAAGCGGAAACCCCATAGTTATATTCACATCTTCTACTCCTTTAGGTAATGAGTTAAGCATTGGAATTAATAAAGACTCATCACCTAATACAATTGCTGTATTTTTTAATGTTTTAATATTCTCTTTAATTATCTCGCCGATATATTTTGCTTGACCGATATTTTTCGATACTCCTACTGCGTGAATATTTTTTTTAGAAGAGTAGTTATCATTAATCCAATTTATTTCTCTATTCTTATAATAAGACCATTTATTTCTATATTTATTTATAAAAAATGCAGAATTATTAAAAGAAGAGTTAATAGAAATTTTATCTATGTCCCAGTAAATTTCACTTACTGTATTTTTTAAAAATTCTTGAATAATTAAGGATTCAATTCTATTTAGCGCATTAAATCCAATAAAAACAAAGCTCTTTTCACTATTGTTTTGAATATAACAAGAAGTGTTATTTAGAGCCCTTTTTTCCAAAATTCCTTGGTACCCTGAATTGATGTTTAACAGATGTTCATAGAATTCATTATAGTATATTTTAATATTACTCCAAAAGTATAAATGTCTTTTTACAAGTTCACTAGGGTTTGGATCTAAGGACCAGTGATCCATTTCTTTAACTGCCTTTAGGTAATCGAAGACTTGATTTGTATCCGTTATTTCTTTGTCAATTATATTAAAATCTTGAATTAATGTTCTGCTCCATTTTATAAAGTCTTCAAAACCTTCCTGTTTATTTTCAGGAGTGTTTTTTAAATACACACTATAGAATTCAAATATCAATTCTGTGTTAGTGAGAAGTTTTAACTTAGACAAACTTTCTATAAAGTCCTCTATGCTTACAATTTTAGGAGAAAAAATTGTTTGCGAAATTATTTGCGAAAGGTTCTTTTTTAAATGATAGCCTGATCTTTTATTTGGAAGAATAAATACACACTTAGAGAAATCTGTATTTTTATTTTTTAAATCTAATAAAACCTTTTTTATAAAACCCTCCATTTCATAAAAATAAAAAACGCTTCTTATATAAGAAGCGTTTTTTTAATATATAATTTTAAAAGAATTTTAAAACAATAGTCTTTATTTAACTAGAAGAATTTCTACTCTTCTATTGTTAGCTCTTCCAGCCATTGTATTGTTTGTATCGATTGGCTTAGATTCACCAAATCCTGTTGCTGTTAATCTAGAAGCAGCTATGCTGCTTTTAATTAAGTAATCCACTACAGCAGCAGCTCTTTTATCAGATATCTTTTGGTTTACCTTAGTAGACCCTTTGCTATCGCAATGCCCTTCTACAGAAAAGTTTGCTTTAGGATAAGCTACTAATATTTCAACAATTGCATCTAATACAGGAGGAGTTCCATCAGTAAATTTTGCAGAATCAAATGCAAAGTTTATTGTTCTTGAATACTCTACTAGTTGAGCAAGAGCTTCATCACTTGGATAAATCTCAGGACAACCATTGTTTGCAACTGTTCCTGCTTCAGAAGGACAGTCATCATCTTTATCTAAAACACTATCTCCATCACTATCAGGCCATGGACATCCACCATTTTCTTTAGGACCAGCAACATTTGGACATCTATCTCTAGAGTCAGTAATTTTATCACCGTCAGAGTCAGGACAACCATCAAAAGAAGCTAAGCCAGCTTTGTTAGGACAAGCATCTTTGTTGTCAGATATTCCATCTCCATCAGAATCAGGACATCCTTCAAATTCTAAAGAACCTGCTAATAAAGGACAAGTATCTTCACTATCTGTAATTCCATCTCCGTCAGAATCAGGACAACCATTAAATTCTTCTAATCCTGCAACGTCTGGACAAGCATCATGTTTGTCATAAACACCATCACCATCAGTATCTTTACCGCCGAATTTTACAGAAAACCCAACTGAGTATCTCATTGATCCTCCATCATCTAACATAACTGAATTTCCTCTTCCGCTAACACCCATGTTTTGTTTGTAATCAACTTGCGCTGTTAAACCCCACACATCAGAGAACCAATAGTTCATACCTAAACTACCATTAGTAGTCATCCATGATTCAGAGTCCATCCATGTGTTACCTAAACCAACACCTACATAAGGCTCTAATTTTCCCCAGTTTAACACATCGTTTAAGCTATACTTAAGCATTCCATCAAAAGCAAAGTAGGTAACATCATTTATAGATGAAAAGCTAGCTGCATATTTTGAAATCTTGTTTAAAGAGCCATTAAACCCAAGAGATAAATTATCTCCTAAATACTTAGAAAGTGTAAAGGTTGATAAACCTGAAGAAACGTTCCAGTTTGGATCAACATCAAAAAACTCTCCAAATTGAGTGTCGGTATCAGACGCTAAATCAACTGCATTAATACCAAAAGTAAACTGCCAAGGATTGTTTTCATCTTGAGAATACATGTTTACGTAACCAATAGTTACTAAAAGTATTAACAATAGTTTGCTAAAATTTTTCATAATATTTTAATTAAGTTTTCTTATTTATTGCAAAAATATGGTTTTTCCTCATATTTATTAGCATGTAAAAACAAAAAAACGCGCTTTTTTTAATTTTTAATTAAAATATTATACGCAATATTTTGTTTTACAGAGTAAATTGGAATGTAATATAAAACTGTTTATTTTATAAAACACAGGTAATCAGTAAATTATATAAACGAAAAATTTAGATAAGTTACTCTTTATCAGTGCTGCCAAATTTCACAGAAAACCCAAGTGAGTATCTCATAGATCCACCTTCATCCAACATTACTGTAGTTCCTCTTCCGTTTTCTGACATATTCATTTTGTAATCAACTTGCGCTGTCAAACCCCATACATCGGAGAACCAGTAGTTCATTCCTAAACTTCCATTCGCAGTCATCCATGATTGAGAATCCATCCACGTATTACCAAGTCCAACACCAACATAAGGCTCCATAACTTCACAATTCAAAGCTTCACTTAAACTGTATTTAAGCATTAGATCCCCAGCGAAGTAGCTAACTTCATTTAGAAATTGATGATCATCTGCAAAATTTGATATCGAGTTTACAGAGCCACTAAGTCCAAGAGATAAATTATCTCCTAAATATTTAGATAGTGTAAACATTGATAACCCTGAAGAAACATTCCAGTCTTCATCAACATTAAAAAAGTCTGCAAATTCAGTTTCACTATCCGCATTTAAATCAACTGCACTAACCCCGAATGAGAACTGCCAAGGGTTGTTGCTATCTTGAGAATACATGTTTGTGTAACCGATAGTCACCAAAAGCATTAATAATATTTTAATTGTAGTTTTCATAATTTCTTTCTTTTCTTAAATATATTAATTAAATAGAACTTAATAAAGTTTTATTATAGGAATTACTATTACTAGCATTATTTAGAATGTACGTAATAATGTATATTCTTGAAGCAATAATAGTTAAAATGCAATTACCTCTAATTCATTGACAGTATTTATTATAATTTTGTTTTTAACCCGATAGCCCATTTCTGACAGAATTTTTTCATAATTATTAAGTTGATTATAATCCTCTTTTTTTACCCTACCTGTTTTGTAATCAATTATGCATACATCACTGTCTGAAGTAAAGACTATTCGGTCAACTCTAATTGAATTTCCATTTCTTATAAGGATCTCCTTTTCATTAAAGGAGAGCAATTCTGAAGAATAATATTGCTTTAATTCTTTATGCTCTAAAATATCATCGATTAAGTTGTTGTATTTTTCTTTTAATTTTAAATCTAAAGTTCCATTTTCACAAAGGTTTTGTAAAACCACGTCCAAGTCTAGCTTAGAGTTTATATGTGACATGATTTCATGTAATAAATTTCCGTCGCTTGTAGCTTTCTCTACATTTGTACCCCAAACCATTGCTGATTTTGCATCAATATTAATTTGATGAATTTCTTTTGGATTAATAATAAAATCTTCAATTAATAATGTGCTTGATTTATTATTTATAACATTATTTTTTGCTTTTAATCCAAATTCAAAAAGCTCTTTATTGAATTCCCAATAATTATTCTTTTTTAAATAATTAATAAGTATTCCTGAGTATTTGTTAATATTCTCTTCTCCTTTAGGGTTACTTGAATTAGTGCAAATAACATGAAGTTCATTTTGAGCTCTTGTTAACGCAACATAAAGTAAATTAATATTGTCTAACTCTTGATCATTTAAATGCTTGTCATAAATAGATTTACCTATACTTCCAAAATATTCAAAATCTTTATTAAAATTTAATAGAAGACTATTAAATTCATTAAACTCATCACTTGCTACAGGATACCACTCTTTAGCATCTTTTTCTTTATAAATATCTATATCTGCATATGCATAAATTACAATCGGAAACTCTAATCCCTTTGCTTTATGAATTGTCATTACATTAACAGCGTTACTTCCAACAGGAGCAACTATGCTTAAACTATCTTTTTTAGAATCGTAATAATTTATAAAATCCAAAATACTAGCAAAGTTTTTATTTGAGTAATCATATGCGAAATCTAAAAAATATTGAATATAACTGTTTGACTTATTACATAAACTAAAAGAAAAGATAATATATTCAATAGCCTCATATAAAGATGATTTTGTCAAAAGAGTATAATCAAAATATATTTTATAATTATTAAGCTCTTTGAAAAAATCAATTTTACTTTTTAAGATTAAACTTTTTATAAAACCATGCTTCGAGATATCTATATTATGTTGTTCGTAAAGAAAATTTATGATATCTAATTTTGAATTTTTAAGATTTGAGTTAGAGCAAAATTTTAATACCTCAATTATAAATTTAACCTCTGCAGACCTATTCAATAATAATGTTTCTGAAGAAATAATTTCTATGTCTTCACTATTTAAATAATCTGAAATTTCAATCCCTTGACTATTGGTCCTGACAAGAATACAGATGTCTTTTAAACTGTAACCACTCTTTAAACCATCCTCAATAATTTGTTTAATTTTTAAATTATAGGATTCTTCTTTAGATAATAAATCTGTGGGGTTTAGTATATTTAATCCAACATACCCACCAATATTATTGTTAGTTTCCTGCATGCAATTTGTGTAAATACTTTTATGATTATCTGATGTAAGTACACGCTCACCAATATGATTAAAAAAAGAATTATTGAATTTTATTATTTCATTCTTACTTCGATAATTAGTCTTTAAAGGGATTACATTACTTTCAATAAAAAATGCAGTATTATTATTACAAAGCTTCAATAATTGTTCGGGCTCTCCACCTCTCCACCTATATATTGCTTGTTTAATATCTCCAGAAATTGTTAAAGAAGACTCCTCTGATGAAAGAGAATTTTCAATTAGTGGAATCAAATTGTCCCATTGCAACATTGATGTATCTTGAAATTCATCTATAAAAAAATGTTTGTATTTCACACCTATTTTTTCATAAATAAAAAGAGCTGGCTGATTTTTTATTTGATTGTTTACTATTTTATTGAATTCAGAAATGAGAATAACATTTCTTTCTTTTTTTATAATGTCTAATTCAGAATTAATATATTTAATAATTGATAAAGGCCTATTGTTAGCTTCAATATTTTGATAAAATTTTAATTTATATACATTTTTCTTTATCTCAATAAAAGAGGTTAGTAGTTCATTTTTTATTGAATCTATTATGTTTTTTTTATCCTCATCTAAGCTTTTTTTATACAGATAACCATTTTTTATATTTACTTCCAGTTGACTAGAATATAATGAATTAAAATTTTTATTTTTTATTTTTTTTAAGTGTTTTGGTAACGCCTGACTTAAAAAATCAGTATCCTCTAAGGTTTTTGAATAGATTAACTGTAAACAAGTTTCCGCTGCATTTATAATTTCAGATTCAATTTTGACTTTTGAATCATCAATTCCTTTTTTTAGATTTTCAAAATCAACTAAACTTTTTTCATGTAATTCGTTTATTTGTTCGAAGTGATTTTCATTTAATAACAGCTTAGAGATATTATTTAAATCATATTCAATGTCCCAGCTTTTATCATTAGCAGATTTTTCAAACGAAAAATTAATCAACACCCTCGTTAGTTCTTTATCTTTTCCAGCTTGAGAAATCAATTTAGCAGTAGCTTCTTCAAGTAAATCTTGAGCTTTAATTTCCACTTCATAATTTACAGGTAATTTTATTTCATAAGCAAAATTCCTAATAATTTTTTGTGTAAACTTATCTATTGTAGAAACCTCAAATGATGCGTAATTTATTAATATTGATTTTAATATTGATACGGACTTTAGTTGTATTTGTTCATCAGTTAAGGCTGTCTCTTTTTTAATCAGCTCTAACATTGGGTTTATTCCCGTTGCAGAATCTAATTTAGTAAGGTCATGCAAACCCTCAATGATCCTTCCCTTCATTTCATTTACAGCTTTATTTGTAAATGTGATCGAAAGAATTTTTTTATATGAATCTAAGCTGTCGCTAGTAAGTAATATTTTTAAATACTCTTTAACCAGGTTAAAAGTTTTACCACTTCCAGCAGATGCATTATATATGTTATAAAAATGTTTCAATTAAAATATGTTATCTAAGCAAATTAAGTAATCTATATAACTTATTAATTATCCTTTTTGTAAATTCGTTAATTAAATAGTTATTAATCTTAAAAAATAATATAATGGGATTTAAATTACCAGAACTTAACTTTTCATACGATGCTTTAGAGCCTGCGATAGACGCAAGAACAATGGAGATTCATCACTCTAAACATCATAATGGATATACAAACAATTTAAACAATGCAATTCAAGGCACTGATCTTGATTCAGCTTCAATTGAAACTATTTTAGTTGATCTCGACATGAATAATAAAGCATTAAGAAATAACGCTGGGGGTTATTATAATCACAAGTTATTTTGGAATGTAATGTCACCTGTAGATAGTAAAGAGCTTTCTGGGAGTTTACTGGATGCAATTAATGATTCTTTTGGTTCATTTGACACTTTTAAAGAACAGTTTTCTAAAGCAGCAGCTACTCAATTTGGATCAGGATGGGCTTGGCTTTGTGTTATGCCTAACGGAAAGTTAGATGTTTGTGCTACAGCAAATCAAGACAATCCGCTTATGCCATCTATTGGATGTGTGGGAACACCGATTTTAGGAGTTGATGTGTGGGAACACGCGTATTACTTAAATTATCAAAACAGAAGAGTTGACTATATTTCTGCTTTTATTGATTTGATAAATTGGAAGGTAGTAGAAGATAATTATTTAGCTATATAAATAAAAAAGGCGGACACAGTCCGCCTTTTTCCCCCAAATCAAATCACTTAATAAGAAAATTATAAAGCGAAAGTATAAATATATATACAGCTTGAAAAAAGCTCTTATATTTTACATATAACTTGTTTAATTATTAGAGAAAAATGTTTAATTATTAATAAACCGACTACTTTTACTTAATAAGCTCTTCTATTATTTCCTTCGTAAAAGTTAATAAATGCATTGTTTACCACTCTGTTCCCGCCATTTGTTGGATAGTTTCCTGTGAAATACCAATCACCTAAATGTTCTGGACATGCTAAATGAAGATTTTCAATGGATTGAAAAATAATCTTAACTTCAGAATTAACCACATCAGAACTCAATAATTTTGTAATTTTATTTGAGATTTCATCTGCAGAAAACAAAGAATACAACTCCTTAACATAATTTGTCAATTTTGAATCTAGGAGCCCTTCTTGACTTTTACACCTCTTGTAAGTTTTCTCAATTAGAGAATCTTGGTTTGTATCTTTAAGTAAAGATAAAAGAGCCTTAAAAGCTATTAAACCTTCTAGATTCGCCATATCAATACCGTAACAATCTGGATATCGAATTTGTGGAGCGGAAGAAACTACTATTATTTTTTTTGGACCTAGTCGATCTAGCATTTTTAAAATACTCTTTTTAAGAGTAGTGCCCCTCACAATGCTATCGTCTATAATAATCAATGTATCTGTTTTCTTTATTACACCATAGGTGATGTCATAAACATGTTCAACAAGATCATCTCTACTACTCTCTTCAGTGATAAAAGTCCTTAGCTTAACATCTTTTATGGCAATTTTTTCAATTCTAGCTCTTTCACTTAGAACCTCTATTATTTTTTCTTTAGAAATATTTTTATTGTTTAATATTTCTTTAGTTTTTTTATTAATTAAATAATTATCAACGCTTTCAACCATCCCATAAAATGAAGTTTCGGCAGTATTAGGGATATAAGAAAACACAGAGTTATTTATATCATAATTAATTTCTTTAAGAATTGTGGGCATAATTAATTTTCCTAACTCTTTACGCTCCTTGTAAATATCAGCATCACTCCCTCTAGAAAAATAAATTCTTTCAAATGAACATGATTTTCTTTCTGTTGGCTTAATAATTTCTTTTATATTCAGTTCACCTGCTTTATTTATTATTAGAGCGTTACCAGGAGGTACTTCTTTTATGTCTTCTAACTTTAATTTAAATGCGGTTTGAATAGCAGGCCTCTCAGATGCTACCACAATTACCTCTTCATCTTTATAGTAAAAGGCAGGTCTTATCCCTGCAGGATCTCTAAGAACAAAAGAATCCCCATGACCTATCATTCCGCCAATTACATATCCACCATCCCAATCTTTTGAAGATTTCTTTAATATTTTACCAACTTTAAGTCTTTCGGTAATTAATGGAGAACACTCTGCTTTTGTATAACCTTCTTTTTTTAAATCTTTATATATTTTTCTTACTTGAGCATCTAAAAAATGACCAATTTTTTCCATTATCGTAATCGTATCCGTATATTCTTTTGGGTGCTGACCTAGTTTTATAAGGTTATTAAATAAATCTTTAACATTGGTCATGTTAAAATTTCCAGCCAAAATTAAATTTCTATGCTTCCAGTTGTTTTGTCTTAAAAAAGGATGTACACTTTCAACACTATTTTTCCCAAAAGTTCCGTATCTGACATGCCCAAGCATAACTTCTCCAACATATGGAATGTGTTTTTTTTGAAGAGAAACATCTTCTTTTAAAGAAGGATTGTTTTCTAAAGCTTCATTTATTCGGTTATTTATTTGTGAAAAAACATCTTGAATAGGCTGTTGTTCAATCGATCTAACTCTACTTATGTATCTTTCCCCTGGCTCAACATCAAACTTAATACTTGCAAAACCAGCACCATCTTGACCCCTATTGTGTTGTTTTTCCATTAGCAGGTACATTTTATTTATTCCATAAAATGCTGTTCCGTACTTTTTTTTGTAATATTCTAAAGGTTTAAGAAGTCTAATGTGGGCAATCCCACATTCGTGTTTTAAAGCATCACTCATTAAGATATTGTATGATCTTGTTAAAAAACAAAAATAGAATCAATTTTGACAAAAATCTAAAAAAATAGAGTTAATTTATTTTTTTAATTTCTGAAATTCTTTCTTCAATTAAATTAATGTCCAAATTCATAATATTGTTTGGCCCAAAATCTTCAATACAATACGAAGCTAAGGATGTACCATATAAAACCCCTTTTTTAACTTCTTCAAATGAAATCTTTTCACAACTTGCTAAATATCCAGCTAAACCTCCTGCGAAAGTATCTCCTGCCCCAGTAGGATCCTTAACTTCTTTGGTAGGGTAGACAGGGCAACTGTAATAATCATCTTCTGAATATAAAACTGAGCCAAACTCTCCTTTTTTAATTATCAAAAATTTAGGGCCAAGTTTAGATATTTTTTCTGCTGCTAACTTTAAATCATTTTCACCAGTTAATTGCTCAGCTTCTTGATCGTTAATGCATAATAAATCAACTTTAGAAATAACTTTAATTAATTCATCAAGCGTATTGTCCATCCAATAGTTCATAGTATCTAATATAACCAGCTTAGGTTTAGAGCTCATTTGCTCTAAAACACTTAATTGAATAGCGGGGTGTAAATTACCTAATAGAACGATTTCCGCATTTTTATAATTTTCAGGAACTATTGGGCTGAAATTTGCCAACACATTAAGTTCGGTAGTAATGGTGTCTCTATGGTTCATATCATTATGATAAACACCTTCCCAAAAAAATGTTTTTCCACCTCTAATTATTTCAATTCCAGAAATATTAATGTTTTTATCTTTTAAAATAGATAAATATTTTTTTGGAAAATCCTCTCCAACAACGGAGACAATTGAGTTGTCTATATTAAAAACAGAAGACGAGAGACCAATATACATACCAGAACCTCCTAATATTTTATTTACTTGACCAAAAGGAGTTTTTATGGAATCAAAAGCTACAGTTCCAACAATCAATAATTTGTTCATTCTGATTATTTATTTAGATGACAAATATAAATTATTTTCTACCGAAATCTGCAGGAATTTCTCCCCAAATTTTGGTTTTCCACTTCAAAATATTTGTACTATAAGAATTGGTATTTAGCCATATTAGAGCTCTATCCACTAAAGAAAACAACCTCTCATTTTCTTTCGTTTTCTCTAACTTGGTATTGCACTTTTTTTTCTTAACCCAACTTATAGCGGTAATAGAGTCGGTATATATGGGCTTATCGCTATTGTTTTTTTTTAATTCTGCTAAACCATGAACTAATGCTAAAAACTCTCCGATATTGTTTGTTCCTTGTTTAAAAGGACCAAGATGGAACAATAATTTTTTAGTTTTAGTGTCAACCCCTTGGTATTCCATTATCCCTGGGTTCCCACTGGAAGCAGCATCAACTGAAATAGAATTATAGTCTGGGAGCTCTTTGCTTGTTATTATATTAGATTTCACAAAGTAATCTTTGTAGTTCTTACTAAATGCAACTTTAGCCTCTTCATTATTTGCAAATGACTTGTATTTAGCACCCTTATAATTTTTAATTTGCTTTTTACATTCTTCCCAAGAACTGTAAATTCCAGATTTATTACCTTGCCATACTACATAATATTTTGCTTTTTTTTGCATATTAACTTATAAATCTAGTGATAACTTCTGGAAAATATTTCATTTCTAAATTGTGAATTTTCACACCCAAAGTGGTTGCATTTTCATATTTTCCGAGATTAATTGATTTTTGAAAAATTATTTCTCCTTCATCATAATTGTTATTAACCAGATGCACTGTAATCCCACTGATTTTCTCATTATTCTCAATTACTGCATTATGAACATTTTCGCCATACATTCCTTTGCCTCCATATTTTGGTAGTAATGATGGGTGAATATTAATTATTGGAAATTTCAAATCAATAAAGTTAGCTGGAATTTTAAGTAAAAAACCTGCTAAAATAATTACATCAGGTTTGATTTTTAGAATTTCATTATGAATAATTAATGTATTTGAAAACGTCTGTTTGTTAAAGGTATTACATTTAATATTTAGATTTTTACAGCGTTTTAATACACCTGCCTTTGGATTATTTGTAAAAACATGCCAATTAATTTTAAAATTGTCATTTGATAATTTTAAAATTAAATTTTCGGCATTTGAACCTGAACCTGAAGCGAAAATTATTATTTTTTTCATTTAGATCTGCAAATCTTGTGAAATTCCTTTTAATATTAACTAAATAAATTAAATTAATTGCACATTTCTATTCTAAATAGTTAAAATAAAATAAAGTTTTTTATTTTTGCCAATTATAACTAAATACTAAATTAACTAAAACTTAAAATTATGTCAGACATTGCATCAAGAGTTAAAGCTATTATTGTAGATAAATTAGGAGTAGATGAAAACGAAGTTGTAACAGAAGCAAGCTTCACCAATGACCTTGGGGCAGACTCTTTAGATACTGTAGAATTAATTATGGAATTCGAAAAAGAATTTGACATTCAAATACCAGACGACCAAGCAGAAAACATTTCTACTGTAGGTCAAGCAGTTTCTTATATTGAAAATGTATAAATAAATCTTTATGGAATTAAAAAGGGTTGTTGTTACAGGTCTTGGAGCTCTTACACCAATTGGGAATAATGTAAATGAGTATTGGGATAATTTAATTAGTGGCAAGAGCGGAGCTGCACCAATAACCTATTTTGATACAGAAAAATTTAAAACAAAATTTGCTTGCGAGTTAAAAGGGTTTAACGTGTTAGATTTTCTTGACAGAAAAGAAGCCCGTAAAATGGATAGATTTACGCAATATGCTATGGTTGTTGCTCAACAGGCTATTGAGGATTCAAAAATTGATTTAGAATCTATAGATAATTATAGAGCTGGGGTAATTTGGGGAAGCGGAATTGGTGGTATTGAAACATTTCAAAATGAAGTTATTGATTTTGCTTTAGGAGATGGAACCCCTAGATTTAACCCGTTTTTTATTCCTAAAATGATAGGTGATATAGCGCCAGGACACATATCGATGAAATATCGTTTTATGGGTCCTAGTTATACAACAGTTTCTGCATGTGCCTCTTCGGCAAATGCAATGGTAGACGCCTTAAACTATATTAGACTAGGTCATTGTGATATAATAATGACAGGAGGTAGTGAAGCAGGGGTTAACAAAGCTGGAATGGGAGGTTTCAACGCAATGCATGCATTGTCAACTAGAAATGATGACCCAACTACTGCATCTAGACCATTTGATTCAACTAGAGACGGTTTTGTTTTGGGGGAAGGTGCAGGTGCAATTATTCTAGAAGAATATGAGCATGCAAAATCAAGAGGTGCAAAAATATATGCGGAACTCATTGGTGGAGGACTTTCTTCAGATGCTTATCATATTACTTCACCACATCCAGATGGACTTGGTGTAAAAGCAGTCATTAAAAACTGTTTAAGTAATGCTGGAGTTTCGCTTGAAGAAGTTGATGCTATAAACACTCATGGAACATCAACCCCTTTAGGAGATGTGGCTGAATTAAAAGCAATATCAGAAGTTTTTGGAGACCATGCAAAAAACATAAATATAAATTCAACAAAATCTATGACAGGGCACTTGCTAGGAGCAGCTGGAGCAATAGAAGCTATCTCTGTTATCCTATCAATAAAAAACAGTATTGTTCCTCCAACTATAAATCACAAAAATGCAGATGAGAATATTAATTCATCTTTAAATTTAACTTTAAACAAAGCACAAAAAAGAGATATAAATATAGCGATGAGCAATACTTTTGGCTTTGGAGGTCATAATGCATGCGTTATTTTCAAAAAATTTCTAAATTGATGCAAAACTCTATATTAAATAATCTTAACTTATTTAATAAAAAAGACGATTTCTATTTTCAGATCAAAAAACTCATAAACTTCACCCCTAATTCTATTGATTATTATAAACGAGCCTTTACTCACAGATCTTTAAATGAGAAAGATATAAATGGTATTGCTGTAAATTATGAAAGGTTAGAATTTTTAGGTGATTCTATACTAAGTACAATAATCTCAACATATTTATTTAATCAGATTCCAGAAGCGTCAGAAGGTTACTTAACAAAAATGAGATCTAAAATTGTTAGTCGAAAACATTTAAATGAATTAGGTCAAGAATTAAATTTAACTAATTACCTAACCTCTAATTCAAATATTGACAACTTTGGAGAAAACATAGATGGCAATCTATTTGAGTCTTTAATTGGAGCAATTTTCTTAGATAAAGGATATAAATATGCGAAAAATTTTATTTTTGACAGAGTAATCACCCCCCACGTTGACATAGAAAAATTGGACGGGAAAATATTAAGCTACAAAACTTTAATTATTGAGTGGTGTCAGAAAAAAAAATTAAAATACTCATATGAAACTTATGAAGATTCAGGCAATGATAGCATTAAGCAATTTACCTCTAGTTTAAATATTTCAAATTTTCAATCTGTTCGAGCCAGATCAACTTCTAAAAAAAAGGCAGAGGAAAAAGTATCTCAAAGAGCATTTTATATTAATCAAAAACAAATTGATAAATAACAATTAATTTTCTGTTAGAAATATAATTAGAATTATATTTGCTAATTATATATGTTGATTATGGCTATTAGAAAATTTATTTTTCCAGAGCAAGAATTTCTTCAATATTATTTATTAGCTATACACACGGTTTTAATAGATCATAGACTTGCTTTTTTTCTGAACAAATTTTTAAATATAGACCTCAAAAGAATGTCAAAAGATTTAGATATTTCTGGTCAAAACGGATTTTACTCAATTTTTGAATATGAAGATGAAGATAATTTGTTAAATTGGAATTTAATTTCAAACAGTTCTTTTTTAAACACTAAGAATGAAATTAAAGGATCTCTACTTTTTAAAGACACGGAGATTGATTTAAAAAAAAACAAACTAATAAGTGAATTAAATCAAGTAGATTTTTTTCTAAAAATAGAGTATAATATTAATTCACTAAATACAACTGAAATTATAAACTCAATTAATAAAATTCCAAATATAATTTCAGTTTACAATTTGAATTTAAAAAAAATTAAAAATAAAGAGAATTTAAATTTTTCATAATGAATCATAATAAAAAAACTAAAATAGTAGCAACTCTAGGGCCAGCAGTTAATTCAAAAAAGGTTCTGAAGCAATTACTAGAAGAAGGTGTTAACGTGTTTAGAATTAACTTCTCACATGCAGTACATACCGATGTTGAAAAAACAATTGGTGTAATTAGAGAATTAAACAAGAAGTACAGCTACAATGCAGCTATTTTAGCAGACCTACAGGGCCCGAAAATTAGAATTGGAGAAGTAGAGAATGAATATAAAGTTAAAAAAGGAGAATTAATAACTTTTAAAACCGGAGATAAATTTACTGCCACTAAGAATGTGTTTTACATGAGCTATGTGAATTTTGCCCAGGATGTGAAGGTTGGAGAAACCATATTAGTTGATGATGGAAAGCTAATTTTTGAAATAACGAGCACTAATAAAAAAAATATTGTTGAAGCAAGAGCTATATTGGATGGTGTTATAAGATCTAATAAGGGAGTTAACCTACCAAACACTAAGGTTTCTTTACCTGCGTTAACTGTTAAAGATAAAGCAGATGCTATTTTTGCTATTTCACAAGAAGTTGATTGGTTTGCCCTATCTTTTGTTAGACACGCCCAAGATTTAATTGATTTAAACAAATTAATTATGAAATACTCGGATGTAAAGATCCCTGTAATAGCTAAAATTGAAAAACCCGAGGCGGTTAAGGCAATTGATGAAATAATTCAAAATTGTGACGGCCTTATGGTTGCAAGAGGTGACTTAGGGGTTGAAGTTCCTTGTGAGCAAGTCCCATTAATACAAAAAACCTTAGTTCTTAAAGCGAAAGAGGGTAGAATCCCTGTAATTATTGCTACTCAAATGATGGAGAGCATGATGGAAAGTCTAACTCCATCTAGAGCAGAAGTAAACGATGTTGCAAACTCTATTATTGATGGCGCAGATGCTGTTATGTTGAGCGGAGAAACATCAGTAGGTAAGTTCCCCGTTGAAGTAATAAAACAGATATCTAAAATAATAGAATCTGTTGAGTATTCTAATTTAATAAAAGTACCTGTATCACCTCCCGAAATAAAAACAAATAGATACATAACAAAATCTGTTTGTTTTCACGCATCTCATATGGCTGATGAAATTAACGCAAAAGCTATTATGACTCTTACTAATAGCGGTTATACAGCCTTTCAAATATCTGCATGGAGGCCTCACTCAAATATTTTAGTATTTACTTCTAACAGAAGAATTTTAAATAGATTAAGCTTATTATGGGGAGTTAAGGCTTTTTTCTACGATAAATATAGTAGTACAGATACAACCATTCAGGAAATTAGTGATATAGCGGAGTCTAAAGGGTACTTCTCAAAGGGAGATTTTACTATTAGTTTAGCGGCTATGCCAATAAAAGAAAAAGGTATGGTGAACACCTTAAGGGTAAATCATGTAAGTTGAAATTATTTTGATAGAAATAGAAAGAAAATTTTTAGTTAATACAGAAAAATATAAAGCTCTAGCCTTTAAAGTGAAATTATTCACTCAGGCTTATTTTAATAAAAACCCAGCAAAATCTGTAAGAATAAGAATTGTTGAAAATGAAGGGTTTATTACAATTAAAGGAATTTCTAAAAACAGCGGAAGAAGTAGATTTGAATGGGAAAAAAAAATCCCTATTGATGAGGCTTTGGCATTAATGAATCTTTGCGAAGGGGAAGTGATTTTAAAAAACAGATATTTTGTCAAATACAACGAAGTAATTATTGAGGTAGATGAATTTCTTAACAACAATCTAGGGCTGGTAGTTGCTGAAGTGGAATTAAAAACTATTGAACAAAAATTAGTATTACCAACTTGGATTGGCAAAGAAATAACTGGAGATAATAAATATTATAACTTAAATTTAATTAGCAATCCATTTAAAAGTTGGTAGATTTATTTTTGCTAAATGATTATCTTCGCACTCACAAACAAAAACATCAAATATGAATATTTCTGAATTTGGAATTAATAAAGCATTAGAAATTCTTGGAGTTAAGAAAAACAACTTAGGTTCTTCAACTGGATCAACCTTTTTCTCTTCTGGCAAAAACATAGATAGTTTTTCACCTGTTGACGGAAAATTAATAGCTAGTGTTTCTTCAACTACCAATGAGGATTATGAAAAAATTATTAAAACAGCATCAGGTGCGTTTATCCAATGGAGAAGCAGGACGGCACCAGAAAGAGGAGAGTTAGTTCGACAGTTTGGGAATAAACTTAGAGAATTTAAAGAACCTTTAGGGAAGTTAGTTTCTTATGAAATGGGAAAGAGCTACCAAGAAGGTCTTGGTGAAGTTCAGGAAATGATTGATATATGTGATTTTGCAGTTGGTTTATCACGACAGCTTCATGGTTTAACAATGCATAGTGAAAGACCTGGGCATAGAATGTATGAACAGTATCACTCATTGGGAATAGTAGGCATTATTTCTGCCTTTAATTTTCCGGTAGCAGTTTGGGCATGGAACACTGCATTGGCATGGGTTTGTGGAGATGTTTGTGTCTGGAAACCCAGTGAAAAAACTCCATTGTGTGGAATTGCCTGTCAAAATATTATAGCATCAGTGTTGAAGGAAAATAACATTCCAGAGGGAGTTTCTTGTTTGGTAAATGGAGATTTTAAAGTAGGTGAATTTATGAGTAAAGACACAAGAGTCCCTTTAATTTCAGCTACAGGATCTACTAGAATGGGGAAAATTGTTGCCAGTGAGGTTGCTGGTAGATTAGGAAAATCTCTTTTAGAACTTGGTGGAAATAATGCAATAATTGTATCCCCTGACTCAGATATTAAAATGACTGTAATGGGCTCTGTTTTTGGAGCTGTAGGAACTGCAGGACAAAGATGTACCAGCACAAGAAGATTAATTATTCATGAGACCATATATAATGAAGTTAAGAGCGCATTGGTTGAGGCATATAAACAATTAAAAATTGGAAATCCTTTAGATGAATCTAATCATGTTGGACCACTGATTGACACTCAAGCTGTTGTTTCTTATAACAAAGCATTAACTGAAGTTGTTAAAGAGGGTGGAAAAATCATTGTTGAAGGAGGTGTTTTATCTGGAGATGGTTATGAGAGTGGTTGTTATGTAAAACCAGCCATTGCAGAAGCTGAAGCTAATTTTAATATTGTTCAGCATGAAACATTTGCTCCAGTTTTATATCTTTTAAAATACACTGGTTCAGTTGAAAATGCTATAAACATTCAAAACGACGTAAAACAAGGGTTATCGTCATCTATTATGACAAATAATCTTAGAGAAGCGGAATTATTCCTTTCTGTTAATGGATCTGACTGTGGTATTGCCAATGTAAATATTGGTACCTCGGGAGCTGAAATCGGTGGAGCATTTGGTGGTGAAAAAGATACTGGTGGAGGAAGAGAATCTGGTTCTGATGCTTGGAAAGTATACATGAGAAGACAAACTAATACTATAAATTACACAACAGATCTTCCACTAGCCCAGGGCATAAAGTTTGATTTATAAGAAATTGTGATTTCTACCTTTTTATGATTTTTTCTCATTTTTATTAATAACCGTACTACTAGCTTGAGCTGAAGGTAAGACAAGTAAATCGGCAACGTTTACATGGTAGGGTCTAGTTATAACAAAAGAGATTATCTCTGCTATATCTTCTGCCTGTAGTGCTTTATATCCTTTGTAAACAGAATTTGCTTTTTTAAGATCGCCTTTAAACCTTACATCAGAGAATGATGTTTCTACTAGACCAGGGTTAATTTCCGAAACCTTAATATTATGCTTGTTTAAGTCCATTCTTAGACTTTGACTAAGGGCCTTTACGGCATATTTACTTGCGCAATATACATTACCCATAGGGTAAACCTCTCTGCCTGCTAGTGATCCAATATTAATAATATGACCAGTTGAGTTTGTAACCATAGTATTAATAATTGACTTTGTAACATACATTAGGCCTTTAACGTTGATGTCCATCATTTTGTCCCAATCATCAATACTCCCTTCTTGAAAAAGATTCATACCATGAGCATTACCTGCATTATTAATTAATACATCTATATTAATCCAGTCTTTTGGTAAATTATTAATAGCCATATTAACTTCAGAATTAACAGATACATCAAAGCATAAAGATATTGCTGAGGTAACATTAGCTAGATCCTTTTCAATTTCTTCTAGAACTGTTTTTCTTCGCCCACAAAGAATAAGTTTAAACCCAATTTTAGCTAATTCATATGCGGTAGCTTTACCAATCCCACTAGTTGCTCCAGTAATTAATGCTATTTTATTCATTCTATAAATATATACATCTATTAAAGATTATTTAAAAATATGTTAAAATTATTGTTAAATTTTGTTTTTTTAACCAATTATTAACAGGGAAAAAATAAATTATTTAACAAATTGCAGGAGTTATTAATGTAGCTTTATAAAATTAAAACTAAAAGAATGGAAAATAAAATAAATATCAAGGAAATTAACGAGAAAATTGAAAAGGAAAGTGCTTTTATTGATTTGCTTTTATTTGAACTTAATAAGGTCATTGTAGGTCAAAAATCCATGATAGAAAGATTATTAATTGGACTTCTTGGTAAAGGTCATATCCTATTGGAGGGTGTTCCTGGTTTAGCGAAAACTTTAGTCATTAATTCATTGTCTCAAGCGATTAAAGGATCTTTTAGTAGAATCCAATTTACACCAGATTTATTACCTGCAGATGTTGTAGGTACACAAATTTACAATATAAAGGAAACTAAATTTTCTGTTAAAAAGGGACCTATTTTTGCAAACTTTGTTTTAGCTGATGAAATAAATAGAGCACCTGCAAAAGTGCAATCTGCATTACTTGAAGCAATGCAAGAAAAACAAGTTACAATTGGTGATGAAACTTTTAAACTAGATAAACCTTTTTTAGTTATGGCAACTCAGAATCCTGTAGAACAAGAAGGGACTTACACTCTCCCTGAAGCACAAGTGGATAGGTTTATGTTAAAAACAGTTGTCGATTACCCCAAAATGGAGGAAGAAAAGTTGATTATTAGGGCTAATTTATCTGGGAGTTTTGAAAAAATAAATCCTGTAGTTACAATTAAAGAAATTATAAAAGCTCAAGACACAATTAATGAGGTTTATATGGACGAAAAGATTGAATCTTATATATTAGATATAATTTTTGCAACCAGAGAGCCTTCTAGATATAACCTTTCTGAACTTGAGCCTTTAATTTCTTTTGGAGCGTCGCCAAGAGGTAGTATTAATTTAGCGTTAGCATCAAAATGTTATGCTTTTATTAAAAGAAGAGGATACGTAATTCCAGAGGATGTTAGAGCAGTTGTACATGACGTGTTAAGACATAGAATAGGAATTACTTATGAGGCTGAGGCAGAAAACTTAACTTCTATAGACATTATAAATAAGATTGTAAATAAAATTGAGGTCCCATAATTTATTAAAATAATTTAGATTGATGGATACGAAAGATCTTTTAAAAAAAGTTAGAAAAATTGAAATTAAAACTAGAAGATTATCTGACCATATTTTTGGCGGGGAATATCACTCTACTTTTAAAGGGAAAGGCATGACTTTTAGTGAAGTTAGACAGTATCAAATTGGAGATGACGTAAGAGCAATTGATTGGAACGTGACAGCTAGGTATAATGAACCATTTATTAAGGTTTTTGAAGAGGAAAGAGAACAAACTTTAATGTTAATGGTAGACGTGTCAGGATCAAAGTTTTTTGGCACTAATAACGTCTTTAAAAATGAATATGTTACTGAAATAGCAGCCACATTATCTTTCTCTGCCAATAAGAATAATGATAAGATTGGTTTAATTCTGTTTACGGATATTATTGAATTGTACATTCCTCCTAAAAAAGGGAAAATACATATTCTCAGAATAATTAGAGAGTTATTAGAGTTTAAACCTCTAAATAAAAAAACAGATATTCACAGTGCACTTAAATTTTTATCCAACATCCAAAAAAACAAGTCAATTGTGTTTATTATTTCTGACTTCATCTCTGAAGATTATTTTAAAAGTTTAAAAATCAGTTCTTCTAAACATGATATTACAGGAATTAGAATTTTCGATAAAAGTGAAGAATCAATACCTAATTTAGGGGTTATAGAAGTTTTAGATAATGAAACAGGAATTCGTTCGACTATCAATACCAGCTCATCTAAAGTTAGATCCTCGTACCAAAATCAGTATTTATTAAATGTAAAAACATTTGAAAGTAATTTTAAACGCTCAGGAGCAGGGGTAATAAACTGTGGAACTGACGATAGCTATGTTAAAAAGTTATTGGGATATTTTAAAAACAGATAGTAAATGAAAATTAATCTTTTAACATATAATTTTATCTCATTAAGAACTTTAATGGTAACGTTATTTGTTTTCTCTGTAAAACTTAACGCCCAAGATTTTTCAAGCGCTGTAGATACGACAAGCATTAAAATTGGAGAGCAAATTATTTATAAAATAAATGTAATAACAGATTCATTGAATATTATAAGTTTTCCAGAGAATAAAGATTTTTCACCATTTGAACTTATTAATGAATATAAACAGGACACTAGTTATTTAGATGAAAAATACATTATAAGCAAACAATTTGCGTTGACTCATTTTGAATCAGGTGATTTTTATATTCCAACTCAAAAAATTCAATTTTTAAACAAAGAATTTCAACTAGATTCAATCAAAATAAAAGTTAGTTCTGTTGTTACAGATACAACCAAACAAGGAATGTACGGGATTAAACCCATTATGAAATCTAACACACAAATTGATTATTTATATTGGTTTTATGTTTTTGGTACCCTTTCTATTATTGCTTTTGCTATTTACTACAGAAAAAAAATACTCAGTTTATTTACAATTCAAAAAATAGAAGTAAAGTATTTTACGCCTTATGAAAAAGCTGTTAATGAACTTAAAAAAATTGATAAACTCAAATATGAATCAAATGATGATGTTAAAAATTACTATTCCAATTTAACATTCATAGTTAGAAACTTTATAGAAGAGAAAATAATTAAAAATGCTTTAGAGTGCACAACTAAAGAGTTAATTGAAAAACTTGATTTGTTGAAAACTGCTAAAAAATACAAATTCTCTAATAAGACTCTTAAAAATATTGATGGTATATTTTCTAGAGCTGATCTTGTTAAATTTGCAAAGCATGAACCAGACTATCAGACAGCTTTAAGTGATCTTGAATCTTTAAAAAAGGAAATTGATAATATTAAATTAATTTTACCAAAGCCAAGTCAAGAAGAGCTATTGAAAAACTTAAAAATACAGGAAGAATTAAGGAGATTAAAGTTTAAAAAAAGAAATAAAAAAACACTTGTATTTATTTTACTTTTACTGCTTTCTACTTATTTAATATCTATAACTATTTACGGATTTGGATATGTAAATGATACAATTTTTAGAAACAAAAATTTACTATTTCTTGAATCTAAAGAATGGGTTAACTCTAGTTACGGAGCACCAGCTGTAACCATTAGTACTCCAATAGTCTTACAGAGAAATAGTGATAATTATTTATTTAGTATTGATAATGGCACTACTATTTCAGAATTCATTTATCAGAATCTTAAATCCCCTCTAAATATTACAATCACTAATATTAAATTACCCGAAAACAGCTCCAGTGCTAAATTACAGGAATTGATGAATCTTAACATTGAAACAATTGAAAAATTAGGAGTAAAAAATATCATCACTAAATATGAGACATTTCAAACGCCGAATGAGGCAGAAGGGTTATTAATTTATGGATCTGCTGATTTTCCATCTGTAAAACCTAATGAATATAATAAATCTAAATATAAAATATTTGGATTTGCTAATAATGAAGACTACAAACAAGTCTTTTTGTCTTGGCAAGAAAACGATAATTACATTGAAAAGATTATTAGTAGAATAGTCAGCTCAATTGAACTAATGAAAAGTAAAAACCAGCTATGATTTTAAAAATACAGTTTTTAAACCCTGAGTTTTTCTGGATGCTTTTTCTTATTCCAATCATATGCTTGTGGTATATAATTAAAAAAAATAAATTAAATAATAGCATCTCTTTACCTAACACCATTGCTTTTCTATCTTACTCTTCAATAGTTCCAAAATTAAAACCTATTTTATATGTTTTAAGAATTTTATCTTTAATTTTTATTATAATTGCCCTAGCAAGACCTCAAATAATTGATGTGTCAACCAAAGTTAAAAACAATCAAGGTATTGATATTGTTATGGCCATTGATGTATCGGCTAGTATGTTAGCAAAAGATTTAAAACCTAATAGGCTGGAAGCTTTAAAGAACGTTGCATCTAATTTTATTTTAGATCGTTTAAATGACCGAATAGGTCTTGTAGAGTATGCTGGAGAGAGCTATACTAAAACTCCAATTACTAGTGACAAAAACATTATAATTAAATCCCTAAATGAAATCAAATACAATACTATAATTGAAGGAGGCACTGCAATAGGGATGGGATTAGCAACATCTGTCAACAGAATTAAGGACAGTAAGGCTAAAAGTAAAATTATAATTTTATTAACTGACGGAGTTAATAACTCTGGGTTTATTGACCCAAATACAGCTGCTGAATTAGCAATTGAATATGGAATAAAAATTTACACAATAGGTATTGGAACTAACGGCATGGCACTTTCACCCGTAGGAGTCGATAGCAAGGGAAAATTTAGTTATGCAAATATCCAAGTTGAAATTGATGAAAATTTGCTTATGGAAATAGCAGATATGACTGGAGGGAAATATTTTAGAGCAACTAATAATGAAAAACTTGAAGAAATTTATAATGAAATAAATAAATTAGAAAAATCTGATATTGAAGAAATAAAATATTATAATCATCAAGAAAAATATAGGCTTTATATTTTACTAGCAGTTTTCTTTTTGACCACAGAATTAATTTTAAAATACACACTCTTTAGAAGCTTTATATAATGTATCAATTTGAAGATAAAATATGGTTTTGGTTATTAGTTATTCCAGCACTGACACTTGCATTATTTTTCATAAATGAATTCTGGAAAAGCAGGACACAAAAAAAGTTTATTACAAGCTCATTATTAATAAGGTTAAGCCCTAATCTCTCAAAATTTAAGCCTTATTTAAAAATATCTATTAGCTCAATTTCATTAATACTTTTAATTTTAGCTTTAGTTAATCCACAAATTGGTAGTAAAACAGAAACATATAAAAGGTTTGGTATTGATATAGTCTTTGCAATTGACGTTTCTAAAAGTATGCTGGCTGAAGATATAGCTCCAAATAGACTAGAAAAATCTAAACAAATTGTAAATCAAATCATCAACAAACTCACTAGTGATAGAGTTGGTATTGTAGCTTATGCAGGAAAAGCTTTTCCTCAATTACCAATCACTACCGACTACTCATCAGCAAAAATGTTTTTACAAAACATGAATACTGACATGATCTCATCTCAAGGCACTGCAATTGATGAGGCTATTCAATTATCTACTACCTATTTCGATGAGGAAATTAACACATCTAAGTTATTAATTATAATTTCAGATGGCGAAGACCATAACAACTCCTCACTTGATATTGCTAAAATGGCAGCTTCCAAGGGAATTAAAATATACACTGTTGGTGTAGGGAAAGAGAAAGGGTCTCCAATTCCTATTAAAAAGAATGGAATTATTCAAAATTATAAAAGAGATAATAAAGAAGAAATTGTAATAACTAAACTTAACAAAAAAGTATTAACAGAAATTGCAGAGATTACAAATGGTTTTTTCATTGATGGAGAAAACACACCTTATGTATTAAAAGAAATTGATAAAATTTTACTTGATACAGAAAAAAGTGAATTTGAAAGCAAACAATTTTCTGAATTCAAGGACCAATTTCAACTATTCACCTTTTTAGCACTTATCTTTCTGCTTTTTGAAATATTTTTATTTGATTCTAAAACTAGATGGATTAAAAAACTAAACCTATTTAATGAAAACAATACAACAGAGAAACATTAATAAAATACTAATTAACTATTTAATATTGATATTCATTACAATGGGGGTGTTGCTATCTCAAGAGAATAAATATGAATCTTTAATCGAAAGTGGAAATACACTATATCAAAATAACCCTACTTTATCTGAAAAAAATTATAGAAAAGCAATTTCAATCAGCCCAGATTCTATTAAGGGACAGTATAATTTTAGCAATAATTTATACGAAAATGAGTATTATGATGAAGCCTTGCTTAATCAACTAGAAGCTTCAAAAAATGCAAAATCTACTTTTGATAAACATCAAATATTTCATAATATTGGTAATATTTTAATGAAGAAAAAAATGTGTAAAGAGGCCGTTGAAGCATATAAAAATGCTTTAAAAAACGAACCTACTGATGATGAATCAAGGTATAATTTAGCTTTAGCTATAGAGTGCGCTAAAGATCAAGACAATGAGAAAGAGAGTGAAGGAGAAGACGAGGATGAAAATAAAGAGAAAGATAAAGACAAGGATGATGATGAAGATCAGAAAGATGATAAGGATCAAAAGGGAGATGAAGAGGAGAATGATAACAAAAATAATAACGAAGATCAAAAAGAAAAGGACAATAATGAAGACAAAAAACAAACAAACAATAACCCTAGAAAAACCAAATTATCTCCCCAACAAATTAAAAACTTGTTAGAAGCAATGAACCAAGAAGAAAATAAAGTTCAGGAAAAGATTAATGCTAAAAAGTTAAAAGGAGTTAAATTGAAAAATGAAAAAGACTGGTAATGAATTATAAATTATTTTTAAATCTTGTTTTACTTTTTTTTAACCTAAGTATTGTTTCTCAAATAAATTTTGAAACTAAGGTTAATAAATCTTCTTTAGGCATCAACGAAAGGTTAAGTGTAGAGTTTACGTTAAATGAAGATGGGGATAATTTCAACCCTCCAAGTTTTAAAAATTTTAAAGTAGTAGGAGGTCCGACCCAATCAATAAAAAATTCATGGGTAAATGGAACTAGATCATATAGTAAAACGTATACTTATTTTTTGTTGCCAATAAAAATGGGTGTTTTTAAAATTGGTCAAGCTAAAATTGAAATAGATGGGAAACTTTATAAAACCCTGCCTGTTGAAATTAAAGTTATTGCCGCTGTTAAAACTCCAAACAAAGAGAATGATCCAAATTATATTTCTGATGGAGAAGTGTACTTGGTGTCTGAAATATCTAAAATATCACCTTATTTAAATGAAGGTTTTTCAGTGGTTCACAAGCTTTATTTTTCTTCTGATATTGGAATTAATAATTGGAGAGAATTGTCTTCCCCTAGATATGTTGATTTTTGGAGTCAAAACATAAACATTGATAACTATACAGTAGAAGATGGATTTTATAATGGCGAGTCTTATAGATTTGTTACTCTTAAAAAAACAGTGCTTTACCCTCAAAAGGAAGGTGAGCTTATAATAGAGCCTTTATCTTTAGATTTAACCTTACAGTTACCAACAAATAGACGAGATTTTTTTGGACAGAGAATTATGAAATCTTCTCAAAAAATAGTTACTTCGGGGGGTAAAAAAATTAAGGTAAAGCCCTTACCGCTGAATAATAAACCGAAAAACTTTAGTGGCGCAGTTGGATCTTTCAAGTTTTTTATAAATAGTTCAAAAAGTAAACTATCTGTCTCAGAAGCTTTAGAATTAAAATTAGAAATAAAAGGTCAAGGAAATCTAAAATTATTTCAACTTCCTGAGTTTACTTTACCAATATCTTTAGAGGTTTATGAGCCTGAAAGAGAAGAAAATATTAGCACAAGTATATATGGAATGAAAGGTAGTGTTAAGGATTTATACACAATTGTACCTTCAAACCCAGGTAGATATAAAGTCCCAAAAATATTATTTTCTTATTTTGACTTAGACTCTGAAACATATAGAGTTGTAAGCTCAGATGAAATCAATATTGATATTGATGGAGAGGAATGGAATACTGAAGTAGCAAGAAACAATGATTCTAAAATTAGACTCAAAGCAAAGGCAGTTAATTTTCTTCCTTTTAAAACTAAGACTAAGTTGACGAAGATTAGAACTAACTCCTTTTTTAATTCATCTATTTTTTGGGTTTTACTTATATCTCCACTCATCATTGTTTTACTAATATTATTTTTAATAAAGTATTTTACTAATCGAAACAAATTCTTAGACTCTAATACATCAATACAAGCAAAAAAATTAGCAAAAAAATATTTGGCAGAAGCCATGTCTAACCTAGGTAGCAAAGAAAAATTTTATGAATCTTTAGATAGAGCTTTACACAACTACTTAAAATCTATTATTTTATTTGAAAACAGTAATTACACTAAAAGCAATATTGAATTTGAATTAAATAAAAGAGCAGTTGATATAGAAATCATTACATCTTTAAATAAATTATTTAGCAATTGCGAAATGGCCAGGTATACACCAATAACAGATGTTGAAATGAATTCTGATTATAATAAAGCAGTTGAAATTATTTCAAAAATTGACAAAGAACTTAAATAACTATGAAGAATTTTTTACTATTTATATTATTTACTAATCTTATTTTTTCTCAGCAAAAAGAAACTTTTGTCAATGCAAACGAAAAATATAATTCTGGAGATTTTGTATCAGCAATTCAAAAGTATAATGAAATTATAATTAATGGAGATCATTCCCCAGAAGTATATTTTAATTTGGGAAATGCATATTATAAGTTGGATAGCCTTGCATTAGGGATTTATTATTATGAGATAGGATTAAAATATTTTCCTAATGATTTCAATTTATCTCAAAACCTAGAATACTTAAACCACCTTACTATTGATGATATAGAAGCTCTTCCTTTTGATATCGTAAGCAAAAAAACTGATTATATTTTTAACTATTTCTCACTACACACTTGGTCACTCCTATGTATTGCTCTAGGGGTAACTTCTTCTTTTCTTTTTCTTTTTTATTCTTTATCAAACTCCACAAGGATTAAAAGAATAACATTTACATTATTTGTTTTATCTTACATATTAACAAGTTGTTTGTTATTTATAAGTTTCAAAAAATATAATATTCAAAACAATTTTCAATATGCAATTGTATTTGATGAAACAGTTGAGGTTAATTTAGAACCAAACAATAACAGTGAAGTTTTATTTGAACTCCATGAAGGAACAAAAATTGAAATATTAGAAGATTTTGATGAAGATTGGATAAAAATTAAATTAGCAGATGGTCAAATTGGTTGGGTAATTAAAAATCAAATTAAAGTTATATAATGAGTACAAATTCAGCTAAGTTTATTTTTGAAGAATTAATTCAAGGTAATTTAAGGTTTCAAAAGAACCAGAGTACCACCATTATTAATAACAAAGAGGTTTTAAGTAATGAGCCAAAAGCGATTATACTATCATGTATAGATTCTAGGGTAATTCCAGAAGTAATCTTTGATCAAGGTATAGGAGACTTATATGTTTCTAGAATAGCTGGGAATATAGAAAACAAGGATATAATTAATTCTTTTGAATTTGCTTGTAATTTTAAGGGCTGTAAAGTATTAATAGTTTTAGGTCATGAAGATTGTGGAGCAGTAACTTCTGTTTGTGATAATCACGAAACTTTATTTGTTAATTTAAAACCGCATATAGCCCCGGCAATAAAAGCTATTTCACAAAAAATTAATTTTGACAAAGACAGGAATCAATATATTACAAAAGTTTCTGAATTAAGCGTTCTACTAACATTAGATAGGATAAGATTTAAAAGTCCTATTTTAAGTAATCTTGAAAAGAACAATGAACTAATATTAGTTGGAGCTATGTATAGTTTAATAACTGGAGAAATTAGAATTTTAAACTAATTAATTTCTTGTATTACATAGGGTAATATTAACTCACTTACTTCGTTAAACGGCTTATAATATATTGATAATTCAAGTTTATCCTCTTCTATTAACTTTAAAGAACCATTCGCCATGTTGAAAATAACGGCTACGATACTTAAAATCAACACGTTTTTTAAAAGCCCAAAAAACCCTCCTAACAACTTATTGAATATTCCTAAGGCTATTAATTTTGCGAGTTTAGTAATCATTTTTCCGGTTACTGAAACTATAAGTATGGTTAATATTAGTAAGATAGCAAATGATAAAAAGGAAAGGTAATTAGCTTGCCAGTCAATAAACCCCTCAAGATAATAAGATAATTTACCACTAAACTTAGAAGCTAAATAAATCCCTAATATTAATCCAATTACAGATGCAACCTCACCTATAAATCCTTTATATATACCTTTAATAAATCCAAATAAAAGAAAAACTGAAATAAAAATGTCAATGTAACTCATCATAATATTTTTACAAATAAAAGAAATTTTATTTATTGAATAACATAAATGATAATACTAACTTCGTTTAATAAATATAATAATGATTAATTCAAAGCTTAAAGAAAGATGGAATTTGCTAACTGACAAGTTATCAATTGATTTTCGAGATGGAGATAAGATAGATTTAGACTCTATAATTTATTTGATAGGAGTTCAAGAACTACAACAATTACACTCTAAATTCAGCAAGAATCAAAAACTTGATTTGATGCATATAGCAATATGCAAATTATTGAGTGACTATGGTTATTATGAATTTGATTATGTAGATGAACAAGGATGGCCACATTATAAATGTTTGAAGGAACTCCCAAATCTAAAAGCTGGTGAACAATCTATTTTAATGAAAGATGCAATAGTCAACTATTTTATTAAATCTAATTATATTGAATAAGAATCATTAAATTTGAATTTGATTAAAAAACATGATTGAACAAATTTTACATAACATTAAAGAAATTGAATCTTTTAATTCAACTTCTAAGGAAGAAATAGAAAAATTTCGAATTAAGTTTCTTGCTAAAAAAGGACTAATTAATTATTATTTTTCTGAATTTAAGAATGTTGAAAACAGCAGAAAAAAAGAATACGGGCTAAGTATAAATAAACTTAAAATATCAGCTCAAAATAAATTAAACGATTTAAATTCTTTGCTATCTAACTGTTCAACTAACTCACAACTTTTAAATGATTTAACAAGACCTGGCAGCTCTATTGAAATTGGATCTAAACATCCTATTACAATTGTAAAAAATAGAATTATAGATATTTTCTCTAGTATAGGTTATAATGTTAGTGAGGGCCCTGAAATTGAAGATGATTGGCATAATTTCACTGCTTTAAATTTGCCAGAATACCATCCCGCAAGAGACATGCAGGATACTTTTTTTATCCAAACCAACCCTGACTTGTTATTAAGAACGCATACAAGTTCTGTTCAGGTTAGATACATGGAAAATAACAAACCTCCTATTAGAACAATTTCTCCAGGTAGGGTTTACAGAAACGAGGCTATATCTGCTAGATCGCATTGTTTTTTCCATCAAGTCGAGGGGCTTTATATAGATGAAAATGTTAGTTTCGCAGACCTAAAACAAACCTTGGAATTTTTCACTAAAGAACTCTTTGGAAAATCAAAAATAAGACTAAGACCATCGTATTTTCCATTTACTGAACCAAGCGCAGAAGTAGATGTATACTGGGGTTTAAATAATGAAACAGATTATAAAATGACTAAAGGAACAGGCTGGTTAGAAATCATGGGTTGTGGAATGGTTGATCCTAATGTATTAGATAATTGCGGAATTGATTCTAAAAAGTACTCTGGATTTGCATTTGGAATGGGCATTGATAGAATAGCTCTTTTACTTCATCAAATAAATGACATTAGGCTTCTAAGTGAAAATGACACAAGATTTATTAAGCAATTTAAATCTTCACTTTAATTTAATTTTTCGTTTAAAATTTTAAAAGTATTTTTTGGACTTTTTCTATGATACAGAATGTCGTAGACAGCTTCTATAATTGGAATCTTAGCTTTTTTTACACTCTCAGAATTTAAATGCATTGCTTTTTTAGTTGAACTATACCCTTCAGCAATCATTTTCATTTCCATCTGAGCAGATTTTACGGTATACCCTTTTCCAATCATATTTCCGAACATTCTATTTCTTGAAAATACAGAATAGCCTGTAACTAATAAGTCACCCAAATAAGCAGAATTATTAATGTTTCTTTTTATTTTATGTCTCTTCTTTATAAACCTACTTATTTCTCTTATTGCATTACTCATCAAGATACTTTGAAAATTATCACCATATCCAAGACCATGCGCAATACCTGCAGCTATAGCATATATATTCTTTAACATGCTTGAGTATTCAATTCCAATTACATCATCACTTACTTTAGTTTTTATATAATCATTATTAAAATCTCGACAAATTGATTTAGCTAAACGTTTTTCAGAGCATGCAATAGTTAAATAAGAAAGTCTTTCTAAAGCAACTTCTTCAGCATGACAAGGACCTGCAATCACTAAAAAATTATCATTTAATATATGAAATTCTTTTATCATATGTTCACCTAATAAAAGCCCAGTTTCAGGAACTATTCCCTTTATGCCAGATATAACTACTTTTTTTGATATATCAACTTTGATTTTCTTAAGCTCAGAATTTATGAACTCAGAGGGGACTACCAATATAATTACATCTGCATTTTTAACAACTTCATTTATATCACTATTAACTTGGACCTTTGTAAGGTTTATTTCAACAGAGCTTAAATAATTTGGATTATGATTATTCTTTAAAATGTAATTTAAATTATCCTCATTTCTAATATACCAACTAACTGTATCTAAGTTATCTGAAAGAATTTTAACAATTGCAGTAGCCCAGCTACCACTACCAATCACTGCGTACTTTAAATTAGATTTCATTCTTTTCAGTTATTATTAAATATTTATTTCAATATTATTATCCACTATGTATTTAAAAACCCATGGATCAATTTTTAGATTATCAATTTGATTATTGACTATGTCTTTTCTTATTTTAGAAGCAGAAATATTAATATAAGGTGCCTTTAAGTAATTAATATTTTCGTGAGTAAAATTACTTAAACAATTCCCTCTAGGATACACATAGATTTTATGATTCTCTACGATTTTAATATAATCTTTCCAGGTTGTAAATTTTTGCATATTATCGCTGCCTGTTACTAAGCTGAAGTTATGGCTGTTATATTCTTTTTTCAAGTATTTTAATGTGTCTATGGAATAATTAGGAGATGGCAGGTTTTCTTCAATATCTATAGGTAAAATATTTTCACACTTTTCGCAGGCAATTTTCAACATCTCATACCTGTGTTTAAAATCAATAAGTCTACTTTTAGTTTTGTGCGGACTTTGTGGAGTTAGTACAAGCCATAATTTGTCAACTTTAGAATAATTTAAAACAGAGTTAGCAATACTAATGTGGCCATTATGTACAGGGTTAAAAGTGCCAAAGTATAGTCCTATATTCATTTCTTTGTTATAAACTGATATATTATTCCCTTTGCCTCCTCTGTCGCTTCCTCTAAGTTGTCATTAATAATCACGAAATCATATTTATTAGAAAAAGTGAGTTCTTTAGAAGCTTTATTAAGTCGATAATCTATACTTTCTGAGGTCTCGGTTTTTCTGTTGATTAATCTATTTTTTAATTCATTTAAATTAGGAGGAGCTATAAAAATAGAAATACTTGTATCTGGGTATTGTCTTTTAATATTCAATCCGCCAACTACATCAATATCGAAAATAATATTTTTACCTTCATTATTTAATCTATGTATTTCTGATTTTGTTGTTCCGTAATAAATGTTTTCATAGACCTCTTCAGATTCTATAAATTCGTTATTCAGAATTTTTTCTTTAAAATCGTCTACAGTCAGAAAATGATAATCTCTTCCGTTTATTTCATTATCTCTATTAGTTCTTGTGGTCGATGAAACTGAAAACCCTAAATTTAATAACTCTAAAGACAATAGTTTTTTCACTATAGTTGTTTTACCAGTGCCAGATGGAGCAGCAATTATAATTAATTTCTCTTTTTTCATTACAAAACGTTTAATAATTGCTCTTTTATTTTTTCTAACTCATCTTTCATTTGAATTACAGCTTTTTGCATCTCTGAATTATTAGCTTTTGAACCTATAGTATTGACTTCTCTACCAATTTCTTGGCTAATAAATCCTAATTTTTTACCATTTGAATTTTCATTTTCTAGTGAAGAAATAAAATAACTTAAATGATTTTCAAGTCTAACACGCTCTTCTGTAATGTCTATTTTCTCTAAATAATAGATCATTTCTTGCTCAAACCTATTACTGTCGTGATCAATTTTTAATTTATTTATTTCATTTTTAATTCTAGATCTAATATGTTCAATCCTACTTGAATCAATTTCTTCAACGGTAAGCAATAGCTCTTTAATTTTATTAATTCTTTTAATAAAATCTTTTTCTAAAACTAGGCCTTCATCTTTTCTATACTTAATTATTTCTTTAATTGCATTTTCTATTTTGTTAAAAATCACGGGCCATTCAGATTCATTTTCTTCAACTTGTTCCGTAATAATTGCATCTGGCATTTTTACAGCAATTTTTAATAGTTCAACAGCCGATCCATCAACAATCCCTCTCAATTGATCTATATAGTTATTTATTAAGTCGGAATTTAGTAGGGAGTTTTTTTTATTAGTACTAGATTCTTTATATAAAAGAAATTCAATTTTACCTCTTTTTAATTTATCAGACAGGTGCTTTCTTATAAATAGTTCTTTTGGTCTAACGGAGCTTGTTATTCTTGTGTTTAAGTCTATGCTTTTACTGTTGAGTGACTTTATCTCAATCGTTATATTTCCACTTTCTAATTGAAGAGTAGATTTTCCGTAACCTGTCATTGATTGAATCATGTAGTATTTTTTATTTTACACAAAGATATATAAAACTCAATTAGCTTCTTTTTTTAAGGATACTAAATAAATTCCTATAAACACAAGAGTCATTGATAGTATATCAGTTAATTTTAATCTATCGCTACCAGTATATACAGCATAAATTATCCCAATTATTGGTTGAAGGTATATAAACATTCCAACGGTAGATGCTTTTAGTGTTTTTAATGCATATATATTTAGCAAATAAACTGCAAATGTTGCACCTATTATTACAAAACTTAGCTTAAGAAATTCAACTTTGTCATAGATATGCCACTGTACATCTAAAAACTGTTGAATAGAAAATGGAGCGTTTAAAATTACTCCAAAAAGAAATAGCCATTTCATAATTGTTATAACCGAATATTTTATTGTTAATGATCTTACAGAGACTAAGTATATGGCATAAGAAATGCTATTTAATAGCAATAACACATTCCCAGATCTTATATCTTCCGTATTAATATCTGCTCTACTATTAATTAGTATTATTGATATTGCCCCTACAAATCCGATAGCTACACCAATTATTCTTGTCTTTACTACTTTTTCTTTTATTATTATTATAGAAATGATAAACACTATAATAGGAGAAATTGTTGAAATTATTGAACTATTAATTGGAGTAGATAGTTCTAAACCTTTAATTGCTGAAATCATATTTACCGACATACCAAAAACAGTACAAAATAGAAATTTTGACCAGTCTTTTGTTTCAATTTTTTCGTGCTTACTAAATATAGATAAAACCCAAAATAGAGCGCATGCCCCTAAAACCCTAGCAAATAGTAATGCAGAAGGCGTTATGAAAAATGGCATTAAACTTTTTGTAATCGTATGGTTTAGTCCAAAAATTGATGTTGCGGATAAAGCAGCTATAATTGCAAGTAGTCTATTATTCACTTAGATGTTTTTTCACTTCTTGTATAGTTTTTTTACTGTTGCCTATAAATGTTTTTCCATTTGAGATTATTACTGGTCTTTTCAAAAACGTATAATTTTCTAAAATATAATTCTTGTATTCTAATTCTGTTAAACTTTGTTCTTTTAGTTTTTTTTCGTGAAATAGTTTAGCTCTTTTGTTAAAAATAGATTCATAGCTTTTAGATAAATCATGAATTAATTCTAGCTCTTGAATTGTGATAGGAGTGGATTTGATTTCTCTAAATATGAATTTACTATTTAATTCAAGTTCTTTAATTATTTTAGTGCAAGTGTTGCAAGATTTTAGATAAAAAATCGCCATCATATTTTAGTATTATTTAATTTGCAATTAAATATATTGTATACTTTGTTATACTACTAATTAAATTCAAATTTGTTTTATAATTTTGGAGTTGTGGTTATTCAATTATACTAGCATTTGTGTGGAAGATATATTATAGATAATGAATAATCAAAAAACTACTGTTTAAGTGTATTTTATACACTATGATAATTTTATCATTATTTATAGTTATATATTTATTGAATTATTATTTTTACATATACAAAATTAAGAATATTATAATTTAGAATTAATAAAATTATGGAAGATAAGATAAAATCATTTTTAGATTTAGTAAGAGAAAGAAATGGTGATGAACCAGAATTTATGCAAGCCGTTGAAGAGGTAGCAGAAACTGTAATTCCTTACATAGTTAAAAAAGATATCTATCACGGGAAAAACATTCTGTTAAGAATGGTTGAACCAGAAAGAGTTATTTCCTTTAGAGTATGTTGGGTAGATGATTCTGGAGAAATTCAAGTCAATAGAGGGTATAGAATCCAAATGAACTCAGCAATAGGGCCTTATAAAGGAGGGTTAAGGTTTCATCCAACTGTAAACATGAGTATTCTTAAATTTTTAGCTTTTGAGCAAGTGTTTAAAAACAGTCTTACTACACTTCCTATGGGTGGAGGAAAGGGAGGTAGTGATTTTGATCCAAAAGGGAAAAGTGATAATGAAATAATGAGATTTTGTCACGGATTTATGAGTGAGTTATTTAGACATATTGGCCCAAATACAGATGTTCCAGCAGGAGACATTGGAGTTGGTGGCAGAGAAATTGGATTTTTATTTGGAAAATATAAAAAGTTAAAAAACGAATTTACAGGAGTACTTACCGGAAAAGGAATTTCTTGGGGCGGGTCGTTAATTAGACCAGAAGCTACAGGCTATGGAACTGTATATTTTGCCCAAAATATGTTAGCTACTAAAAAAGATGATTTAAAAAATAAAATTATTGTTATTTCTGGATCAGGAAATGTAGCGCAGTATGCTGCTGAAAAATCTATTCAGCTAGGAGCTAAGGTGGTGACAATGTCTGACTCTTCAGGATATATATATGACCCTGAAGGAATTGATTCTGAGAAGTTAAAATTCATAATGAATCTGAAAAATGTTGAAAGAAAACGAGTTAGTGAATATTGTGTTAAATATCCAAACAGCATATTTGTAAAAGATGAAACTCCTTGGTCAATTAAGTGCGACATAGCACTACCGTGTGCAACACAAAACGAATTAAACATCAATGATGCCAAAACTCTACTTGAAAATGGCTGTATTTGTGTGAGTGAAGGAGCGAACATGCCGTCAACAAAAGACGCAGTTAATGAGTTTCAAAAAGCTAAAATACTATTTGCACCAGGGAAAGCTTCCAATGCCGGAGGTGTTGCTACTTCTGGATTAGAAATGACTCAAAATTCTTTACGATATAATTGGACAAGAAAAGAAGTTGATGAAAAATTAAAAGATATAATGACGGAAATTCATAATTCATGTATTGAATATGGTTCAGACAACAATGGGTATGTTGATTACGTTAAAGGCGCAAATATTGCTGGTTTTGTAAAGGTAGCAGATGCTATGTTGGCCCAGGGAGTAGTTTAGTTTTATATTACTATATTATAATGATATATTTGTCGTTCTTATAGATATATCATTATAATATTTTACATGAAATTTATTTTTGTAATATTTTTTTCTTTTCTAAGTACTCCACTTTGTCTATCTCAAAATTGGAATGGACATTTTTCTTATTACAACTCTATAGACACCTCTACGGGAAATGGAAAAATATTTACTGCATCAGAAAATGCTATTTATATATACTCAAGTCAAACGGATCAATTAGAGACATTAACAACAATTGATGGTTTGTCTGGAGATTTTATCTCTAACATTCATTATAGTTCAATCTTTAACAAACTAGTAATAGGTTATGAGAATGGACTTATTCAAATTGTAGATTTCACTAATGACAATGTTTTAACAATTTATGATATAATTGAAAAGGCAACTATTCCTCCAAATAAAAAATATATAAATCAAATAACTGAATTTGAGGATATAATATATATAGCAACTGATTATGGAATTTCTTTGTATAATCTAAACCTCTTAGAGTTTGGAGATAGTTTATTTATTGGAGATGGTGGAGCCCAGCAAGAAGTTAATCAAGTTACAATAAGTAACAATTACTTGTATGCTACATTACCAGAGTTTGGCGGAGTTAGAAGAGTCAGTCTAGATTTAGATATAATTAATTATCAAAACTGGGAAGTAGTATATCCAGGGGATTTCAACTTTATTTTAAATCTTAATGAAAATTTTATTTTTACCAATGAAAACAGTGTTTTTTACTCTCAAAACAACTCCTATCAAGAGGTGATTTATCTATCTCAGCCAATTAATGATATTGTGATTAATGAGGAACAAGTAATAGTTACAACGGAAAGTAGAATATTTATTTATGACACTAATTTTAATCTAATAAACAGCTCTGTGACTAGTAATGTTTATAATGTTTCTTTCAATAGTTCTGTAGTATATAATAATAATGTTTACGTAGCTACTTCTGAAAAAGGGTTACTTAAAATTAATATCAATAATATCCAACAGTATTATACCATAGTGCCTGATGGCCCGCTTTACAATAATGTTTTTTCAATTAGCTCTTTGTATGGAAAACTATGGACTACGTTTGGTGACTATACATCTACATTCAATCCATACCCACTCAGCAGAAAAGGAATTAGTAGTTTAATAGACAATAATTGGAATAACACCCCCTATGATAGTATCGCTGAAAACGCAGTAAACTTAAACAACATTTCAATTAATCCATTTAACCCTAACAACGTTTTTGTCAGCTCATATCATGGTGGTTTGTTGGAGTTTTCAGAAGAATCATTAAGTCTTTATGATGAATCCAATAGTAGTTTAGAGTCATTAGTTTCTTCGGATATAAATTATAATAGTGTGCGAATTTCGAGTAGTGTTTTTGATGATTCAGGAACCTTATGGTTAATGAACTCTAGAATTGACAGACCTTTAAAATCATACAACTTAGACACTAACCAGTGGTCTAGTTATGATTTTACTCAAATCATACCAGATGGTTTTGATGATGAACTAGGGTTTAGCGATATAGTTGTAGGTTCAAATGGCACAAAATGGATTGGAGGAGTAAATTCTGGACTAATAGGTTTTAATGAAAATGGAGGAAATCCATTAATTAAAAAATTGAATGATAATGATACTGGAAACTTGCCATCACCCTATGTAAAAAGCTTAGCTATTGATAATAATAATCACCTTTGGATTGGAACAATTAAAGGGCTCAGAGTACTATACAACACTTCTAATTTTTTTACCACTAACACTTCAACACAACAATTAGTTATTGAGGAGGATGGAATTTATAAAGAACTTTTAGAACAGCAATTTATATCGGATATTAAAGTAGATGGGTCAAATAACAAGTGGATAGGAACTATAGGATCTGGTATTTTTTACTTTTCTCAAAATGGTCAACAAACAATTTATCATTTCACTAAAAATAATTCTCCATTGCCATCAAATAACATTAATGATATAGCCCTAGATTTTGTTAATGGTGTTGTTTTTATTGCAACCGATAGAGGTTTGGTATCATTTGATTCAGGAGGCTCATCCACAAGTTCTACACTGCAAGACTCGTATGTTTACCCTAATCCAGTTAGACCGTCTTTTAATATGGATGTAGACAAAATAAAAATTGATGGAATCACAGACAATATCAACATTAAAATTACCGATATCTCTGGAAATTTAGTTGCTGAAGCTAATTCAAATACCAATAATAGATATAATGGATTTAATTTAGAGGTTGACGGAGGGATTGCTTATTGGAATGGTAAAAATTTAGCTAATCGCACAGTTTCTTCAGGGGTTTATATAGTTATGCTTTCGGATTTAGATAGTTATGAAACCAAAGTTTTAAAAATCATGATAATTAGATAATGATAGTATCAACTTCCGCTATAATTTTGTCCAAAGTTAGATATCAAGATAATGATTTAATTGTCAAGTGTTTAACAAGAGATTTGGGAGTCATTTCATACATGGTTAAGAATATTTCAACTTCAAAAAATAGCAAAAATAAATTTGCTTTTTTTCAATTATTGAATATTCTTGATTTAGAATCTAATTACAACCCGAACAGATCTATTCAATACATTAAAGACCTAAAAATTAGGTATAATTTCACATCCTTACACACCAATATTTATAAAAGTTCAGTTGTGATGTTTTTATCTGAAATTTTATCTAACATCATTCATAATGAATCTAAAGATCTTGAGTTGTTTGACTTTATTGAAGAATCTTTTATTTGGTATGATAAGTCTGAGGATAGTTCTTCTTTTTATTTGATTTTTTTAATGAAAATAACGCATTATTTAGGCTTTTATCCAGATTGCACAAACATGAGTTACAATTACTTTAATTTAGAGGAGGGTTTGTTTGAAACATCTAAGAACAGTAAATATGTTATACAGGGAGATAGCTTAGTTTTGTTTAAAACTATTTTAGGCATAAAATTTGATAGTAATAAGCTGCCGTTTATAGATAAAATAAATAAAAAAGACATACTAAAAAATATCTTAATTTATTTTAAATTGCATGTTGATGGATTTAAAGATCCCAAATCTTTAATAGTGTTAAACCAAATTTTTGCTGATTAATGAAGTGCATTTTAAATTTAATAGTTTTTTTGTTTTTTATAAATGTTCTATCACAGGACGTTTATGTTAAAGACAACCTTACCAGGGAGTCAATTTCCGGTGTAGTATTTTATCAAAAGAGTGATTCTAATATTGTTTTAAATCAAAAATATTCTGATTTAGATGGAAAACTATCATTAAATGGGTTTACTAAGAATGAGATAATTTTTATAACTCACATGTCATATGTCGATTCTTTTATTTTGTACGATAGTAATTTAAAAGACGAGATTTTTCTTAATTCTGATCTTAAATCATTAGATGAAATTGTTATTTCTGCATCTAAATTCTCTCAAAATCTTAAAGAAATTTCTCAAAGAGTAATATTTATTTCTTCTGAAGATATAGTCTTAAGCAACCCTCAAACTAGCGCAGACTTACTAAGCACAAGTGGTAATGTGTATATTCAGAAAAGTCAATTAGGTGGCGGTAGTCCTATGATTAGAGGTTTTTCCACGAATAGATTAACTCTATCAGTTGATGGTGTTAGACTGAATAATGCAATCTTCAGGGGAGGAAACATACAAAATGTCATTTCTATTGACCCCTTTAATATACAAAACACAGAAATAGTTCTTGGCTCTAGTTCCGTTATCTATGGTAGTGATGCAATTGGAGGAGCTATGAATTTTCAAACTAAAACACCAATACTTTCTGCTACAGATTCAACCTATTTTAAATCAAACTTAGTTTCTAGAAACTCTAGTGCAAATAATGAGAAAACTGGTCATTTAGATTTTAACATTGGATTGAAAAATTTTGCTAGTCTTACTAGCTTTAGTATTTCTGATTTTGATGATCTTAAAACGGGTAGTAATGGCCCTTCGGATTATCTCAGACCTGAATATGTTGAACAGGTGAATGGGGAAGATGTAATTACCAGTAATTCAGATCCGAGAATACAAAAAAATACTGGGTATTCTCAGTTTAATTTCATGCAAAAATTTCTGTTAAAAACAGATAAAATAGAATATGACTTTGGCATTCATTACTCTTCAACATCTAATATACCAAGGTATGACAGGCTGATTAGATATAACAATGATACTAATCAACTCCATTACGGGGAGTGGTATTATGGTCCGCAAAAATGGTTACTGATTAATTCTAGAATTAAGAAAGAAAGTTTAAATTCCCCTCTGTATGATAAATTAATTTTAACAACTGCTTATCAAAAGTTTAATGAAAGTCGATTCAGTAGAAAAATTAACTCAGATGATCAAAAGCAATTTAAAGAACAAGTAAATATATTTTCATTGAATATAGATTTTGAAAAAGCTTATAATGAAAAGTCCTATTTTTCATACGGAGCGGAATATTTAAATAATAAGGTTAGTTCCAACGCGTTTTCAAAAAACTTGACTGATAGTAGTTTTTCATCAATTGCAACAAGGTATCCAGATGGTTCAACTTGGCAATCATTTGCAAGTTATTTAAGCTATAAGTACAGGCCCAGTAAAGAGTTAACTATTCAATCTGGACTAAGGTATAGTCATATAAAAATTAATGCTGATTTAACAGACAATAATTCGTATTATAATTTTCCGTTTTCAAATGCCAACCTTAGTACAGGGGCATTAACTGGTGCGCTTGGTATAAGCTGGGTTCAAAACAACACCTTTCAATGGAAGTTTAATATTACTACAGCATTTAGAGCTCCAAATATTGACGATATTGGAAAAATATTTGATTCTGCGCCAGGAATGGTTGTTGTTCCTAACCCTGATTTAAAACCTGAAAAATCTTTTGGATTAGAGCTCGGGAGTTTAGTAAGTGTTAATTCAAAAATTAATTTTGACTTTGCTGTTTATTATACTCACCTGTATAATAGCATGATTAGAAGCCCATTCAGTTTAATGGTTAACGAAGATGACCCAAACAGTTCGGTAATTATTGATCAAATGATTTATGATGGAGAACTTAGTGATATTTACGCAATCCAAAATGGATCAAAATCTTGGATTTATGGATTTGAAACAGGTCTTAAAATAAATATCTCAGATAATTTTAATTTTAAAACTCAATATAATTACCTAAATGGAGAGCAAAGAGATTTAGATGAATCCGCAAATACGTCAGTAAGACATGTGTCTCCACATTTTGGAAATGTTCATTTTATTTATTCAAAGTTGAAAACAAAAATTGATTTATTTTTTAATTATAACTCAAAACTACCATTTTCTAAATTATCTAGCTCAGAAAGAGATAAACCATACTTATATGCCTTAGACAATAATGGTAACCCTTATTCACCAGCTTGGCATACTTTAAACTTAAGAGCATTATATGAGCTTGATAAAAACTTTCTTTTCACTGTATCGTTAGAGAATATTTCAAATAAGTTATATCGACCATATTCTTCTGGAATTTCTGCACCTGGAACAAATTTTATTTTTTCTGTAAACTATCGTTTATAGCTAAACATTATGAGCGAATTATTTAGGCAATCTGATATTGTAAAAAAACTCCAGAGATATTGTGTCTATCAAGACAGGTGTCATAAAGAGGTTGTTGATAAAATGAAGTTAATGAAAATACCGTATAGCCTACATGATAATGTTATAGTAGAGTTAATTAAAGATGATTTTTTAAATGAAGAGCGATTTGTCTTTAGTTTTGTTCGAGGGAAATTTAGAATAAAAAAATGGGGAAAGATTAAGCTCCGAAATGAATTGTTTCAAAGAAATATAACCTCTTTTCTTATCAATAACGCAATAGGTCAAATTAATGACAATGACTATATGGAAACTTTTGATGAAATTGCATTAAAAAAATTCAATAACTTAAACAATGAGACTGACTTAAGCAGTAAAAAAAAGTTTGTCACCTATTTACAATATAGGGGCTGGGAAACAGATTTGATTTTTAAAAAGGTGAATGTGCTTTTTAAAACTTAACATTAAGCCCTGCAAGAACATTTCTACCCGGCATTTCAACTAAGTTAGTTTCGCTGTAAACTGTATCAAACAAATTATTACCTGTAATGTATATGTTATATTTATTTAAAGTATAACTTATCTTAAAATCCATTACAGAATAATCTTCACCAGAATTTCTTTCCGCATATTTATATACAATTGAACTTTCTAAATTCTTTTTTATTTCAAATGAATAAGAAGTTGTTATATGGTTTTTTAAAGAATTAAGAGAATATCTTGAAAAATTAAAATCAGTCTGTTTTAAATCATCTTCTATATTACTGTATCCTATTTTTATACTATGATTTAAAAAAGCAGCAAGATAGAAATTATATGTCAAGCCTAATTCATAACCTTTTGTGTTTATCTCTCTTATATTAAATGCTTCCCATGGAGATGCTTCTACATTTTTCACATAATCAATCACGTCGGAGGCATCTCTATTGTAAAGTGTCAATGTAAAGTTGAAATTATCTTTATTGTAACGAAACCCTATTTCTTGAGTAAAAGCCTTTTCCGGATTTAAGTTTTCATTTCCAAGTGTTGTAGGGCTACTATAATACAAATCTGTGTATGTTGGGACTCTATAAGTATACCCTACATTACTGTATAATTTAATATTATCTGTTACTACATAGCCAATATCAACCCCAGGATACATAAAGAAATTTCTAAAAAAATTATTTTGATAATTTTTATTTGTGGATACATCAGAAAAATAACTAAAAGCTACCCCAGGAGTTAAATCAATTTTGTTTTCTGCAAACTTCATTTGATGTTCTAAAAACAAATTAACCATTGTTCTTTTCCTGTTCCCTAGATTATTACTTGATAATTTGACAGATGATACACCAATTCCAAATCCTGTTATCCCACTATTTGATTCATAGGAGCCATTTAATTCTGCTCCTATTTTATTTGTAATATGCAAGTTTCTATATACCGAAGGATTATCTCTTAAGTATACATACATGTCTTGATTTCTTTTCCAATATAATTTAGGTTTAATAATTAAACTATTCTTAATTATTTTAGTTGTAAAGCCCAGTAAACTAGCTTGAGTTTCTTCGTATTGATCTGTAGCTTCAGGACTTGCATAAAACCCATTAGCACCAAATTTTCTTTCATTAAAAGAGGATATCATTTCTACAGGTAATCCTTTGATTTGAAAACTATTTTTTAGAAAATAATTTTCATTTTTATAATCAGTATTATACTTATGTCCATCAGAGCTATTATTTGAATAATGAAGAAGTATAGATTGATCATCATACTTTCTGCTAATTGTAACAGATGCATTTTTTTGTTCGTATGATCCAGATTCTATATTTAATGAAACTACATTTTCTACCGCCTTAGAGGTTATAATATTTATAGCTCCAGTAAAAGCATTTTGCCCGTACACTCTTGATGCAGCACCTTTTATTATTTCTATTCTTTCTATTACTTCAATTGGTAACGCCATGTTCATTGTGTGGTGACCTGTCTGAGCATCCTCTACCTTAATTCCATCTATTAAAAGCAAAGTTTGATCAAACCCTCCACCTCTAATATATAAGTCCGCCTGCATACCCGAAACTCCTCTTCTTCTTATGTCTATTCCTGCAACCTGCTGTAATAATTCAGCCACATTATTTGCTGGACTTTCAATAATCTCTTCTTTTGATATAACCTGTATAGTTCTTGAATTTTCAGAAAATGGCAACTCAATTCTAGGAGAAGAGATAACGGTTATTTCTTTAAGATCTATTTGTTTTTCTTGCGAATGAGCTATAGAGTTTATGACAATTAGCAATACTAGCGAGGCAATATTTTTCATCTTTATTTTTTAATTTGCTCAAAACTAATCAATTACTTTTTCAATTCTATATTTTGTTAATAATAAATACTTAATGCCTGTATATGTTTTGTTTCAAACATTATATTTATTTCATGTTTGCACTTGTCGATTGTAATAATTTTTATGCCTCTTGTGAGCGTGTTTTTAATCCAAGCCTTCAACATAAGCCAATAGTAATTTTATCCAATAATGATGGGTGTATTATTTCTAGAAGTGATGAAGCTAAAGAATTAGGAATACCAATGGGAGCTCCTATTTTTAAGTATAGAAAGCTTTTGAATACACATAATGTACAAATCCTTTCCTCAAACTATTCCTTATATGGAGACATGAGTAGTAGAGTTATGTCAATACTTAAACAGTTTACACCAGATATTCAGGTCTATAGTATAGACGAGTCTTTTCTAAAACTAGATGGCTTTGAGAATTATGATTTAACCAATTATGGCGTCATAATTAAAGATAGAATTTTGAAGTGGACAGGAATACCAACATGTGTAGGTATTGCACCTACAAAAGCATTATCTAAGGTGGCTAATAAAATTGCTAGAAAATATCCTGTTGAGACCAATGGGGTGTATGTTATTGACTCTGAAATAAAAATAACAAATGCTTTAAAGTGGACGAAAATAAAAGATATTTGGGGCATAGGGAGTAAACTAAGTAATAGACTATCAATGAAAGGATGTAAAAATGCATATGACTTCACTCAACTTCCAGAGAGCTGGGTCAAGTCTAATATGTCCGTTGTAGAATCTAGATTACAAAGAGATTTATTAGGAATCCCCACCCTTAATTTAGAAGTTCAAAAATCAAAAAAATCTATTGCAACTACAAGAACTTTTGAAAAACCACTATTTGATATTGAGAGTATTAAAGAGCGTATTTCTACTTTTTCTTTTGTTTCAGGGGAAAAACTACGACGACAAAAATCTCATTGTCACATGATTATAATTTTACTTAGAAGTAATTCTTTTAGAGAAGATTTAAAACAACATTATGCGACTAAAGCAATTAGTTTACCATACCCAACGAACTCTTCTCTTGTACTTAGTAATTATGCCATAAAAGCGATTGAGAGCGTATTTAAGAAAGGGATTGCATACAAGAAGGCAGGAATTATACTTACAGGATTGGTGCCTTCTAACAACTATCAATTAAATATATTTGACTGGGAAAATTCCAATCACCAACCGCTTATGAATGCTATTGACAAAATAAATTATAAGTTTAGCAATAAAATAAAACTTGCTAATCAAGATTTAAAAAAAACCTGGAAAATGAAACAAGATTATTTGTCTCCAAACTACACCACTAACTTACAAGATATAATTAAAGTAAAATAATGACAACAAAATCTAAAGCTCTTCATTTTTTTATTCCAAAACCTAGTTTAGGTGAGGGAACAATAATTATCAATTCAGGAATTGCAGCTGGATTTCCGTCTCCAGCAGATGATTTCAAACAAAATAGAATTAGCCTAGATAGCGAGTTAGTAAAAAATAAAGAAGCTACTTTTTTCGCAAGAGTTAGTGGTCAATCTATGATAGGTGCAGGACTGGACGACAACGATTTATTAGTAATTGATAGAAGTATTGAACCTGAAAATAATAAAATCGCAGTTTGTTTTATTGATGGAGAATTTACGGTAAAAAGACTTTTAATAAAAAAAGGTAAACTTTGGTTACAGCCAGAAAATTCTGATTTTAAACCAATAGAAATAACAGAGGATAATGAATTTGTTATTTGGGGAATAGTGACGAATGTGATAAAAAAGGTTTAATTAGAAATTAATCTATTAAAGCAATAATTTTATTTTCTTTAAGCTCTACTGTTCCAGAGTTAATTGGAAGGAATGTTCCTTTCTGTGGGCCTTTTTGAAATTTATCTTTTAGACTTTCTTCTATTATTATGTCGCCATAAATCTTGATGAAACCTTCCTTTAAAGTAGAAACAATTGAAGCGTGGTTATTTAACATTTCAAATTCTCCATCAACACCTGGTACAGTTACCGAAGTAACTTCTCCGCTAAATAATGTAAACTCTGGGGATATAATTTCTAAATACATTTAAACTTAAATTTATGATTTACGCTTCTGCTAACATTTTTTCTCCAGATTCAATAGCTTCTTCAATACTTCCCTTTAAGTTGAAAGCAGCTTCAGGAAGATGATCTAATTCACCATCCATAATCATATTAAACCCTTTAATAGTTTCTTTAATATCAACCAATACTCCAGGAATCCCAGTAAACTGTTCAGCTACATGAAATGGTTGAGATAAAAATCTTTGAACTCTACGAGCTCTACCAACTGCCATTTTATCCTCTTCCGATAATTCTTCCATACCAAGAATAGCTATAATATCTTGAAGCTCTTTATATCTTTGTAATAGTTCTTTTACTTTTTGAGCACAATTATAATGATCATCACCAAGTATATCCGCGGAAAGAATTCTTGAAGTTGAATCCAATGGATCAACTGCAGGATATATTCCAAGCTCAGCAATTTTTCTAGAAAGTACAGTTGTTGCATCTAAGTGAGCAAATGTTGTCGCTGGTGCAGGATCTGTTAAATCATCCGCAGGTACATAAACCGCTTGAACCGAAGTAATCGATCCATTCTTAGTAGAAGTAATTCTTTCTTGCATAGCACCCATCTCTGATGCTAGTGTAGGTTGATATCCTACTGCAGAAGGCATTCTTCCAAGTAATGCAGAAACTTCAGATCCAGCTTGAGTAAATCTAAAAATATTATCTACGAAGAATAACACATCTTTTCCTTGACCTTCTCCAGCTCCATCACGAAAATATTCAGCAATAGTAAGTCCTGATAAAGCAACACGAGCTCTAGCTCCAGGAGGTTCATTCATTTGACCAAAAACAAATGTAGCTTTTGATTCTTTCATAACATTTTTATCTACTTTATTTAGATCCCATCCACCTTCTTCCATCGAGTGCATAAAGTCATCTCCATATTTGATAATTCCAGATTCTAACATCTCTCTAAGAAGGTCATTTCCTTCTCTAGTTCTTTCTCCAACTCCTGCAAAAACAGAAAGTCCACCATGACCTTTAGCAATATTATTAATTAGCTCTTGAATAAGTACAGTTTTACCAACTCCTGCACCTCCAAATAAACCAATTTTACCACCTTTTGCATAAGGCTCTATAAGGTCAATTACTTTAATTCCAGTAAATAAAACTTCTGTAGAAGTAGACAGATCTTCAAACCTTGGTGCTTCTCTGTGAATAGGAAGACCGTTATCTCCTGATTTAGGTAAATCTCCTAAACCATCAATTGGATCTCCAATTACATTAAATAATCTACCATAAACATCATCACCAATTGGCATTTGAATAGGAGAGTTCGTTGATGTAACCTCAACTCCTCTACTAAGTCCATCAGAAGAATCCATTGCTATAGTTCTTACTGTATTTTCTCCAATATGAGATTGAACTTCTAATACTAGTAAAGTGCCATCACTTTTTTTGATCTCTAAAGAATCGTATATTTTAGGTAATCCGTTACTAGCATCGAATTCCACATCGATTACTGGCCCAACTATTTGCGAAATTTTTCCTGTAATTGTAGACATTTTGTAGGTATTTATTTAATAATTTACTTTCAAGTTGCAAAGATAGATTTTTTCTCTAAAAAAATTCAATAATTTTTTCAAAAAATATGTAAAAGTTCCCAATTATTTTAAAATAAAAAAACCTGTAGAATCTCTACAGGTTTTTTTAAATAATAATTTGTTTATACTTTAATTCATTGTAGGGGAATAATTTGTTGGATAATCTCCAGCTTTTACTGCAGCATCCGATAAGTTAGACCCATATTGAGCATCAATAGCTTCCATCATTTTGTTAGCAATTAACGCATTACCTCTTGCGGTTGGATGTACTCCATCTAAAGAAAATAATCCACCAAATACAAGATCTCCAGTCATCGTATAGTCATCAAACTGAATTCCTTGCGTTACAGCTTCATTTAATACCGCATGTGTATCTATAAACGCCCATCCATATTGAGATGTTAAAGCAGCGATAGTAGCATTGAATGCTGCAGTAGCAGTTTGAGTTTCCATAACTTCATCCGAAGATAAAACCCAATTATCTGCTAAAGGAACAGAGACACCATTTATATCAAAAGGTCCACCTGCAGATGTTCCAATAAATGTTGCGGCTGTCAATACAACTTTATCATTCATTGTTGCTTGTCTGTAAGATGGTAATCCTAATGCAGATAAATCTGTTAAGTATTCATCTACCATAGTAACCGCATTTTGCCCTTCAGCAAAAGTTATTGTTCTTGCAGCAACTTCTTCAGCTGTAATTAAACCAAATGCTTGAGCTACGGCTAAACCTCCGTTATATGGAGCAAATCCACCATTTAAAGCGCCAGCAGTGCCAGCATCTAATGGTACTGCATTATAAGGTACAGTATTTAAATAAGCAATCGATGTTACATCTGGAATGTTCGCTACTAATCCACCTGGAGCAACTTGAGCTAAAGCACCTATTGTACTTCCAAAAGCAAAATCAAAATAGTCAGGATCTGTAAGTTCTGAAGTACCACCAGAAACAGCATAGCCTAAAGCATCATTCCCTCCAGACCATAACGTAACAAATGTTGGAGCTTGTGCCATAGCATCTTCTAAAACACTAGCATTAGGACTAGAAGCCATTCTTGCAAAGTAAGGGTTCGCTAATCCTGTAGGCACTCCAGCAAGATTTCCGTACCCAGGTGCAAGCAAGTGTACTGCTTGAGCACCAGGCACACCTAAATTACTATAGGGTCCTGGAGTAAAATTTGTTATTTCAGTAGTAGGGGTAGCAGGTAAAACTGCAGGTCCAGCACCATTAAAATATAATCTTGGACTAGTAATTTGATTTCCGTAGAATAATAGCCCACCAATATTGTCATCCATATAAGGTTGAGTAAAATTAGTTGCTGCTGAATTATCAATAGATTGACTCATAACCCCAGCCATAATGTTAGGGTAAGAGTTTTGTTGACCAGCAAAAAATAATGCATTGTCAGTAAATCCTGCAGTGATTGAAGCTCCTAAAGACACCACTCTAGTGAAGTCAGCAGAACCTGATGTGATTTCTACCATCTCCTGAACAATCATTCCAGTTTCATCATCTTCTTCTTCACAAGAATTAAATACTATCAATGTCATTGATAGAAATAAATATTTAAGATTTTTTAGTTTCATAATTAATTTGATTAGGGTTAGTATCAATTAAAAAACCTGCAGTAAAACTACAGGGTTTTTTTTAATATTTAATTTGAAATATTTCTAATTCATTGTAGCAGGATAATTCGTTGGGTAATCTCCTGCAACTGCAGCAGCATCTGATAAATTAGACCCATAAGTAGCATCAATTGCTTCCATTATCTTGTTAGACAACAAAGCATTTCCTCTTGCTGTTGGATGAATTCCATCTAAAGAGAAGAAACCTCCAAAGACTAAATCACCAGTCATAGTATAATCATCAAATTGAACTCCTTGCTCAACAACTTCATTAAAAAATGCATGAGCATCAAACCTTGCCCATCCAGCTGGTGCTAAAGCATCAATTGTTGAATTCATTCCAGCGATTGATGTTTGTAAAGCAGATATTTCGCTTCCAGTTAAAACTCTAGTATCATCTAAAGGAACTGAAACACCCCAAACCAAAGTTGGATTATTTGGATCAGCTTGTGTCCCAAGAATTGCCGATGTAGACAGTAAAATTTTATCACTAGAATTTGTATGTCTAAGATTAGGAAGTACTGGACCTCCAAAAGGAGTTAAGTCAATTACAGTAAGTTCTTCATCATTAATAAGTATAGGGTTTGCAGGTCCAGCTTCAACTGATAGATATCTTAAATCTGCTTCTGCTTGTGAAATACCATAAGCACCACCTGTAGCAGCATATAAACCTACCGAAGCATCTAAAGCCCCATTGTATGGAGCAAATGCTCCAGATATAGCGCCTGCAGTTGCTGCGTCTAAAGGAATTGGATTCCATGGAATTGTGTTAAAGAATGGATTGTTAGTAACATCAGGAACGTTAATTACAACACCATTAGCTACATATGCATTTAAACTTCCAGCTGTTGTGCCAAAAGCAAATCCAAATCCTTGTGCAGAAGTTAAATCTGGTAATGGAACGTTAGTTCCTCCGTCAGTAGCATAAGCTAAAGCATCACTAAAACCAGACCATAAACTCACAAAAGAAGGAGCTTGAGCTATTGCGTCTCCAAGAATACTTGCTTCTTGTGACGAAGCCATTCTTACATAGTAAGGGTTTGCTTGACCCACTTGTAATCCAGCGAAGCTACCATAACCTGGTGCTAACATATGAACAGCATTAACTCCTGGAGCAGCCATATTTGAGTATGGTCCTGCTTGGACATTTAAAGCGTCTGTAGTTGTTGTACCTGGTAAACTTGCTGGCCCAGCACCATTAAAAAACAGTCTTGAACCGTTAAATGGTTGCCCACCTATTAATAAACCTCCAATATTATCATCCGTGTAAGGTTGGGAGAAAGTATTACCAGATTGGTTTTCGATAGCTTGACTCATAACTCCAGACATTATATTTGGAAATGAGTTTTTCTGTCCTTCGTAAAACAAAGCACCGTCAGTATATCCTGCGGTAACTGTTGCTCCTAATGCAACCATGTTTGTAAAGTCAGCAGAACCTGATGTGATTTCCACATACACGTCACTGTAAGCTGGTGAATCCATATCGTCTTCAATACAAGCTGTAAAGACAAATAATGTCATCGATAGCATTAAGTAATTAAGATTTTTTAGTTTCATAATTTAATTTATTTAATGGTTTAGTTATAATATTCTATATTATAATAAAAGCACTTCTTTTAAGATTAAGAAGTGCTTTTATTATAATGTAATTATTTCATTTTATAGGTTATTAATAGTTAAAGAAAGGTAATATTGAGAACCTATAAGACCAGATCCGAATGCTGTGAAGTATTCGTTTCCACCAAGATTGGCAGCACCAGCTTTTAATACAGTATTAAGCTTAGGTAGTGTTAAGCTAACCTGAGCATCGAATACGTGGTTTGCAGGAACTTCACCTTCACCGAAAGTTGCTTCCCAATAGAACTCACTATTATATCTCCAAGCAACATTGAATCCAAAGTTTTTGAAAAGTTTTGGATGTCCAAACTGTCCTTTAACTTTATGTTCTGGAGTATTCCAGTTAGTTGCGAAATCTGGATTGAGATCTGCGTCAAAATCTAATATTGATTTAGTATAGTTTGCACTTATATCAAAACCATTAAATATTTTAGTGGATACCCCTATAGCACCACCCCAAGAATTGATCTCTGCATCAGAGTTTGTATATACACTCCAAGTTTCGTAATCTCCATTAACCATTGCTAATACAGATAGCGCGTTGTCACCAACCGTTCCGTATAAAGGAGATAATACCGCTTGAGTATTAATAAAATTAGTATACTCATTTTTGTATACACTAAAATCAACTAAAAATGTTCTAGATAATTTACCTCTATATCCAAATTCTACTGATCTTACCTCTTCAGGTTTAACCATTTCTACTCCAGATGCAGTTAATACTGCAGGATTTCCAGTTGCCGCAAAAGCCATAAGTGAAGCCACAGAAAAGGAATTGTCTATTGCAC